>JABBNZ010000005.1:34057-101250 GCA_019352035.1 Pseudomonadota bacterium | reverse complement strand
GGTGCTGACCACGGTGCAGGAAGTGGCGCGGCGGGGCAGTACGCCGCTGCTCGTCAGCGACGGTCCGCGGGTGCTCGGCGTCATCGAGCTCAAGGACATCGTCAAGGGCGGCATCAAGGAGCGGTTCGGGGAGCTGCGCCGCATGGGCATCAAGACGATCATGATCACCGGCGACAACCCGCTCACGGCGGCGGCGATCGCCGCCGAGGCGGGGGTCGACGACTTCCTCGCGGAGGCGACGCCGGAGGCGAAGCTGAACCTGATCCGCAGCCACCAGGGCGAGGGGAGGCTCGTGGCCATGACCGGTGACGGCACCAACGACGCGCCGGCGCTTGCCCAGGCGGACGTGGCCGTGGCGATGAACACCGGCACGCAGGCGGCCAAGGAGGCCGGCAACATGGTCGATCTCGACTCCAACCCCACCAAGCTCATCGAGGTGGTGGAGACGGGCAAGCAGATGCTGATGACCCGCGGCTCGCTCACCACGTTCAGCATCGCCAACGACATCGCCAAGTACTTCGCCATCATCCCGGCGGCTTTCGCCAGCACCTACCCGCAGCTGAATGCCCTGAACCTCATGGGCCTGACGAGCCCGTACTCGGCCATCCTCTCCGCCGTGATCTTCAACGCGCTCATCATCGTCGTGCTGATCCCGCTGGCGCTCAAGGGTGTCCGCTACCGGCCGCTCGGTGCCGCCGTGCTGCTGCGCCGCAACCTTCTGGTCTACGGTCTCGGTGGAATCGTGGTGCCGTTCATCGGCATCAAGCTGATCGACATGCTGCTCACGGCCGTGCATCTGGTCTGAGGACGACGCCATGAATCAATCGTCGAGCCATTCCCTGCTGCGCCCCGCTGTCACCCTGCTCATTCTGATGACGCTCGTCCTCGGTATTGCGTATCCGTTCGCGGTCACCGGCGTGGCGAAAGTCCTGTTTCCCCGCGAAGCGGCCGGCAGTCTCATCGTCAAGGACGGCAAGCCCGTTGGATCGCGGCTCATCGGCCAGCCCTTCAGCGCTCCCCGGTACTTCTGGAGCCGCCCCTCCGCCACCGGCCCGCAACCTTACAACGGCCTCGCCTCCGGGGGCTCGAACCTCGGGCCCTTGAACCCGGCGCTGACCGCCGCGGTCGAGGCGCGCATCGCCGCTCTGAGGGCGGCCGATCCGGCCAACCACGCCCCCATTCCCGTGGATCTGGTCACGGCTTCCGCAAGCGGCCTGGATCCCGACATCAGCCTCGCGGCGGCGTACTACCAGGTGAACCGCATCGCCCACGCCAGGCACCTGAGCCCGGAGCGGGTGCGGGCGCTGATCGCCGCCCATGCCAAGACCCCGTGGCTCGGCGTGATCGGCGAGCCCCGGGTCAACGTGCTGGAGCTCAACCTCGCCCTCGATAAGGTGAGATAATGAGGTGTTTCCCCCGCCGCGCCCGGCGCGCCGCTACACGGACGGGGTCCGCCGAAGGCGAAGCCCGTTGAGACCTGCGCGAAGCGCATGACAAACAACTCCCCGGTCGAGGGCCGGCCCGATCCGGACCAGCTGCTCGCCCACGTCAAGGCCGAGGAGGCCCGCGCCGCCCGTGGCCGGCTGCGGATTTTTTTTGGCGCTTCCGCCGGCGTCGGCAAGACCTACTCCATGTTGGAGGCGGCCCGCGCCGCCCAGACTTCCGGCACCGAGGTCGTGATCGGTTACCTCGAGCCCCATGGCCGGGTGGAGACGGAGCGGCTCGCAGAGGGCTTCGAGCGGCTGCCGCCGCTGCTGGTCGCCTACCGCGGCATCGTTCGTCAGGAGTTCAACCTGGATGCCGCTCTCGTCAGGCGCCCGGCCATTCTGCTGGTCGACGAGCTCGCCCATTCCAACATCACAGGCGGGGAGCCGGCGCCGCGCCACCCGAAGCGCTGGCAGGACATCGAGGAGCTGCTCGATGCCGGCGTCAATGTCTGGACGACCGTCAATGTCCAGCATCTGGAGAGTCTGAACGACCTCGTCTATCAGACGACCGGGGTCCGGCAGCGTGAAACCCTGCCCGACAAGGTATTCGACGAGGCCGATGACATCGAGCTGATAGATCTCCCGCCCGACGATCTCATCGCGCGGCTCCGCGCCGGCAAAGTCTACGTGGCCGATGAGGTCGCGACGGCCGTCGAGCGCTTCTTCCGCAAGCAGAACCTGATGGCGCTGCGGGAGATTGCGCTGCGCCGCGTTGCCGACCGGGTGGAGGCCGCCTCGCGCGCGCTGGCGCCCGAGCGGGTCCGGGCACGTATCGCCGGCGACCGGATTCTCGTCGCCGTCGGCCCTGATGCGCAGGCGGAGCAGCTCGTGCGCGCCGGGAAGCGGATGGCGGATGCTCTCGATGCTCAATGGACGGCCGTCTACGTCGAGACGCTGAGATTGCTCCGGCTGTCCGAGGTCGACCGCAACCGGCGGATCGCCGTGTTGCGTCTCGCGGAATCCCTGGGTGCCGAGACGGTAACGCTGGATGGTCCGTCACCGGCCGCGGTGCTGTTGGACTACGCGCAAACGCGTCGCGCCACGCGCGTGCTCGTCGGAGCGCCCAAGCGGCGTGGCTGGCGCGCCTGGCTGCGTCCCTCGACGGCAACCCAGCTTCTTCACCAGGCGCGCGGCTTCGATGTGGTGATGATTGCCCCGGCCGATGGCGGCGTGAGCGATCGGCCGAGCCCCGCGGGCGTCGCCCCGGAGGCGGCGCATTATCAGAGCGCGATTCGCTGGGACCGATACGGTCGGGCGGTGGGCGTGTCGGCGGCCTCCACGCTGTTGTCGCTCCTCATGTATCCGCATTTCGAGCTCTCCAATCTCGCCATGGTCTATCTGCTCGGCGTCACCGTGGCGGGCCTGCGGTTGGGGCGGGGACCCTCGGCATTGACGGCGGTCCTCAGCGTCGCTTCCTTCGATTTCTTCTGCGTGCCGCCGCGCTATACGTTCGCCGTCTCGGACGCCCAGTACATCGTCACCTTTGGCGCCATGCTGACCATCGCATTGGTGATTGCCACCCTGACCGCGAACGTACGCCAGCAGACCCGGGTTGCAGGGGCACGCGAGCGCCGTACCGCCACACTGTATGCGATGAGCCGCGAGCTCGCGGTGACCCGGGGCATCGGGTCGATGGCGCAAGTCGCGCTTCGTCACGTGACGGAGGTGTTCCAGTGCAAGGCCGTGGTGCTCCTCCCCGATGCGAGCGGCAAACTGCGCTATCCGCGCGGGGAGGCGCCGGAGAATGCCTTTCGCCGTGCGGATCTGGCCGTCGCTCAGTGGGTGGCGGACCACGGCCGGCGCGCCGGACTCGGCTCCGACACCCTGCCGGCGGCGCCCGCGCTCTACGTTCCGCTCGGCGATGAGCGCCGTACGGCGGGGGTGCTCGCCGTCCTGCCCGACAACGCGCGCCGCGTGCTGCTGCCGGAGCAGAGCCACCTTCTCGACACCTTCGCGGGCCAGATCGGGCTCGCGCTGGAGCGGGCGCGTCTCGCCGAAGTTGCCGAGGCCTCGAGTCTGGCGGTGGAGCGGGAGAGCCTGCGCAACACGCTGCTCGCCTCGATCTCGCACGACCTGCGCACCCCGCTCGCCGTGATGGCGGGGGCCGCCAGCACCCTCCTCGAGCGCGGCGCGACGCTGGCGGAGGACAGCAAGGCAGAGCTCGCCCGCTCCATAGAGGTCAAGGCCCGCGAGATGTCGGACCTGGTATCGAACGTGCTCGACCTGATGCGCTTCCAGTCGGGGCAGGTCCGGCTGCGCAGGGACTGGCAGCCGCTCGATGATCTCCTGGGAGCCGCGCTCGAGCGCACCGAGGAGCGGTTGCGGGATCATCCCGTCGAGGTGCGTCTGTCACCCGATCTGCCGCCGGTCCACGTGGATGCGGGGCTCGTGGTGCAAGTCTTCGGCAACCTGCTCGACAACATCGGCAAGTACACGCCGCCGCATACGCGCTCCCGGGTCCTGGCGAGGAGCGACGGCGACTTCGTGCGGGTCGTGGTTGAAGACGAAGGCCCGGGGTTTCCGGCGGGCGATCCTGCGAAGCTGTTCGAGAAGTTCCAGCGCGGCAACGAGGAGGGCGCCGTGATCGGCGCGGGGCTGGGGCTCGCCATCTGCCGCGCCATTGTGCGCGCGCACGGCGGTGAGATCGAGGCCAGCCGCCGGGAGGGCGGTGGAGCGCGGTTCGAATTCACGCTTCCCGCCCGGGAGCCGATCGGGTGACGGAGGCGATGCACCAGATCCTCGTGATCGAGGACGAGCCCGGCATCCGCAACGTGCTCAAGGTGCTGTTGGAGGCGGAGCGGTATCGCGTCATCCAGGCCGACACGGCGCTGCGCGCCGAGATCGAGACCCGCAGCCATAAGCCGGACCTGTTGCTGATCGATCTGGGACTGCCCGATGCCGATGGCCTGACCGTGATCCGCAGAGTGCGCGCCTGGTCGCCCGTGCCGATCGTCGTCCTCTCGGCACGGACGATGGAGGATCAGAAGATCGCCGCACTCGACGCCGGCGCCGACGATTACGTCACCAAGCCCTTCAGCGCAGCGGAGCTGCTCGCCCGGGTGCGCGCGGCGCTGCGCCGCAATGTGCGCGGCGCGAAGCAGGCCGACACACTGAAGCTCGGCGAGGTCCGGCTGGACCTCGGCAAGCGCGAAGCCCACGGGCCCGCGGGGGAGCTGCACCTGACGCCGCTCGAGTACCGCGTGATCGAGTGCCTCGCCCGGCACTTGGGCTCGATCGTGATGCAGAACCAGCTCATTCGCGAGGTCTGGGGCCCGCAGCGCCAGGGCGACTCCCGCGGCCTGCGGGTGTGCATCAAGAACCTGCGCGGCAAGCTCGAGTCCGATCCCCGCAAGCCCCGCTATCTCGTGACCGAGGCCGGCCTCGGCTACCGGCTGCGGGCGGACGAGGAACCCTGAGGGGGTAGGGCCGGCGCTGCGAGCCGTATCCCACGAGATTGAGTCTCGTGGGATACGCGGCGGAAACAGGGCCTCGCCTGCTGCGCCCGGCCACCCCGGACTCAGGTCAGCGAGACGACTCAGGTCAGCGACACGATCAGCTTCGCCGAGTGGCTGCGCCAGTTGATCGGGATGATGAAGGAGCGCTGACCGGGCTTCTGCGACACCGCGGGCTTCTCCCCGGCGAGGACGCTCGGTACCGAGATGACGAAATCGCGGCCGAAGTCCCGCCGCGCATTGCCGGAGATGGTGTTGGCCACCTCGCCGACCAGGTCGCGCATAGTCTCGTGGCTGAAGTCGTTCTCCTGCATCTTCATGAGGAGCACGGTGAGCATCGCCCGCGGCGCGGTGAAGTACACGACCCCCTCGCGCTTGCCAGAGATGCTGATGACTCCCGTGTAATCGTGCACCGCGGGCGCTCCTTCCATGAGGTACGGCGAGCCGATGGTGGCCGGCTGTTGGGCCGCCACCTCGAAGTAGTTCGTCGTGCCCTCGACGAAAGTCTTCAGCTCCTCTTCCCGCAACATCAGCCCGTTCTCCGCCTCGCCTTCAGGACATCAGTTCCGCGATCGCCTCGTTCAACTGCCGGTCCGTGAACGGCTTGTTGAGGAAGCCGTTCGCCCCGCGCTCCATGGCCTCGACGGCGGTCGCCTTGTCCGCCAGGGCCGAGATCACGAGGATACGCACCGCCGGCTTCAATTGCACCAGCTTCGAGATGCACTCGATGCCATCCATCTGCGGCATCGTCAGGTCCATCGTGACCATGTCAGGATCGGTCTTGTGGAATATCTCCAGCGCCTCGATGCCGTTGGCGGCCGTGCCGACCACCTCGAGCTCCTCGAACTGCTGCGAGCGCTCGATCCGCCGCCGCATGATGTTCGAGTCGTCCACGATCAAGAGCCGCAGCGACCGCCTGACGCCCGACCCGTTCTTTTGGCTCCCAATCATCGCGCTCTCCCTTCCTCAGGCCACGCCACTGGCCATCCCTGGCGGCAGGCCCTGCGGCCCGGACATCCTGTCCGCGCGCTCGCCGCTTCGCGCCTCGCCCGCGGGGGGCAGAACGATCTTGAAGCGCGTGAAGCGGCCGGGGTTCGTGCTGACTCCGATCTTGCCTCCGAGGCCGTAGACCGTTCGTGCGACCACGTCCATGCCCACGCCTCTTCCAGCATCCATGGTGACCTCGTCCTGTGTTGAGAAACCCGGACGGAAGACGAGGGCCATGGCGGTGCGCGTGTCCATCGAAGCCGCTTCCGCGGCAGTGATGATGTTCTTGCGCACGGCCGCATCCTTCAGCAGCTGCGGGGAAATACCGGCGCCGTCATCCTCGAACATCAGCTCGTACCCTTCGCTCGAACGGCGAAAGTCCACACGGACCGCGCCGACATCCGCCTTCGCCTGGACACGGCGCGCCTCGCTCGGCTCTATGCCGTGGACCGCGGAATTGCGCAGCATCTGAATGACGCAATCCTTCACCGTTGCGAGGTAGGCGGCAGGTACGTCGGCAAGCCCGGAGAGGCTCAGCCTGAAGGACTTGCGATGATCCTTCGCCAGTTTCTCGGCGAGCGCCTGCAGTATGGGCGAGAGATCCTCGCCGGAGCGGCGCACGGTGTGTGCGCCCGTGGGTCTGGACGGCGCGGCGGCGGGCTCGGCCGTCGAGCCCGCGCCGGGTTTCAGGGCCGTCAGCCGTGTGGCCATCTCGCGCACGCCGCGCAGATGCGCCAGCAGCTCATCGAGCTTCAGCACCATCGGCAGGAAGTCGTTGCCCGAGAGCTCCGCCTTCTTCTTCAGCTCGCCCACCGTGTCCTCGAGGTGATGCACCCGATGGGCGATGCTCATCAGGTTCAGGGCCGAGGCCTCGCCCTTGATCGAGTGCAGCTCGCGGAAGAGGCCGCCCAGCTTCTTGCGGAACTCCGCATCGGTGCGTGCCGGCTCCTTCAGGATGGCGTTGATCAGCCGCAGTCCAGTCTCGGTCGTGTCGAGGAAGGAGCCGAGCTGCAGGGGATCGACGTGCAGCATGCCGACCATCATGTCGACCTGCGCGTTCGCGTTCTCCTGTGCCTCCTGCAGCTCCTTCGCCAGCAGCACGTTGGAAGTGATGTCGCCCACGGAGCACAGCACGTGCTTGACGCCGCCCTTGGGGCCGACGACGCGGTGGAAGTCGAACTGCAGGTAGCGGGTCTCCTTGCCGCCCCGGCCGTTGTCCATGCTGATCTCGAGCTGCCCGAGCGGGTTGATGCTCTTCATCAGGTTCTCGTGGGCCCGATCGCCCCAGAGCAGCTTGATGTATTTCACCGCCGTGGCGAGCGTGCCGGGCGGAACGCGATCCTCGAGCAGCTTCTCGAAGGATAGGCCGGCGAAGTCGCTGCGGCCGAAGATGTGGGTCAGGGCCTCGGACCAGACGGTGCCGATCCTGTAGTCGGCATCGAGCAGGAAGAACCCTTCGCGCACCGTCTTCAGGATGTCGCGGGTCTGCTCCTGCGCCTCCCGCGCGACGCGCTCGTGCCTGGCGCGGGTGAGCTGCAGATACAGTGCGGCCGCGGCGAGCACCAGCGCCGCGAGCACGCCGCCCGAGAGCAGCTCGCGCAGACGTGCGGCAGCCCCCGAGGTCTGCTCCTCGAGCGAGTCGGTCACCGCGGTGAGCAACCGATGCAGCCGGCCGACGTTCTGCTTGGCGAGGAGCTGTGCTTGACGCACGTCCCCGTAGTACATCTTGCCGCCGTCGGAGAGAGAGCTGCCGGAGTCCGTGTCGATGTAAGGCTCACCGGAGAAGGCGAGGATCGGGGCGAGCACCGGGCGGTATGCCTGCCACATGCGTGCCGCGTCCTGCAGCTGCGGCGATTGCCCGTCGCTGCGCTTCGTGAGCCGCCGGATGTCGCTGTTGAAGCGCGCCACAGTGCCCGCCAGTTCCTCGTGCGCCTGTCCGGTGTACTCACGCGTTTCCAGACGCTGCCGCAGGGCGGTCAGCTGCTGCGTGAGGACGCTCGGGTAGGTCTGCAACTCGCTCGCGGTCTGCAGCGCCGTGATGCTGGAGCGAATCTGCGTCGCCAGCCTGAAACCGGCGAGCAGCGCGAGCCCCATCACCAGGGCGAGGGCTGTACCCGCGCCGGCGGTGATCAGCCGGCGGTTGCGATCTGCGCCTGCGACATTCATGTGGGGCCTTCCTAGTTCGGCAGTACGAAGCGGATCAGGGTACGCACGGGCACCGCGACCGGGCGGCCGTCGTATTTGGCCGGTCGATAACGCCATTCGGCGATGGCGTCCATTGCCGCGCGGTCGAAGACGCCCTGCGGAGTCGACTGGATTACCTTGAGGTCCGTGGTGCGGCCCTGCGGGTTGACGACGAACTGCACGATGACGCTGCCGCCGATCCGATCGTCCAACGCCTGGTTTGGATACTGCGGCGCCGCGTAGTGAATGCGCTTCAGCTCGGCGGCGAGCATCCGCAGATCCGGTCCTGCGCGCTGCGGCTCGGCCGGCGCGCTGACATCCAGGCGCCGGACCGCGGCCACGGCGGCCGCGCTGGCACCCCAGCGGGCGGCGGAGGCCAGGTCCGCATGCGCCTGCGCAGTCTCGTGCGAGCGCATCTCCATGCGGGCGCGCCCGATGAGTTTCGCGGCGAGTGCCCGTCGGTCCTGCGCGGCTGCGGCTGCGGCGGATCCCGTGGGACGGCTGCCCTCGAGCTGCTGCAGATAATCCGCAGCGCTGTCCCCGGCCGGGGAGGTCAGCTCGCCGCTGCTCAGCCGTGCCCGAACGAGCGACACGAGATGCTCGATTTTCTGGTGTGCGGAGGCGGCCTGCGCGCTCGCGATCTGCCGCTGGAACTGGGCGAGCTCGGCGGCCGAAGCCCCGTTGGCGCGCGCGGCGGCGAGCCAGCGGCTCTCGGCCGCCGTGTCGCCGGCGAGCGCGTCCTGTTGTGCCTTGCTGAAGAACGCGGCGGTCAACGCACTGGCCGCCTGCTCCGTCGCACTGGCCGACGGCGCCGCCGTGCGCAACTGGCTGAGATAGTTCTGGGCGCTGTCGTCCGCCGGGCTGGTCAGCTCACCGGCACGGATGCGATCGCGCACCAGCTTGGCCAGGCTCTGTACCTTGTCTTTCTGCTGCACGCGGGCGAGCTCGGCATGCCAGGTGGCAAGCTGCGCCGCGGGCACGGCACCTGCCTGCTGGGCCTGGCGCAAGAGCGCCGCGGCGTGGTTGGCATGGCCCGCGCCGAGTGCCTGCGTGATCTGTGCGGTCGAGAGCTGCAGCTGGAAGGCGCCGAGGTGCGGGTCGGAAGGATCGGCAAGCTTCAGCGTCGCCAGTGCCACAGCGGCCGTGTTGTAGTGGGCGCCAGACATGGCGTCATGAAAGCGTGAGATGCAGACGTCACCCACGCGGCGAAGGCCGTCTTGGGCTTCGCCGCTCTTGGGGTCGGCCGCCAGCGCAGAGCGGTAGAAGACGAGCGCATTGTCACCGGTCGGGGCCGTGAAGCGACGATCGCGCATCGCGCGACGCGCCTTTTCCAGCAGATCGTCGACGCGGCCTGCGACGATCGATGTATCGACGATAGGCTGTGGCACGACCGCGGCCTTGGGCGTCGCTGCCACGACGTGCGTGGCAACGGTGCCCGAAGCTTGCGCGGCGGCATGCGTAACGGGCTCTGTCTTGCCGTGGCTGAAATACCACGCGCCGCCTGCGGCGAGCGCAACAACGGCAGCGCCTACGCCGGCCCAAAGCCCCCATTTGCGCCCGTCAGGCTCCAGCTCCTGCGGCTCCTTGGCGGGATCGGACATGGCCGGCCGAAAGGCATCCAGCGTCACGGTTCCGGTGGCGCTGCTGCGCTCCGTGCCCGTGCCCGGACCGGAGCCTCCAGCGCTGCGGCTCGCGGCATCGGCGATGGCGGCATCCAGCACGGCCGCCGTCTTCGGCCTCTCGATCGGGATCGTCAGCACCGCAAAGACACTCGTGCCTTTGACCGCCGAGGCAATCTGCTTCTCGGCGTCCGTCTCCGCAAACACGATGACCACTGCATTCGGTGCTTGCTCGGTCGCCCGGCGCACATCCGCGCGCACATCGCTCGTTGCGCGGGCATCGATCACCAGCATCTGCCCCCGTTTGGTGCCGGCAAGTTGCCCGATCGCAGTGTCGATGGAGTCGACGGGGTTGACGGATGCCTGTCCGCCGAGCGCTTCTCCCAGCTCGAGCAGGAAATCATCGCGATCCGTGAGTGCCGTCAGATCGACTGTCGGCCGCTGCGTGGGGGGCGGCGTCGCCTGCGCATTTGCGGGATTGCCGGATTCGAGATTCTCGGGCGCACTCGATGCTGGATTGGCCACTGCTCGTCTCTCCCACGCTCGAAAATAGGGCTCTTCCGCGCGACCGGCCGCCAGTCCGACGGGCTTCCGAGCGCCACCCGCTTGATAACGCACACAAAACGCGGTCTCACCGAGCATATTGCGCGGCTGACGTACCGCAGTGCCGCAGTTCACAGTAACGACAGCCCTGTCCGGTTCGCGCGACAGTGCATCGCGGAAACTCTGAAGCAGTGCTCGCTTTCGGGCCTCGCGCGCAGTAGCGCGGGCGGCGCACAGAACATAAGATGGCCCAATGCGCGCGGACCCGTTCGCACCTTCTCGCCGCATCCAGGCACAACTGGGCATGCATTTTGCTTTGTTTTCACCGGTGTGCCGCATCCAGGATCGTTTTCCAGCGGGCCCGGCATCTTCGCGCATGCGGCTCACCGAAGCCGCCGTCCGTCTTCGCTGCAACGAAACGGTGAACGATCCGCACTGATGAGCGTCTTAAATAAAGTAGCGGGACCGGGAAAGCGAGCGCCACCACGCACCCTGCGCAGCGTTGAATCAGCCCCTGGCGTCATCGCGCTGGCATCGTTGGCCTTCCGGTCCATCATTCACAGGGCAATGCACTGCAACGGGAGGGAAGGACGATGCGATCGCTTTCTACTGACCCGGAATCGCCGAACCATTCCGCTTTCATCGAGTCACTGAGCTCCTTTACCCGACTGCATCGGGCCCAGCGCTGGGAAGGCACCTTCGGCGAGTTTCTCGCCGACATACTGCCCGCGAACGCAGCGGCGCTGGCGCGTAGCAGCCACGAATACATCTGGGACATGCTCCGCTGGCATGGACGCGCCGCGCAACCCGACGCTGGAGAGAGCGTCCGCGCGCGGGAGCTGTTCAAGCGTGAGCTCTTCGGCATCGACGAGCCGCTGTCGCGTGTGGTCGATTACTTCAAGGGCGCCGCCGCCGGATCCGATGTTGGCCGCCGCCTGTTGCTGCTGCTGGGGCCTCCTTCCGGCGGCAAGTCGACCATGGCCATCCTCTTGAAGCGCGGCCTCGAGGAATACAGCCGCACCGACGAGGGCGCGCTCTATGCCATCAAAGGCTCGCCGCTGCGCGAGAACCCGTTGAACCTGATTCCGGCGAGCCTGCGGCCGGAATTCCGCGATCGATACGGCGTCAGCATCCAAGGAGAGCTGTCACCCTGGGCGCGTGACTACGTGGAGCGGGAGTTTGAAGGCGACTTCGTGCGCGTTCCGGTGGAGCGGATCTTCCTCTCGGAAGCCTCGCGCGCCGGCATCGGCACCTATGCGCCCCACGATCCCACCACCGCCGACATCGCCGATCTCGTGGGCTCCGTCGACCTCGCCAAGGTCGCCCAGATCGGCGATGAGGGCGACCCGCGCGCCTGGTCGTGGTCGGGAGCCGTGTACGCCGCCAGCCGCGGCGTCCTCGAGATGATCGAGATCCTGAAGGTGAAGCGGGAGTTCCTCTATCTGCTCCTCACCCTGACGCAGGAGAAGAACGTCAAGGTCTCCCGCTTCCCGCTCATTCACGTCGACGAGACCATTCTCGCGCATACCAACCTGGCGGAATTCCACAAGTTCCTCCAGGAGAAGGAGAACGAGGCGCTGCTCGATCGCATGGTGATCATCAAGGTCCCCTATGCGCTGTCGTATCGCGATGAGTCGCGCATCTATCAGAAGCTCGTCTCCGGCGCGCCCGCCTTCCGCAACGTGCATCTGGACCCGCACGTGCTCAACCTCGCGGCGGTCTTCGCCATCCTGACGCGCCTCGGCAAACCGGAGCGCGAGGGTCTCGACCTCGCCAAGAAGCTGCGTCTCTATGCAGGCGAAGCGGTCGAGGGCGTGCCGGAAACCGAAGCCGTACGCCTGCGCGCGGAGTCGCCCGACGAAGGCATGACTGGTGTGAGCCCGCGCTTCATCATCAACGCCATTTCAAACGCCATCACCCGCGGTACGACCCACAGCCTTACCAGCATGGAGCTGCTGCTCGCGCTCAAGGACAGCATCGAGAGCGATGCCCGCATGGAGGCGAAGCAGAAGAAGGGGTGGATCGATCACCTGGTGACCGCGCGCAAGGAGTTCTACAACCGCTGGGTCAAGGAGGACGTGCACCGCGCGATGTTCGCCTCCTTCGAAGAGGAGGCCCAGCAGCTGCTCGAGAAATATCTCGATGAGGTGGAGGCCTCGCTCGATCACCGCCAGGTCACAGACCCCATCACCGGGGAGACGCGGCCGGCGGATGAGCGGTTCCTGCGTTCGGTGGAGGAGAAGATCAAGGTCTCCGATTCCGGCAAGCTCTCCTTCCGGCAGGAGGTCGTGCGCAAGGCCATGGTCGCTTTCAAGACCGGCGAGAAGTTCAAGCTCGCGAGCCACGCCCGCATGCGCGAGGCGATCGAGCAATACCTCTTCGAGGAGCGGCGCGACGTCTTGAGGCTCGTCACCTCGGCGGCGCGGCCGGACGATGAGGCGCGCCAGAAGATCTCGGCCGTGCAGCAACGCCTGATCACGGAGTACGGCTACGACGAGCACAGCGCCAAGGAAGCCTTGAGCTACGTCACCACGCTGCTCGCGCAGGAGTAGCGCGCGACCGTAAAAAGGAGTACCAGTAGCTTCATGTCTGTGAATAGCGAGAGCGGCGGCGGACAGCCTGGTGGGGACCCCGCCAAGTGGTACGAGCTCTTCTCACGCGGCGCGCGCGACTGGCTGCGTCACGATGAGAAGGTTCGAGAGGCGGTGCGACAGCATCTGCCGCAGATCGTTTCCGGCGGGGAGCTGATCAACGGCGGCTCGCGCACCGTCCGCGTGCCGGTGCGCATGCTGGAGCATTATCACTTTCGACTGCGCCGGCCGGAGGAGCAGCAGGGCGCCGGCCAGGGCAAGGCCAAGCCCGGCGATGTCTTCGCCGATCCTTCCCGACAGCGCGGCTCCGGTGAGAAAGGTCCGGGAGGGCAGGATGAGGGCGAGGTGCAGCTGCTGCTCGAGTTCAAGGTCGACGACATCGTCGACTGGCTCTGGGAGGAGATGCAGCTTCCCAACCTCAAGGCGCGCATAGGTCCGTCGGAGGACTCCGACTGGGTGCGCGAGGGCTGGGACCGCCGCGGCGCACGCTCCAGACTCGATCGGCGCCGCTCGTTCAAGGAGCTGGTGAAGCGCCGCGGCGCGCCGGGCGCGACACCGACGTTCACGGACGACGACCTGCGCTACCGCCAGCTCGCGCGACGGCGTCAGCCGGCGATCCATGCCGTCGTCTTCTTCCTCCTCGACGTGTCCGGCAGCATGTCCGATCGCGACAGAAAGCTCGCGAAGACCTTCTTCTTCTGGGTGGTGCAGGGGCTGCGCCGCGAGTATCGCTCGCTCGAGACCGTGTTCGTCGCTCACACCACCGAGGCTTGGGAGTTCACCGAGGCCGAGTTCTTCCAGGTGAGCGGCACCGGCGGCACGGTCGCCTCCACCGGCCTTGGCAAGGTGCGGGAGATCATCGACGAGCGCTACAACCCCTCCCGCTGCAATATCTATCTCTTCTATGCCTCCGACGGCGACAACTCCGTGAGCGACTCCGCGGATGCCCGCGAAGCGCTGTCCGCCATCGCGGAGGATGCGTGTTTCACGGGCTACGTGGAGGTCTCATCCGGCCTCTCGCGCCAGCTCGCCACCGAGACCGGGCGCCTCTTCGGCGAGCTTTCCGCTGCGGGCTGCGCCGCGGGCAGTTACGCGCTCAACGACTTCGACGACGTCTGGGGCGCCGTGCGGCACTTCTTCTCCGCGGAAAGCCGGGCCGAGGAAGGTGCATGAGTGGTGGGACGGCGTACTTCTCGGCGCGCATCGCGCGCCGCTATATGGACGGGGTTCGCGCCTTCGCGAGCCCCGTAAATCCCGCGCGCAGGGCATGACGAATACCGACGACACCTGGCAGAGCTACACACGGCGCATCGAGGAGCTGGCGGCCCGCTCCGGGCTCGCGTTCCACCCCGTGGACTTCGAGGCGGTCCCCGACACATTCATGATGGAGATCGCGGTGTACGGCCTGCCGGTGCGTATGCCGCACTGGTCGTTCGGCGTCCGCTACATCTATCAGCTCATCCAGCGGCACATGGGCCATTCGCGGCTGTTCGAGGTCGTGTTTCCGGGAAATCCCGGCCATGCCTATCTCGCCTCGAGCAATGGCCTGGCGGAGAACATTCTGGTCACGGCCCACGTGCTGGGGCACGCGGATTTCTCACGCAACAATCTCCTCTTCAAGCGCTGCCAGGAACAGGTCAGCGAGCACATAGTGGAGCACGCCGCCAATCACGCGCGGCAGATCCAGCAGGCGATCGAGACGCATGGCATGCAGCGTGTCGAGACGGTGCTCGATGCCGCACTGGCCCTGGAACAGCACATCGACGTCGATCAGTCGCTGCGCCGCGCCCGCTATCCGGAATACCTGGAGGACAAGAGGACCCCTGAGGAGGACGAGTTCCGCAAGCGGTTCGCGCAACTCGAGCCGACGGCGGCCAGCACGGGCGTGGAGCCGAAGAAGCGCGCTCCCGTGCCGCCGCATCCGGAGCGCGACCTGCTCTGGTTCGTGGCGCAATATGCGCCGGAGATGGAGAGCTGGGAGCGCGACATCTTTCTCGCGGTGCGCGAGGAGTCGTTTTATTTCTATCCGGTCTTCGCCACCCAGATAATGAACGAGGGGTGGGCCTCCTACTGGCACGCGCGGCTCCTGCGCGAGGCGGACTTTGTCCCCCAACAGGCGTACCTCGATGCCATCAAATGTCATTCCGACGTCGTCCGCCCCGTGGCCGCGGACCAGCAGGTGGCTCTCAGCATCAATCCCTATCATCTCGGCTTCGCGATGTGGGAGAAGATCGTCGAGAGCGAAGGACTCGAGGCGGCCCGCGGCATCATGGTCCAGGATGACGACTTCGCCTTCGTGCGCAACCACCTCACGCGGGAGCTGGCGCAGGAGCTGAGTCTCTTCCGCTACAGCGAGCGCAGCGACGGACAGGTCAGGGTGCTCGAGCAGGACATCGCCGCCCTGCACGAGGCGATCCTCGGTCCGAAGTACAACTTCGGCGCGCCGACCGTATCGGCCAAGCATATCCGGCACGATGGCACGCTGGAGCTCGTGCACGACCATGCCCTCGACGGCCGCGGACTGGATCTGGAGCGCAGCCGCAAGGTGCTCGATTACCTTCAGCGGGTCTGGCGGCGGCCCGTGCAGCTGACGACGACCAACCAGGCCGGCCTGGCTCTGGAACTCACCGCGCCTTAACCCTCTCCCCAGTCCTCCTCATTGTGGGAGGTGACGATGGAGACGGGGTCGCTCGCGGGGAAACTGTCGGCAAGCGCCTCGTCCAGCTGCTTCTGAACCTTGTCCTGCTGCGCCTTGTCCGCCGGTGTCTTGCCGGGGCGGTTCGGGTCGGGCTTTCCTCCCGGGGCGCTGTGGGGGTCGGTCATGGGCTTACCTCGCTTGCCTGTTTGTGGTGGCCTGTCTGTGGCCCGCCTCTGGTCTATCGCCCGCGTATCGCCCGCCTACCGGAGGCAATCGTCCTCATGGAATACGACTCGCTCGACGCGTTTTGGCTCCGTGCCCGGGTCGTGCTCCGAGAACACGGGCGGATCGTGCTCCGGATAGGAGGGTGGATCGAGCGCCGGGGGCTCCCCGTGCTGGCGATCCGGGTCAGCTTTGGGTCTGATGCGGGGCTTCGAAGTGCTCATGGACGTCTCTTCCTGCTGCAGTCGCAAGGGCGGAGTGCCGCATTTAGCGTGCCAGGCTGCCCATGAGCCGCCGGCGGGAGTACCCTTCCCATTGTCCGGTGGCGCAACAGCGTACCGAGGCCCAGGAGCCTGGCTCCCCCCGACCCCGGCGATTTCGCCACCCCGAACCACTCCTTAGCCGGGGAGCACCACATGGGGCATACGACTCAGGGCATCCGAAACATCGCGCTGGTCGGAGCGGCCGGCGCGGGGAAAACGCTGCTTGCGGAGAGCCTGCTGCTGCAGGCGGGCGCCATCCGCGCCAAGGGGAGCCTCACGCGCGGCAGCACGGTCTCGGATTTCGACCCGCAGGAGAAGGCGCTGCAGCATTCGCTCGATCCCGCCATCCTGACTTTCGACTGCGGCTCGACCCGCATCCATCTCCTCGACACCCCGGGCTATCCGGATTTCCTGGGCCGGACGCTGTCGGTCCTGGAGGCAGTGGAGGCCGTAGTGGTCGTCGTCAGTGCCACCAGCGGACCGGATGCCGTCACTCAGCGGCTCATGGACTTCGCGCGCGAGCGCGGGCTCTGCCGGCTCTTGGTCATCAACAAGATCGACAGCCGCGACGCCAGAGCTGACGACGTGCTGGCGCAACTGCATGAGACGTTCGGATCCGAGTGTCTGCCTCTGAACCTCCCCTCTGGCGGCGGTCAATCCGTGGTTGACTGCTTAGGCGTGGGAACGCCGTTCCAGCCCCATGGCGCCCGGGCCGACTTCTCCTCCGTGCAGATCGCGCACACGCGGCTCGTGGACCAGGTGATCGAGCTCGACGAGCAGCTGATGGCCGTCTATCTCGAGCAGGGAGAGGAGATCTCCCCGGAGCAGCTCCACAACCCTTTTGAGCAGGCCCTGCGCGAGGGCCATCTCATTCCCGTGTGCTTCGCCTCGGCCGAGACCGGCGCTGGCATTGCCGAGCTCCTGCGGATCTTCACCCAGCTCCTGCCCAATCCCACCGAAGGCAACCCCCCGCCCTTCCTCAAAGGCGCGGGCGAGCGCGCCCAGCCCGTGACGGTGACGCCTGACTCTGGAAAACATGTCATCGCGCATGTCTTCAAAATCACTATCGACCCATACGTCGGCAAGCTCGGCGTCTTGCGCGTACATCAGGGTACAGTGCGCCCAGGTGCCCAACTCTTCGTCGGCGACGGACGTAAGCCCTTCAAGGTCGCACATCTATATCGGCTTCTCGGCAAGGACACGGCCGAGATCCCGGAAGCCATCCCCGGTGACCTCTGCGCCATCGCCAAGGTGGAGGAGCTGCACCTCGATGCCGTGCTGCATGACTCGCACGAGGAGGACCAGTACCACCTGAAGGCCGTGGCCTTCCCGCCGCCAATGTTGGGGCTGGCCATAGAGCCGCAGCGCCGCGGTGACGAGCAGCGCCTCGCCGATACGCTGCACAAGCTCACCGCGGAAGACCCTTGTATCCGCATCGAGCATCACGCAGCGGTCAACGAGACTGTCATTTACGGTACCGGAGAGCTCCATCTTCGGACCCTGCTCGAGCGAATGAGCCAGCGCTACGGCGTACACGTCAAGACACGCCCGCCCAGCATCCCCTACCGAGAGACCATCACCCGCCAGGCCGACGGGCATTTCCGCCACAAGAAGCAGACCGGCGGCGCCGGCCAGTTCGGCGAAGTCTACCTGCGCATCGAGTCGCTGCAGCGCGGCACCGGCTTCGAGTTCGTGGACGAGGTGATGGGCGGCGCCATCCCGGGGCAGTTCATTCCCGCGGTGGAGAAGGGCGTTCGGCAGGTGCTCACTGAAGGCGCGCTCGCCGGCTTCCCCCTGCAGGATGTCCGCGTCACGGTCTACGACGGCAAGCACCACGCCGTGGACTCGAAGGAAGTCGCGTTCGTGTCGGCCGGCCGCAAGGCCTTCCTCGATGCGATCCACAAAGCAAACCCCATCGTCCTCGAGCCCATCGTGCATCTCGAGATCACCGCCCCGGCGAGCGCCATAGGCGGCATCACCGGTGACCTCGCCACCAAGCGCGCGCGCATCAACGGCAACAACACGCTCCCCGGCCGGCTCGCGACGGTGTCCGCCCTCGTGCCGCTCGCGGAAATTTCCGATTACCAGACCCGCCTCAAGGCTCTGACCGGCGGGCAGGGCAGCTACTCGATGGAGCTCAGCCACTACGACCCCGTGCCCCCGCGACGGCAGCAGGAGCTGGTGCAGGCCTACCGGCCGAGGGCGGAGGCGGACTGAGCTAGTCCGGTTCTGGCGATGGCTCGGACGGGATCTACCGGCCTTCGCCGATGCCGTGCTAGAGCCAGTGCAGCCCGCGAGCCATTATGCCCAGCATTGCCGCGCAAAGAAGCAGCATCCAGATGCGATTCATCAGGTCGCCTCGGATGATTGCCTTACCGATCGCTTCCAACTCCTTGTGCATCCCGCCGAATTCCCTGCGCATCTCCATGAATTCCGTGTGCATCTCATTTCGGAGTCCCTCGATTTTCTTACGCGTCTCGCTGCGGAATGTGTCCAGATCCTTGCGCGTTTCGCTGCGGAATGTGTCCAGGTCCCTGCGCGTCTCGCCGCGGAATGTCTCCAGATCCCTGTGTGTGTCGCCGCGTAGCTCACCGAGCTCCTTTCGAATCTCGCGCACGTCGCTCTTGAGGTCGGCAACGTCGGATTTGATGTGCGCGACATCCAACTCGAGCCGGGTCAGCCGAACTTCCGGAATCTCCGCCATTGACACCGCCGCCATCGAAATCTCCGGGTCATTTTACAGCATCGGGTGCCGTGGGAATATCTCAACATCAGACCCGGTCATTGTGAAGCTGGTGAAATTGAGTAAATTCCCATCATTCTCGCGGGCGCGGGCGCGGGCGCGGGCGCGGGCGCGGGCGCGGGCGCGGGCGAGATTGATCGATGTATGATTCACTACACGTGATAGACGTCGGTCCGTGACGTCGATTAGGACGTGAGGGCAGACGGTGTTTGTGCGGCAATCAACTACGAGGTCTTGGTGACAAAAAAAATGCCTCGACACGACCACAGCGAGCATCGGATGCCGTCCGATCCCGCACTGCGCGTCATGGCCCTCGAATCGCTTCTCGTGGAGAAGGGCCTCGTCGACCCGGAGGCGCTGGACGCCCTGGTCGATGCTTACGAGCACAGGATCGGTCCGCATAACGGTGCCCGCGTGGTCGCCCGGGCCTGGAAGGATCCGGCCTACAAGGCGCGCCTGCTCACCGATGCCACGGCCGCGATCGCAGAGCTGGGATTCGGCGGCCTTCAGGGCGAGCACATGATGGCGGTGGAGAACACCCCGATGGTCCATAACCTCGTGGTCTGTACGCTGTGCTCCTGCTATCCCTATCCTCTGCTGGGCTTGCCGCCGGTCTGGTACAAGTCGGCGGCGTACCGCTCGCGCGCCGTCATCGACCCGCGCGGAGTGCTGCGGGAATTCGGGCTCGAGTTGCCTGCCGAAACGCAGGTCCGCGTCTGGGACAGCACCGCGGAGCTGCGCTATCTCGTGCTGCCCGAGCAGCCGGAGGGGACCGACGACATGTCCGAGGAGCAGCTGGCTTCGCTCGTCACTCGCGATGCCATGATCGGCGTCGGGCAGGTCGCGCCACCGCTGGCAGGAGAGGTCGCGTGAACGGCGTCCACGACATGGGCGGAATGCACGGCATGGGGCCCATCGGGCCGGAGCGCGACGAGCCGGTGTTTCATCATCGCTGGGAAGCGCGTGCCTTTGCGCTGGTGCGAGCCATGGGCGCCTTCGGCCGCTGGAACATCGACGCCTCCCGCTACCAGCGCGAGTTGATTTCAGGCGCTGAGTACCTGCGGATCAGTTACTACGAGCGGTGGCTCGCCGGCCTGTCGGAGCTGTTGCTCCGCCACGGATTCATCAGCGCCGAGGAGCTCGCGACGGGGAAGGCCCGGGCACCGGGGACGGCTCTTGCACCGCAGGTGCCGGCGAAGCCCGCGCTCCGCGCTGCGGACGTGCAGGCCTTCATCGCCCGCGGCGCCCCGGCCGCCCGGGCATCGAGCGTTCCTGCGCGTTTCGAGCAGGGTCAGCGTGTGCGCGCCCGCAACCTCAATCCTCTCGGGCATACGCGGCTTCCGCGTTATGTGCGCGGTAAGTCCGGAGTCATCGACCGAGCGCACGGACTCTTCGTCTTTCCCGACACCAACGCGCATTTTCAGGGTGAGTGCCCGCAGCACGTGTACTGCGTGCGCTTCGAGGCGCAAGAGCTGTGGGGCGAGGACTTCACCTCCGGGGATGCCGTCTACGTGGATTTGTGGGAGAGCTATCTCGATGCCGCATGAGGCAACACCAGAGGCCCCGGCGCCCCGCGGCTCGCCGGCCGACCGGCCCGGTCCCGTGCGCCCCGAGCCCTCTTTCGCCGAGCCCTGGCAGGCCCGCGCCTTCGCGATGGCGGTGCTGGCTTCCCGGCAGGGTTGCTTCACCTGGCCGGAGTGGACCCACGCGCTCGGCTGTGAGCTGCAACGGGCCCCCCATGTGGGCTACTTCGACTGTTGGCTGGCGGCACTGCAATTACTGCTCCTCGGCAAGGGCGCGATCGGGCAGGACGAGCTCAGCGATCGCAAGCACGCCTGGGAGGAGGCCTTTCGCCGGGCCCCTCATGGCGCGCCGGTCAGTCTGGCCGACCATTGAGCGACCCGCTGCACGCATGAGCCCCGGCCACGCACCTCGGGTGCCGATCCTCGAGACGCCATGTCTGCGCCTTCGGGCACACCACCCCGGCGATCTGCCGGAACCCTGGTCGATGATGCTGCCTTCGCCACGCCGCGATCCAATACCGATCTCTTGAGTTGTCGCAGCCGTATCCCTGCATCGTGCCACCGGGCGTTGGGGCCATGAGCCGATCGCTACGGTATTCAGGGTGGTGGCGCCAGGCAGCCCTCCTGTCGATGCTGCTGCTCGCGGGTTGCGCGGGTCCAAAGCTTGCTCGCCACGTGCCCAATTCAGTGGAAGTCCGGGCCGTCATCAACAGAGCCTTGCCGAACGGCATCAGCGATCGCGCCGGCTGGAGTGCCGACATCGCGGCCGGATTCATCAAGCTTGGCGTGCCGCCCGCGCGTGAGAACGTCTGTGCGGTGGTGGCGGTGCTCGAGCAGGAGTCCGGGTTCCAGGTCGAGCCCGTCATCCCCGGTCTCGGCAGGATCGCTCTTCACACGATCGACCGCCGGGCCTCGCGTATCCACGTGCCGCTGATCCTGGTGCGCGCGGCGCTCGACCTGAAATCCTCCAACGGACGCAGTTACAGCGCGCGCCTCGAGGCCGCGAGAACCGAGAGGCAGCTGAGCGACATCTATGAAGACTTCGTCGGCCGAATACCGCTCGGGAAGCGACTGTTCGCCAGCTGGAACCCCATCCGTACCCGCGGCCCCATGCAGGTCAGCGTAGGGTTCGCTGAGCGGTTCGAGTCGATCAGGCCCTATCCGTACCGCGATCCGCAGCTCAGCCTGCGGGATGAGCTGTTCAATCGCCGGGCCAGCATCTACTTCGGCATCGCGCACCTGCTTGATTATCAGGCCCCCTACGACCGGTTCCTCTACCGCTTCGCCGACTACAACGCAGGCCAGTACGCCAGCCGCAATGCCGCGTTCCAGCGTGCGGCGAGCGTGCTTGCCGGCAAACCGCTGAGAGCCGACGGGGCGTTGCTTCCGGGCGACCCGGACGCCAAACACGCTGGTACCACGGAGCGGCTGCTGTTCGGTATCGCGCGCAGGCTGCATCTCAGCAATGACAGCATCCATGCGGCGCTCGAGAAGGGGACTTCGGAGAGCTTCCAGCGAACGAAGCTCTACCGCCGGGTGTTCATGCTGGCGGATCGCAAGAGCGGGCGGGCGCTGCCGCGTGCCGCCTTGCCGCGGATCCGCCTGACAGGTCCCAAGATCGTGCGGCCGCTCACGACGGCCTGGTATGCGCGGCGGGTGAACGAGCGGTTCGAATACTGCCTGCGCAAGGACCCGCCATAAGGTCCCTCAGCCCGCCTCGAGCGCCGCGCTGATCAACTCGCGCCATTCCTCGATCATCCGGCCGTACTGCTGCGGCTGCAGAAACTCCGCTACGAAGGCCTGTCCCTTAGCACCGAGCCCCGTCAGCGTATAGCGCACGCTGACATCCGTGCCGCCGCCCGGGGCGGGGGCGGTGCGCGGTTGGCATGAATTCGATGATATATGGCATCTTTGCCGATTGTCATCCGTGGCATGCCGCGAGAAGCTGCACCGATATTCCGGAGGGTGTTCCGTGGGAAACAACGTCACTTCCGTCGCCGCCGCGCCGAGCGGCGATGCACTGGCGCATTTCGAGCGGCTCTTCAGGTTCGAGACCGATTGCTGGGATGTCCACGACGCGCTTTCTTCGGGGCGCCCGGCGTTCGTTCTTCTCGACGTGCGCAGCCCTGAGCACTTCAGGCGAGGCTATATCGCCGGCGCGGTCGCACTGCCCCATGGGAAGATCACGGCGGCACGAATGGCGGACTGGCCGGCGGACACGCTGTTCGTCGTCTATTGCGCGGGGCCCCATTGCAATGGCGCGGCGCGGGCGGCCGTTCGGCTGAGCGCCTTGGGGTGCCCGGTGAAGATCATGATCGGCGGCATCACGGGCTGGCGGGACGAAGGATTCCCGCTCCTTGCGGGCGATGACTCCGCCCGATGAAATCCTGCCACCACTGCGGCTGACCTTCCGCCCTGATGCCTCTGCAAAGCGACGATCCGGCCGACACCTCGGGCGGCCTTCCGGGGACCGCTCACCCGCCGCGTGCCGCCGCCGGCCTGACCTGGGTGCAGGGGACGGCGCTCTACATCGGTGCGGTTCTCGGCACGGGGGTCATTGCGCTTCCCGCTCTTGCGGCCAGCACCGCGGGCCCGGCCTCGCTCCTCGCCTGGCTCGCCCTCATCGGCCTCTCCATACCTCTCGCGGCGACGTTCTCCGCGCTCGGCGCGCGGTATCCCGACGCCGGGGGAGTGGCCACGTGCGTGAAGCTCGCCTTCGGACCGTATCCCGCCGCGGTCGTGGGCTGGTGCTTTCTCTTTGCGGTGCCCGTGGGCGCGCCGGCCGCCGCCATGTTTGCGGGTGCCTACGTGCAAGCCGCGATCGGCGGCGGAGCGGCGACTCTCGTGCTCACGGCTTTTGCCCTCGTGTTGGGCGTCACCCTGATCAACGCCTTTGGAGTGACGCTGTCGGGTAAGGTCCAGGTGGTGCTGGCGGCGCTGCTGGTGACGTTTCTGGTGATCGCCGTTAGCACTTCGCTGCCGCATGCCCGGTTGGCGAATCTGCATCCATTCGCGCCGCACGGATGGCTTGCGGTGGCCTCTGCCGCGGGGTTGCTCGTGTGGAGCTTCGCGGGCTGGGAAGCGATCACGCACCTGGCCGCGGAGTTTCGACAGCCCGAGCGGGACATGCCAAAGGCGGCCGCCGTGGCGGTCTTCGTCGTCGGAGTCCTCTACTTCGCCGTCGCGGCAGCGACGGTCCTCGTCCTTGGACCCGCCGCCGGGGCAACTCGCGCTCCGCTCGCTCTCCTGCTGGCATTCGGCTTCGGAGGGCAGGTCAAGATATTGGCCGCCGTCGCCGCGCTCCTCCTCACCGCCGGGACGATGAATGCGTACCTCGCCGGCGCCTCGAAGCTCGGCGCCGCCCTCGGCAGAGACGGGGCGCTGCCCTCCTGGTTCGCCCATGGGAGCGAGGCGGGAGGCGTACCCCGCAGGAGCCTCGTGTCACTCTCGGGACTCACCCTCGTCACGCTCGCTGCGACGGAGCTGGCGCACGCGCACGTCGAGGCCCTGGTGCTCATGACCACGGGCGCATTCGTCATCGTTTACATCCTGGGCACCGCGGCGGCGCTCCGCCTGCTGGCACCCGGCAGCTGGGGCCGGCGGGCGGCGGTCCTCGCCCTGATCTTTGACGTCCTGCTGCTGGCCACGACGAGGCTGTATCTCCTGTGGGCCCTCGGCATTGCAGCCTGCGCCTTGATGTACACCCGTCTGAGGCGCCGTAAGCGCCGCTAACCGGACCCCTTCAGGGCCGTCACCTCGATCTCGATCTGCATCCGCGGGTCCGCCAGGCCGGCGCAAATCATCATGGCGGCCGGCCTGACCTCCCCGAGATACCGGCGCAGAATCGGCCAGCACCGCGGAAAGTTCTCGCCCCGGGGCAGGACATAAGTCACCCGGACCACGTCCCGGAGCGTCGCGCCCGCCTGCCGAAGCGCGGCCTCGATGTTACGGAAGCATTGCTCGGTTTGCTCTTCGAGGCGGTCGGAAATCGTCATGGAGGAATAGTCGAAGCCGGTCGTTCCGGACACGAACACCCAGTCTCCCTGTACGACGGCCCGGCTATAGCCGATCTGCGCCTCGAAGGGCGATCCGGAGCTGATGAGCGTGCGAGTCATGGGGGTGCCTCCACCGCCATTTTGACCTATCTGCGGCGATCCGGTCGCCTTGGAGGCTTCCCCAAAGCCCCGCCGCTCTTCGGTACGATCGTTGATAATGAGCGGCGGGACTGAACCGCGCCGCCTGGGAGGTCGAATGGCCGATAAGTTCGCAGTCCGGCTGTCACTGACTGCCCTCGCCGCTGCGTCACTCGCCATCATCGTGCTGCATGCGCTGGGCATCTGGTCCGCGGCGACTTTGCCGATCGACGTGGAGCAGGCAGGGAATCATTACGTGGTGCGCCCCCTCCTGAACATTCCCCTTCCTGCTCCGCTCATCGATGGGGATGTTCTGGCGCCCCAGGCGATGACCCGTTCGGCTCGGGCAGTCGTCTTCGCAGGCGTGGGTGTTCCTGCAGGCTCGTCCGTTGGCATTGCCGTATTGCGCCAGGGCCGAGTCCTGCGCGCCTCGATCGCGGCACGGCCCCCCCAGCCCTTCGCGCACCACTGGGTGCAACGCCTGCTGACCGCCTTCGTGCTCACGCCGTTCATCACGGTGCTGGCGTTGCTGACCCTGTGGCGCGGGCGCGACCGCGTGGCGGGGGGTCTTTGCGCCCTGTCGCTTTTCCTGTTGATGGGAAGCGCACTGTTGAGTGTCAGCGCTTCGCTGGCCGACCCCAGCGTGACCCGCTGGCTCTTCCTGTTGCCCTATGAAGGCCAGTTTCTGGTGGTCATCCCGGCGCTGTACGTGATGGCGGAAGGACTCGCGGGCGCAGGGCTGTCGGCTCGGACACGGGCTGTCGCGAGAGTCCTCGTGGCATTGCTCGCGTCGGCGGGATTGGGACTTTCGCTGCCCAGTCAGATTGCTGCCATCCATTTCGGGTCCGAGCCCAACGCCGTGGTCTCATCGACGATTACCGCGGCCATCCTCATCGGAATCATGATTCCGGTACTCATGCTCCTCGCCGGCTACCGCCGCGCGCCCCACGAGAACCGGCTGAGGATCCGCTGGGTGCTCTTGAGCACCGCGTATCTGGTGGTCTGTGCGGTTGCGATCGTTGTGCTGGCGCCGGTGCAAAGCCGCTTTCCGAATCTCTACGAGTTCATCTATACGGCACGGGCATTGGCCTTCGCCGGGTATCTCTACGCCGCGGTTCGAACCCGTCTCGTCGACATCTCCTTCGTCGTCAACCGCGCTCTCGTCTATACGGGGATCACTGCGTTGCTCTTCGGCATTTTCTCGGTGTTCGAGCTGGGCCTGCATGAGCTCGCTGTGAGTGACAGGCTGAGCTGGGCGCTGCAGGCGCTCGCCGCGCTCCTGGTGGCGGTGGCGCTGAGTCCCTTGCACCGCCGGCTCGAGCACTGGGTGGAGCGGATCTTCTTCCGCAAGCAGCGCCTCGCCATCGCGAGCGTCAGGAGCTTCGCGGCCGAATGCGCCTTCATCGAGCAGCAGAGCCGACTCCTCGACACGGCGGTCGAGCGGCTGCAGGCGCAGAGCGCGGGTGTGGCCGTCTACGAGCGGGCGCTCTCCGGTTACCAGCTGCGCGCCTCGCGAGGGCCCGGGTGGCCCGAGAGCATCGACGTCGACGATCCGGCCTTCGTCTCGCTGCGGGCGCGCCGGCAGGAAGTCGATCTGCACGGGCTCGGCAGCGCCATCGGTCCCGACAGCTTCGCGTTTCCCATGGTCGTCGGCGAGACGTTGAGCGGCGCAGTCCTCTGCAGGCCGCCTGACGGGGAGCGGTTCGCTCCCGACGTACGCGCGGCGCTGGCCGAGGCGGCGCGCAACCTTGGCGCCTCGCTCTACATCCTCCGTTACCGTGAGCAGGCTCGCCTGGTCGCCGACATCGCCACGGGCCGCATCGATGAGCTCGGCGCGCGCCAGCGCGCGATCGCGATGCTCGAGGGTGCAGCCTGAACGCTCAGTTCCACGGCCACGGCTTCAACGCGAAGCTCTTCGGCGGGATGTTGCCCGCCAGATAGCGCACGAAGTAATCCCAGCGCCGCCGGGTGATGTAGGGCGTCGCGTAGCCATAGGCGTGGCGCGCGTTGGGAATGGCGATCATGTCGAAGTCCTTGTTCGCCTTGATCAGCGCCTGGACCACGAGCTGGGTGTTCTCCGGCGGCACGTTATCGTCCATCGTCCCGTAGGTGAGCATCAGATGCCCCTCGAGGTGTGAGGCCACCAGCTCGTTGGCCTGGTTGTCGTAATTGGTCGTGCCGTTCGCATTGCGCACCAGCAGGCCCTGATACATCTCGCTGTATTGCGTCTCGTAATCGCGGTTGTCGTGGTTCCCGCTCTCGGACCAGCCGACCTTGAAGAACGCCGGGTAGCGGAACATGGCGTCCGCGGTGGCGTAGCCGCCGCCGGAGTGCCCCCAGATGCCGACGCGGTTGAGGTCGATCCAGGGATAGCGGCCGGCGAGCTCCCTGATCGCTGCGACCTGGTCGGGCAGGGTGTTATCGCCCATGTCGCCGTACCAGAGCTGACGGAAGGCGGCCGAGCGGTACTGGGTGCCCATGCCATTGATGGCCACCACGATGAAGCCGAGCTCGGCCAGTGACTGATCGTCGTAGTGCGAGGGCTCGAAGCGGAAGGTGGAAAGTGAGCCGATGAAGGGACCGGGATAGATGTAGTCGACGATGGGGTACTTCTTGTGTGGATCGAAGCTCGTCGGTTTGAACAGCAAGCCGTAGAGATTCGTCTTGCCGTCCCGGCCTTTCACCACGATTTGCTCGGGCGCTTGCCAGCCCACCGCCTTCAGGCGGGTCAGATCGGCGCGCGCGACGGTGGCGAGAATACGGCCATTGCGCGCGCGGCGCAGCGTAGTGATGGGCGGACGGGTCGGGGTGGAGCAGGCGTCGACGAAGTACTTTCCATCCGGGGACGGGCTGATGAGATGATCGCAGCGCTTGGGCGTCAGCAGTGTAGGTTTCCCTCCGCGCAGACGCACCTTCCAGAGCTGCTCATAGTAGGGGTTCACTCCCGGGGTACGGCCCACGGCGCGGAACCAGACCGTACCGCTGCGGCGGTCGACGTGCAGCACCTGGGTCACGTTGCCCTTGCCGGTGGTGATGGCGCGCAACAGCTTGCCGGTCTTCAGGCTGTAGAGGTACAGGTTGCCCCAGTTGCTGCGGTCGCTGTACCAGATGGCTTCGTGCGAGGCGGGCAGGTAGCGCCAGGCCACCGGATTGACACCCGGCACCGCGCCGACACCGCTGTTGCCGCTGTTGAAGTACGTGCGCACGCTCTCCTCGAACACGGTCCGGACGGCGCCCGTGCGCGCATCGGCCACGCGGAACCATTCATGCTTGCGATCCCGCGAGGTGCTCACCAGCGCCAGGGTCTTGCCGTCGGGAGCCCACTGCACATCATCCCAGTGGCCATCGTCCTCGCAGCTCAGCTCGTCGCAGAGGCTCGACAGCCGCTGTTGCGGCGGCAGCTGCAGCCGCACCACCTTGTCCGTGGCGACGTGGATGACCACGGGCTCGATCATGAGCACGTGCTGGTCGCCGGGCAGGGGATATTTCCACTTCTCGAGCTTCGGATGGCCGATCCGCGCGCTCACCAGATACATGTCGCCCACCTTGCGCTGGTCCTGCTGATAGGTGGCGATCTCCTTGGAGTCCGGCGACCAGTTGAGCACGGGCCTCTTGCCGTGCACCCAGCCCGCGTTATGGGTGGCGTAGCCGAAATTCTTCACCCCGTCGAAGGTGAGCTGCCGCGCCTTGCCGGTGGCGACGTCACGCACCCACAGGTTCCAGTGGCGGATGAAGGCTTCGAGCTTCTTGTTCGGCGAGAGGATGCCCGGCTCCTTGTGGGCCTTGACCCGGCTGCACTTCGCCGCCCCGGCGAGGTCGCACAGGTAGCGTTTCCCTTTTCGGGTGATCTGGTACCTTCCGGCGCCCTTGATCTGGATCCCCGTGATCCCGAGCTTCGAGGCCGGGACAGGCTTGGCCGTAACCTTGCTGAGCGCGCTGGCGAGCGCGCGCTGGTCGAACGCCGCGGCGACCTTGCCGGTCGGCGCAGTCATCACCCGGTAGTGATCGCCGCTGGAATCATGATCGATGAACCAGAACCGCTGATCATCGAGCCAGTGCACCTTCTGCACGTCGTGGTCGACGAGCGGCTCGGTGTTATACGGCATGAAACGCGCGGCCCGCGCGTAGTCCTGAGCCGTCAAATGACGCCCCTGGGCCATCGCGGCGGCGGGAAGGACCAAGGCCAGCAGCGCAGGCATCGCGCGTCGGACCCGGGAACCGATCGACTGGTGCAGGGACATAGGGTCTCCCATCAAAAGGATCTCACTTCGATTGGCTTCGAATCTTCCACAGAGATTCGAGACTGGCTGATTTGCAGAGCAGGCCGCGTTGTGCTCAGATGATTCGCATGCGTGCCGCGCTGCGGATTCTCCGGCTGCCGTGTGCGCTCCTGGCGGGCGCCGCCCTGGCTAGTGCGGTGCTGGCGTCCCCCGTTCCTCCCCGGAGTCCGGCAGCCCGAGCAGGCCCGGCGGTCGTCCCGCCCCAGGCCGTTGACCCGGCGAAGCCTCTGCCGCCGCAGGACCTCCTGCTCGCGTGCCCGACGACCCGGGACTATGTCGGCAGGGTCGTCGCCGAGGTCATGGTCGACGGCAAGGGACCCTTCAGATTCATCATCGATACCGGTGCCAACCAGTCGACCATCGCGCCCAGGCTCGCGGCAGCGCTGGGGCTCACCTCCTCGGCCCGGGAGCCGATCCGGGTCGCTGGCGTCACCGGCACGGCCATCGTCCCGTCCGTTCGCATCGAAAGTCTGCGCGCTGGCGCACTCAACATCACTCACACGAGACTTCCCGTGATCTGGTCGCCGATCATGGCCGGCGCCGACGGTATCCTGGGTGCTGCCGGCTTGGACCACGACTCTTTGCTCGTCGATTTTCGCCGCAACACGGTGGAGATCCGCCGCGCGTCCGGCAGCGGTTTGCGTGAGGGGTATGCGCGGTTGCGCGCGACGCGTCTTCCGGGGGGGCTTCTCAGCGTGCCGGGCGAGGTGGGCAACGTACGCGTAACTGCCATCATCGACACCGGCTCGCCACAGACGCTCGGCAACATGGCGCTGTTCCGGATCCTCTATGCCGATGCGCGATCCCGCGGCAAGTTCGCTTCGGCGAGCGTCTATGGCGCCACGAAGCAGGTGAGACTGGGCGAAGTGCATCTCACGCCGGCGATCGACCTCGGCTCGATCCGCATCGGCAAGCCCGTGCTGGTGTTTGGAGATTTCCCCATCTTCGACACGTGGGGACTGACACGACAGCCGGCCATCATCCTGGGCATGGACGTGCTCGGTACCGTCAATGCTTTCTCCATCGACTTTCGCTACGCGGAGCTGAATCTGGCCGCGTCTCAGGTCTACTACGCGGAAGCGCACGAGCCGTTTCCCGATTGAGCCGACACCGGGCCGACCGCGGCCCTCGCCGTCAGTGGCATGATCGGGCGGGCCGCGGATGCAGCACGTCCGCGGCAAAGGTGGGCGGACGTGCCGCGTGGCTCGCCTGCTCGTAGCTGTAGGCGAGCCCGAGCAGCCGGGCCTCGGACCATTTCGGCCCGATGAACGACAGGCCCACGGGCAATCCGTGCACTTCCCCCATCGGCACGGTGATGTAGGGATATCCGGCGACGGCCGGCAGACTGCTGTCGCCAGGGCCCATTGCGGCATCGCCATTCACCAGATCGATGACGGAGGCCGGGTTCTGCGTGGGCGAGACGAGCGCCACGACATCGTGCTCCTCGAGCAGCCGATCGATCCCGTCGGGTCCCGCGAGCCGCAGGTTGGCCGCGCGCGCTTTGAGATAGGCGGGGTCCTCGAGTCCCTTCGTGCGCTCGGCCTGGAGGAACATGCTCTGGCCGAACCACTGCATCTCCTGCTGGCGGTGCGCATCGTCGAAGGTGATGAGCTGCGCCAGGGTGCGGCTCTTGACCGCGGGCGGTGATCCGGCGAGGTAAGCGTTGAGGTCCGCTTTGAGCTCCGTCGACAGGACGATGTTCTCGTTCTTCGCGAGCTTCGCCATGTGGTAATCGTCGACGTTCACCAGGGTTGCGCCTTGCGCCTTCAGCACGTCGAGCGCGTGATCGAACACGCGCAGCGTCTCGGGGGTGAAGCCCTTGAGGAGAAAGCGCGCCACGCCCAGACGTACGCCCGTGAGCGCATGCGGATTGAGTGCTTTGGTGTAGTCCATGCGATGCGCATTGGCGTGCGCCGTGGCCGGATCGGCCGGGTCGCTTCCGGCCATCGCCGTCAGCAGCATGGCCGCGTCGCGTACCGTGTGCGCGATGGGCCCCGCCGTATCCTGGGTATGGCTGATGGGCACGATGCCGGTGCGGGAGATGAGCCCGACCGTGGGCTTCAGTCCCACCAGCCCATTCATCGAGGCGGGGCAGCTGATCGAGCCGTCCGTCTCCGTCCCGATGGCCGCCGCCGCCATGCCGGCAGCCACTGCGGCGGCAGAACCGGAGCTCGACCCGCACGCCGAGCGGTCCAGCATGTAGGGGTTGCGGGTGAGGCCGCCCACGGCGCTCCAGCCGCTCGTGGAGTGCTCGGAGCGGATGTTCGCCCATTCCGAGAGGTTGGTCCGGCCGAGGATCACCGCTCCGGCGCGCCGCAGATGGCTGACCACCGGGGCGCTCACGCTGCGCACGTTGTGGATCAGGGCGAGCGAGCCGGCCGTGGTGGGAAGTCCCGCGATGCCGATGTTGTCCTTGACCAGGATCGGCAGTCCATCCAGCGGACCCAAGGCCTTGCCGTCGGCCCGGCGTGCATCGGAGGCCCGGGCCTCGGCCATGGCCCGGGGATTGAGGCCGATGACCGCATGGATCTTCGGATTGAGGCGCGCGATGCGTGCCTCATAGCGTTTGACAAGAGCTTGTGAGCTGACCTGGTGCCCCGCCAGTTCGGCCGAGACCGCGGCGGCCGACTTGCACTGGAAGTCGTGGCCGGCCGCCGCGGAAACGTACGTCAGGCAGCAGAGCGCACCCGCAACGAGCGACGCGCGCATGAGCCCTCCGTCAGGAGGCCGCGTGCGGCGCCATGATCTTCGCCAGCATGTCGGGCTTGCCCGGGATCCGTACGAGGTGCGGGTATCTGGGGCCGCCGTGGTAATCCACATCCAGCGTCCGATACCAGCCGGACTGCTGCACGAGGAAGGTCGTCGGCGTGGTGGTGTGCTCCGCCTGCTTCAGAACGTAGCTGAGCACCTTGCCCGTGTAGGCCTGTCCGTCCACGGCCATGATCTTCATGCCGGGCGCCATGCCGGCCTGCCACGCCGGCGAGCCCTCGCGTACGTCGGTGATCGTATTGTCACTGCTGATGTTCACGCCATAGGTGAGCCACTGAAAGCTCACGTGCCGCAGCATCTCGCCAGCCGCCATGAACGAATTGGGCTTGCTGGTGTAGACCAGCTTCCAGCCCGCGCGCTCCAGCTCGCCGGTCGGCGGCAGGGGCGCGACCTCGTACACATGCTTCTGGAAGAAAGCATGCCAGTCGTAGGGCACCACCTCGTTGAGCAGATGCTCGATGTCGGCGCGGGTGTAGGTCTTGGTTATCGGGCCGGTCAGCGCCGGCGCGCTGTAAAGATGCAGGAAGGTGTCGAGGGACTTCTTCCCACCGGTCTTCTCGCGGATGATCGTGTCGACGTCGAGCCAGAGCAGCTCGCCTTCCGTGTAGAAATCTCCGGCCGTGCGGCGAAGGCTCGGGTACGAGCCACTGGCCTCATAGAGCCACGGTGCCGCAGTCGTGGTATCGATCAGCGGGTCGGTCTTGCGCCCCGGCTCGTTGGCCATCTGCGCATAGACCGCCGCCAGATACTCCGGATACTCCTTCGGCTTGCGGATGCCCGCCCGGAACGACAGCAGGTCGCCCAGGTACTGGTTCATGCCTTCATAGACCCAGAGGAGATCCGTCTGCATCGGGATCTGGAAATTGAGCGTGGTCAGATCGGCCGGCCGCCGGTACTTTCCGTTCCAGGAGTGTGAGAACTCGTGCGTCAGCAGGTCGCCGGCCGCGAGCTGCATCTTCGGATTCGTCATGAAGTCCGCCGGCGCGCGGTCATCGCTCGACTGGTGGTGCTCGATGCCCTGGAACCCAACCTTGTCCGACAGCGTCAGCAGCGAGTGGTAGTCGTTCCAGTGCCGCGAGCCGTAGAGCGCGAGCGCCTCGGGCGTCATGCGCTTGTATTCGGCGAGCAGCTTCTTCGAGAAATCCAGGTCCTGCGGAGCGTCGGCGAAGGCGTCGAGCTCCTGATACGCGCTTCCCTCACGCCACAGCTCGATGTGCTTGTAGTAACGGCCGCAGTCGAGCGGCGAGTCGACCAGCATGTTGAGCGCCACCTCGCTGAAATCGACGCGCTGTCCCGTCTGTACCGGCCCCGGCAGCGCCGTGCCGTAGCTCCAGCCCTTGGGCAGGATGATGCTCGGCTTGAACCAGACGTGATGCGAATTGGTGTCATTCTGGTAGAAGAGCACCCGATTCCAGTTGACGATCGCGAGACTCGCCGTCGACATCGTATCCGGTGAGTTCACGAGCACGGTGAACTTCACGTCGAGCTCGTGGACGCCCCGCGGCACGTCCACGTGGAAGGCGTACATGTCCACCTTGTCGCGCCGCCAGGCGACCGGCTGGCCGTTCGCCGAGACCTTGATCTGCGAGATGTCGGCCAGGGGGCCCGTAGGCCCGTGCTCGCCCGGGATCCACTTCGGGTACACGAAAGTGAACCGCCCGGGCCGTACCGGAATCTGCATGGTCGAGGTCATGAGGCCGCGGTCGACCTCCCGCGCATCGAGCACCAGGGTCTCGGGATGGTCTTTGGTCGCAAAGGGCCGGGCGTTCGCGTTGGGCTCGGCCGCCTGGGACGGCCCGGAAACGCACAGGGAGATCAGCAGCGCGCTGGCGCAGGACAAGGGAAAAAGACGCTTCACGGAATGCTCCTCCGTCGACGTTGTTCTTGCGCGAGCCAAAACGGCAACGCGGCGATAGCCGGGAAGTATGCCACGAACGGGATACCGCGGCTGCGGCGGGGCGCCGGCGGCCCGGCTTCTTGCGGTGAGCGGTGCGCCCGGAAGGACGAATCGAGGTCGCGCGCAAGGCGCGGCCGCCGCCCGGGGGGCGTCCCGAACGGTCCGTGAACGGCGCGGCGGGCCCCAAAAAAAGAAGCCCCGCGCGAGGCGGGGCTTCAAATCGACCTTTCGCTGAAGGACTTAGAGGAACTTGTACTTCAGGTTGAGGTAGAAGGTCCGCATCATCGGATTCACGACGAGCGCGTTGTAGCCCGCCGCAAAGTTACCCTGCGATGCGTTGGTGAATGGCGGCATCTTGTTGGTCAGATCTCGAATACCGAACAGCACGGTCAGGCTGTGGATCGGCTTGAACGACGCATAGGCGGCCCAGGTCGAGTAGCTGCCGACCGTCCGCTGATTGCCGGCGGCATCCGGGAACTCGTCGATGTAGGACGAGTAGAAGCGGTTGCTGAGTCCGCCGCCCCACTGGCCCTCCGGGCTCGTCCAATTGACCCGCAGCTCATGACTCCACCGGTACGCCGGCGGATTCTCGTTGTACCAGCCCACGAGGTTCAGGAGCGGTCCGCCGTTGTACTGCTGCAGCCGGAACTCGGTGACCGCCGTCCCCTCCAGGTCCTCGTGGAAGGTACCGATCGGGGTCTGCTGCGCGTACTGGACGCTCAGGTCGAACCCATCGGTGGTCATTGAGCCCGTATTCTGACTGGTCCGCAGGATGTATCCGCAGCTCGCCAGCGTGTAAGGATGGCAGGCCGAGGATTCCTGAACGGACGGGGTCAGCGTACCGGCGTTGTTCAGCACGATATAGTTTGCGAAGTTGTTCGGATTGCCATAGATCGCCGAGGTCGGAACGCCCCCAATGGTGTTCTTGAGGAGGATCCGGTAGTAGTCCAGCGTGATCCCCATGTTGCGGATCGGCGAGATGACGACACCGAGATCGAAGTTCTGCGACGTCTCCGGCGTCAGATTCCTGTTGCCGCCGTACAGCCCCAGTCCCTGCGTGTTGCAGGTTGCCGCGGTCCACGTCCCCGTTGCGGACGGCGGGCTGCAGAGCGGATTGCCTTGTCCCATGGTGCCGCTGCTCGAGGCCGCCATGAAGTCCGGCGAATACAGGTTATACAGCGTGGGAGCCCGGAAGCCGGTCGACGCGGCGCCCCGGAAGGTCAGGAAGCGGAACGGCTGGTAGCGAACCGAGATCTTCCCGTTGTTGGTCGTGCCGAAATCGCTGTACCGGTCCTCACGATCCGAGATGTCGACATCGACGCTCTTGGCCATCGGCACGTTCAGCTCGATGAAGACCGCCTGCGACTGGCGACTTCCCGCGACCGCACTGTCCGTGAGTCCGGTCGCGGCGCTGGTGAGATCGTTATAGGGCGTGGTGGCGTATTCGAAGCGGTCGCCGCGCACGTCGAAGCCGAGCGCCAGGACCGCATCGTGGCCCGCGTGGAACGCATCGCCCAGTCGGTGACTGGCGTGAGCGCCGACGCTCCACCGCTTCATCTTGCCGTTCGCGTAAGTGCCGTTGATGTACGACTGGTTGATCAGGGCCTGCCCGGCCGCGCTCTGGGGGCCGAAGGGGTTGATCAGATCGCTGAGGATCGATGTGCCCGTGGCGGGGTCCACGGTGGGCGCAAGCACCGCCTCATTGGGATAACCCCCGGTATTGCGCTGGTCGCTGGTGTTCTGGCTGTAGTTGAGGGTCGCCCGGTAGTCCCAACCGTAGTTGTCGCCGGAGAACGTCAACAGAGCCCGTTGCTCGACGTTGAGGTCGCCGTTGAAACGGTTGTTGTTGGGGTCGGTCCAGACCGGAAAGATGGGCCCCCCCAGGGCCGGCGGGGCGCCGCAGGTTCCCTCGCAGGTCAGCTGAGACGCCGTCGGGTAGTAGGTCGGGTCGGCCGTGGGCGTCATCTCGAAGAAATAGAACATGGGACCGGACCAGTCGGTCACCTTGGACTGGGTGTACAGGTACTGAAGGTGCAGGGTGTTATTGCCCGGCAGCGCCTTCGTGAAGGACACCAATCCGGAGGCTTCGCTGGACTGCGGCACCAGATCCGTCGCGGCGGAATACCGGTAGGCGCAGTTGCCGAAATCCGTGGTCAGGAACGGATTGCCCGCGCAGGTCGGATAGCCCGACTGCCAGAAGTTGCCGTTTCCGTCGATGACGGTCGCCGGCCACGTTCCCGGGTTGTTCGTATTGCTGACGCCCAGCGCCGGATAGTAACCCGCGGCCGAGAACGGCCGCTGCGTCGCGCGGATCTCGTTCTGCTTGGTATAACTTCCCGTGATCATGAAGTTATAGCCGTCCCTCACCAGGTCTCCGTGTCCAAAGGTGATGTTCGCGTAGCCCGATTGGCCTCCGGCCTGCTGCGGATGGTTCACATCGAGCTGCACCTCACCACCCTGGTAGTTCTTCTTGGTGATGAAGTTGATGACGCCCGCGATGGCGTCAGAGCCGTACAGCGCCGAGGCGCCTTCCCGGAGCACCTGCACGCTGTCGATCGCCGAGAACGGGATGCCACTCAGGTCCACAGCGCCGCCGTCGTTGGCATTGGCGGCTAGCCGGTGGCCATCCAGGAGTACCAGAGTGCGGGCGTCGCCCAGGCCACGCAGGTTGGCGTAGGTGCCGCCTCCGGTGAACGTTCCCACGGACTGGGCGATGTTGATCGCCGGGACGTTGGAGGTGACCGTGTTCAGCGCCTGCTCGACGTTGACGATGCCCTGGTTCTTGATGGCGTTCGCGTTGATGACCGTGATGGCTTCAGCGGTCTCGGACGCCGGCCGCGCGATCATGGTGCCGGTGACGATGACGGTCTGCAGCTGCGGGGGAGGCGCCAAGGTGGTAGTGGGGGGCTGCCCGGTCGTCTGCCCGTCGCTCGCCTGCGCGAGCATGAGGGGTGCCTTCGCGGTGGTGGTCTTGGCAGTGGCCACCTGCTTGGTGGCCGTCTGCGCCGTTGCCGCCGGGTGGGCATACGCCGCCAGGGTTCCGGCGCCGACGAGCGCTATGGTGCCCGTCGCGAGGGCGCGTTTGACAGCGAGCGCGAGTTCTCGATTCGATCTCATCAAATTCTCCTCTGGGGCGACTCCCTTGGCCCTATTTTACGTTTGCGCGGCGGCCTCCCCAGGAGGCGTGCCGGCTCTGATTTGAGTTGCGTACAGCTTTACGCCCAAGCTCAGGCCTAGGCCGGATCTGCTTAGGGTCGGATATTAGCAGCGCGTCGCCAATATGCGATACCCTTTTTGCTAAAACGCAACGGATTTGGGCCTATTCGGTCGCCGCTCAGGTGTGTGCTTCAGACGGAAAATGGCCGGTGAACTGCGGTTCGGCACGCCTGCGTTGTGTCCATGCAACGGAAGGCGGGTTGCGAGCGAGCCGACAGCTGCCAGCGCGCCACAAAAAAATGGGCCCCCGAAGGGGCCCATCGCTACTCGGAAGCGGAAGTCCTACTCGAAGTCGTGAGTGAAGCCGACCCGGCAGGACCGACTCGAAAGATCAGCCGGCGGCCTTCCAGCTCACCCGGTCGCCGATCGTGATTCCCAGCCGCTTCGCCTCGCCGCCGCGGATCTCGAGCACCGCGATCACGGGCACGTCGGAGGACAGTACGGCCAGGGAGAACGGCTTTGCCTTGGCGATGATCTTCGCGATCCGGCCGTTCTCGCCCACGAACACCATGTCGAGCGGAATGAAGGTGTTCTTCATCCAGAAGTGCGCGACCTGCGGCGCGCCCTGCGGGAAGATCATCCCCTCGCTCGGCGGCAGGTCCCGCACGAACATCAGGCCCTGCTCCTGACGCAGCGGGGTGTCGGCGATCCAGACCTTGAACCGGTCCCGGTGTCCATGTGCCACGATGTCGAGTGTCGTGCGCGGGAAGTGCGTCAGGCTCTCGATCGGCGCCGACTGCGCCAGGCAGGCCGCGGCAAGGGTGCCCGCGAGAACGATCCCCAGAGCCCATCGGACGGTTTTGAAATTCATAGGACGCCACTGACTGCTCACGGACGGGTACCCTCGCTTTCTCATGGACTCTGGAAATCGGCGCGGCCGGAAAAATCGAAGGTCGTCACCATGATCCGCCGGCGGCCGCTGAGATCATTGGCGGGCGCGATGCAGAACCCGTGTGCCACCACCCGGTAGCGGTTCTTCGCCGGAGTCGATTTTACGCGCGTCGTCGCGGTGGTGCGTGCGGGTCGGGTTGGAGCAGTCCTCCCGTTGAGAGGCTCCTGCGTCAGCCGATCCACGGTGCAGTTGCCGTCTCCCTGCGTAGCAAAGAGCAGCTTCTCGTCCTCGAGGATCACGGTCAGGTTGGTCGGCAGCTCCCGCCCCGGCCGGCCTTCCTTCACGCCGTCGATTCCGAAGATCATCCTCACCCTGCCGAGGCGCGCCGCCCGGCCCTCGAAGCCCATTCGGATGCCGCGGCCATCGAGCCGCGGCCCCCCCTCGCACTTCAATTCCCGCCCGCGCAGATCGATATCGGCCCGGACCGCCCCGCGGATCTGCGCCCGCAAAAACGCGCCCCTCGACCGCAGGCAAGGACCGCCGAGCGATGCCGGCGGCAACCCGGCCATGGCCGAGGGCTTCCGCGTCTGTGTGGGTACGGCCGCCGTCGCCGCGCACGCCAGCGCCGCCGCGGCCGAAAGGACCGCCAACCCGGCTGCCAGCATCATCCGCCGATAAGTCGTCCGCATTGCCCCGCAGTCTAGCGGCTCAGCGCCAAGTTCGGGTCTGCTGCCATACGGGTGCAGGTCGCTCATTGCCGGGCGCGGCACCCCGGGCGAAGAGCGGCCGTTGCTGCTCGTCAGAGACATGAGCTGGGCCTGATGACAGCTCCCGACCCGCTGGCGGCGGCGCCCGAGAGCGCGATGGATGCCGCAAGCAGCGAGCGGGGCACGTCCGCGTCCTCGCGATGTGAGCGGCGCACTGGCTCGGACCCGCCGCGCTCGAGCCTGCGCCAGGCCTGGCGCCGCAGCGCCGCGCTCCATGGTCAGAGCCGCGTCCGACCCGCTAGACTGCGCGGCCTGATTCGCTGCAGGAAGCCCGGTACAGACCGCAATGCGCAATACGCTCCTAGAGATCACCCCAGTCCTTCCAGAGGCCTTGAAGCGCCTGCCCGAGCTGGCCGGCAATCTGTTCTTTTCCTGGCATCGCCCGATCCGCGCGCTCTTCGAGGATCTGGATGCTGAGCTGTGGAAGCAGACGAGCGGCAATCCACGCCTGCTCCTGCGCTGCATCGCGCAATCGAGCCTCGATCGCGCCGCCAGGGATCCCGTGTATCTGGCGCGCTACCGTGCCGGTCTCGAGGCGCTCGGTGCCTACGTGGCCGCGCCGGCGTCCCGGAGCGATGAGCCGCTCGTGGCCTATTTCTGCGCCGAATACGGCTTCCACGAGAGCTTCCCCATCTATTCCGGCGGCCTCGGGGTCCTGGCGGGCGATTACTGCAAATCCGCGAGCGACGGACGCGCCAATTTCGTCGCGGTGGGGCTGCTCTACGAGCAGGGCTACTTTACCCAGACCGTGGACAACGACGGTGTCCAGCACGCCGAATACCATGAGCATGACCCACGGGATCTGCCCGTCGAGGCCGCCCGTGACGGCAACGGGCAGCAGATCAAAGTCACGGTGCGGATCTCTGGCCGCGATGTGGTCGCCCGTCTCTGGAAAGCCAGGGTGGGGCGCGTCCCCGTCTATCTGCTCGATACCAACACCGCGGAAAACGCACCCACCGACCGTGACATCACCCACCGCCTCTATGGGGGGGATGAGTCCACCCGCATCCGACAGGAGATGATCCTCGGCATCGGCGGCACGCGCGCGTTGCGTGCGCTGGGCCTCACGCCCGCCGTGTGGCACCTCAACGAGGGGCACGCCGCGTTCCTCATCCTTGAGCTTCTGCGTGAGCATCTGGCCCTCGACCTTCCGTTCGAGGCGGCGGTCGAAGCGGTAGCGGCAGCCTGCGTCTTCACGACCCATACGCCGGTCGCAGCAGGTCACGACGCCTTTGGGCACGATCTCATCCTCGCCCATTTCAACGACTTCATCCGGGAGCTCGGCATTCCCGTCGAGCGCTTCCTGGACCTCGCGCGCGCCCCGGCGGCCCCGGGTCTCTTCAACATGACCCGCCTCGCCCTGAACGGCTCGCGCCACGTCAATGGCGTCAGCCGCATCCACGGCGTGGTCTCTTCCCGGCTCTGCGCGGACCAGTGGCCGGAGATCCGCCCCGAGGAGAACCCGGTCGGCTTCGTGACCAATGGCGTGCATGTGCCGACGTTTCTGCACAAATCGTGGATGGATTTCTTCGATGCCGAGCTGGGCTCCAGCTGGAGCGAACGGCTGAGCGACGTCGATTTCTGGAATGCGCTCGAGGGCGTGCCCAACGAGCGCTTCTGGGCCACCGCGCAGTCCGTGAAGTCCCGCATGCTCGGGAGTGTCCGCGACCGCCTGCAGCGCGAGTACGCGCGCAAGGGGATGAGCCCGGCGCAGCTGCGCCACGTCACCCGGTTCCTCGATCCGCTGCGGCCGAACGTCCTGACGATCGGCTTCGCCCGGCGCTTCGCAACCTACAAGCGCGCCACCCTGCTCCTGAGGGACCGGAAGCGGCTGGCGCGCCTCGTCAACGACCCGGAGCGGCCGGTGCTCCTGCTCTTCGCCGGCAAGGCCCATCCCGCCGACGAGCCGGGCAAGCAGGTGCTGCGCGAGATCCGCCAGCTCATGACCTCCCCGGAGTTCGTCGGCCGCATCATCTTCCTCGAGGACTACGACCTGCAGCTCGGGCGCTCGCTCGTCTCCGGCGTCGATGTCTGGCTGAACAACCCGATCGCGCCGCTCGAGGCGAGCGGCACCTCCGGCATCAAAGCCGCCATCAACGGACGCCTGAACCTCAGCATCCTGGACGGCTGGTGGGCCGAGGGGTGGATGCAGGACAACGGCTGGGGCATCCCGCCTGCCACCGTGCAGGACCCCGAGCGTCGCGATGCGCTCGAGGCGGAGCTCATCCTCGATACCCTCGAGGAGGAGGTCATCCCGCTCTACTACGCGGCCGGTCAGAGAGAGGGCGATGGCGGCTGCTCGCCCGAATGGGTGGCGCGAGCCAAGCGCGCGATGATGACCGTCATTCCGCGCTTCAACATGAGGCGTGTCCTCGAGGACTACCGGCGCGGGCTCTACCGGCCGGCGGCGGAGCAGTACCGGCGGCTCGCGGACGGCGGCTTCGCCGGGGCACGGGGCTTCGCCGAGTGGCAGCAGCGCATCCGGCAGGCCTGGAGCCGGGTGAGCCTGCGGGCGGTCGCCGATGCGCCCCCGGACCTGCCGCGGGGCGAGCATCTGCGCATGCGCGTGGCAGCGGGCCTGAACGGGCTGCAGGCGTCCGACGTGCGCGTCGAGCTCCTAGCGCGGCGCCTCGTGCCCGAGGGCGAGCAGGGCCTGCCGCCGCTCTGCTCCTTCGAGCCGCCGCAGCGCGATGGACTCTGGCGCGCACCCTTTACCGCCACCGGCGAGCACGAATCCGACGGCGCGGTCGTGTTCGCCCTCGATGCGGAACCCCCGGAATGCGGCCAGTTCGCCACCGAGGTGCGCATCTATCCGCAGCACGATCTGCTGTCGCACGAGTACGCCCTGGGACTGATGAAGTGGCTTTAGGCCGCGCGCGCGATAAGATGGAGCCAAAAACGAGCCCTGACCGACTCTCTCTGAGACCCGCCGACTCGTGACACGAGTGCCCCAGGAAACTCCCAGGAACCTCCCAGGAAACCCTAGCATGCCCCGACAGCCTGCGCGCGCCTCTTCCGGACGCTACGTGAGCCGCCTGACAGGAGGCACGCTCGCGGTGATCATGGCCGGCGGCCGGGGAGAGCGCCTGAAGGACCTCACCGAGCATCGCTGCAAGCCGGCGACGCCGTTCGGCGGTAAGTTCCGTATCGTCGATTTCGTGCTGTCGAACTGCGTCAACTCCGGCATCCGCCAGATCTCCATCCTCACCCAGTACAAGGCGCAATCGCTGCTCGCCCACGTGCAGCGGGGCTGGAGCTACCTGCGCGGCGAGTTCGGCGAGTTCATCGAGACCATCCCCGCCCAGCAGCAGAAAGGCCCGGTCTGGTACCGAGGCACGGCCGATGCCGTCCACCAGAACATCGAGCTCATCCTCTCCCATAGGCCCAAGCACGTGCTCGTGCTTGCAGGCGATCACATCTACAAGATGGACTATGGGCCGATGATCGCCTACCACGTGGAGAAGGGCGCCGACATCACCGTCGGGGTGGTCGAGGTGCCTGCCACAGAGTCGCGCCACTTCGGCGTGCTCACCGCGACGGAATGGAACCGCGTGACGAAGTTCTCCGAGAAGCCCGCGGTCCCGGATACGCTTCCGGGGCGCCCGGACACCATTCTCGCCTCGATGGGCATTTACGTCTTCAACACGCGCCTCTTGCAGCGTCTACTGGAGGAGGATGCGGTCGACGAGTCCTCGGTCCACGACTTCGGCAAGAACATCATCCCGAAGACGCTCAGCACGACGCTGCAGGTGTTCGCCTACCCCTTCCAGGACGTCAAGACGCGCGCGCAGAGTTACTGGCGCGACGTCGGCACGCTCGATGCCTACTACGAGGCGAACCTCGAGCTGGTGCACGTCAGGCCGGAGCTCAACATCTACGACGAGGACTGGCCCATCTGGACCTATCAGATGCACCAGCCTCCAGCCAAGTTCATCCTCGATGAGGACGGCCGCCGCGGCACGGCCATCAATTCGATGGTCTCGGGCGGCTGCATCATCTCCGGCGCCCTCATTCGCGAGTCGCTGCTCTTCTCCAACGTGCGCGTCGAAGAGCGCACCACCATCGAGCGTTCCGTCATCCTGCCGCACGCGCTCATCGGCAGCGGCTGCGAGATCCGCGGGGCGATCATCGACGAGGGCTGCGAAATTCCCGACGGGATGCGGATCGGGATCGACCGGGCGGAGGATGCCCGGCGCTTCCTCGTCACCGAGCAGGGCGTCGTCGTCGTGACGCCCGACATGCTTCGGCGCCTGTCCGCTTGAGCCCCATGGATTCCGATTCGCGCCTGCCCGTCGTCCTCCTCTGGCACATGCACCAGCCGCAGTACCGGGACGCGCTCACGGGACGGTATGTGCTGCCATGGACGTATCTCCATGCCATCAAGGACTACACCGACATGGCCGCGCACATGGAGGCCAACCCGGCGGTGCGTGCCGTGGTCAACTTCACGCCGGTGCTGCTCGAGCAGCTCGAGGAGATCTCGCGGCGTGTGGCCGAGCACCTGCGCAGCGGCGCCCCGCTGCCGGATCCGGTGCTGGCGCTCCTCGGCCCCGATCCGGTGCCGGCGGAGCCCGCCGAGCGGCTGGAGCTGCTGCGCGCCTGCCTCAAGGCCCAGCGCAAGCAGATGATCGAGCGCTTCGGTCCCTATCTCGAGCTCGCCACGCTCGCAGAGCCGCTCGCCACCCCGGAGCGGGTGAGCTACGCCTCCGATCAGCTCATCCACGATCTGGCGGTCTGGTACCACCTCGCGTGGCTCGGGGAGACGGTGCGCCGCTCCGATGCTTTCGTGAGTACGCTCACGCAGCAGGGCCGCGCCTTCACCGCCGCGCAGCGGCGCGAGCTCCTTTCCCTCGTCGGCGATCTCGTCGCCTCCGTCGTCCCGCGCTATCGCAAGCTCGCCGAGCGGGGCCAGTGCGAGCTGTCGGTGACCCCGTACGGACATCCGATCATCCCGCTGCTCCTCGACTTCCAGGCGGCCCGCGATGCCGTCCCCAACATGCCGCTGCCGCAGCACCCTGCCTATCCTGGAGGGGCAGAGCGCGCGCAGTGGCACGTGCGGGAGGCGCTGCGCGTCTTCAAGCACGCCTTCGGCATGGAGCCGGCCGGCTGCTGGCCCTCGGAGGGCGCGATCAGCCGCGGCACGCTGGAGCTGCTCGATCGCGCGGGCTTCAAGTGGGCCGCCACCAGCGCCAACGTACTGCAGGGCGCTCTGGCCCGCAGCGATCCGAAGGCCGCACGGGATCAGGACGCGTACAACAGGCCTTACCGCCTGCCGGGCGGCAACATGATCGAGTTCTTTCGCGACGATACATTGTCCGATCTCATAGGCTTCACCTACGCGACCTGGCACGGCGATGATGCCGCGCACAATCTCGTCAACGAGCTCGCGCGTCTCGCGAGGCAGTACGCCGAGGCCGCGCCAATGGAGCCTTCCGGCAGCCACGCCCGTCACGCCGTGCTGATCGCGCTCGATGGCGAGAACGCGTGGGAGCACTACCCGTTCAACGGCTATTACTTCCTGCGCGCGCTGTATTCACTGCTGGCCGCGCACCCGCAGCTGGAGCTGACCACGCTGTCCGATTGCGTCGCGCGGGGCCTCGAGCCGCGTCCGCTGCAGAATGTCGTGGCCGGCAGTTGGGTGCACGGCACGCTGGCCACCTGGATGGGCGATCCGGCCAAGAACCGCGCCTGGGACTTGCTCTGCGAGGCCAAGCGGACCTTCGATGGCGTCATGGCGTCGGCCGCCCTCGATGCGGCGCAGCGGACCGCCGCCGAGCGCCAGCTCGGCCTCTGCGAGAGCTCGGACTGGTTCTGGTGGTTCGGCGATTACAACCCCGCCGAGGCCGTGAGCCAGTTCGACAGCCTCTATCGCCGCCAGCTCGTCGTGCTCTATCGCCTGCTCGGCCAGCCGCCGCCCGAGAGTCTGGCACAACCGATTTCCGTCGGCCGCGGGAGCCCGGAGCATGGCGGCGTCATGCGCCGGGCCTACGCCAGTTGAGGCGCTGGATCCGGGCATCGTGCCCGGCCCAGCGCGCCTTGGGCGAAAAGCGCGGCTTGTTGCCCAAGGCGCCGCTACCCGCGGCGGCGGGGCACATCCTTGTGCCGGGATGCCGTTTCGCGCCGCCGCAGGGGTGGGGTTGACCGCCGGTCGATGGGGACTGGCTGCAAGGAGCTTTTGCAATGCGTTTGCCCGTGCTCGACCGGCGTCGCGCCGGAGTGCTGTTGCATCTCGGTTCGCTCGAGGCCGCTCTCGGCCGCGGCGGCCGCGCCTTCATCGATTGGCTGGCGGGCGCCGGCTTCACCGTGTGGCAGATCCTGCCTGTCGGCCCCGCCGGACCGGACGGCTCTCCCTATTGGCTGCGCTCAGACTTTGCCGGCAATGCCGCCTTCCTCGACCCCGCCGAGATGCCGGACGCCCGCTCCGCGGAGTACGCCGCGTTTCTCGAGGAAGGCCGAGCCTGGCTGGATGATTACGCTCTGTTCGAGGTCCTGAGCGATGCGCATGCCGGCGCGGCATGGTGGGATTGGCCCGCGCAGCTGCGCGACCGCAAGGCGTCCGCGCTGGCGCAAGCGAGAGACGACCTTGGCGCGCAATTGCAGCGGATCAGCCATGAGCAGTTCGCCTTCTTCGTGCAATGGCAGCGGCTGCGCGAGCACGCCCGCTCGCGCGGCGTGCGCATCCTCGGCGATCTGCCGTTCTACGTCGCGCCGCATTCCGCGGCGACGTGGGCGCACCGCGGGCAGTTCCAGCTTCAGGCCGACGGCCGGCCGGCCGCGGTCGCCGGCGTGCCGCCGGATTACTTCTCGCAGACCGGACAGCTCTGGGGCAATCCGCTCTATGACTGGCAGGCGATGCGACAGGACAACTTCGCCTACTGGCGCGCGCGGGTGCTCGAGCAGCTCGAGCGCGTCGACCTGCTGCGCATCGATCACTTTCGCGCGCTGGCGGCGCACTGGTCCATTCCGGCCGGCGCTCCCGACGCGCGCGGGGGACAGTGGCATCTGACACCGGGAGCGGATCTCCTGCGGCTGCTGTTGGATGAGCTCGGGGGCCTGCCGATCGTCGCGGAGGACCTGGGCGTCATCACCGACGATGTCGTCGCGCTTCGCAAGAGCTTCGGGCTGCCCGGCATGCGCGTCCTGCAGTTCGCCTTCAGCGGCGAGGGTGACAACCCGCACCTCCCGCACATGCACGAGCACGACAGCGTTGTGTATACGGGCACGCACGACAACGACACGACGCTCGGCTGGTACCGGAGCCTCGATGAGGAAACGCGCCGCCGAGTCGACTCCATCCTGCGGGTGGCGCCCGGATCCATGCCCGATGCGCTCATCCGCGAGGCCCTGGGCTCGGTCGGGCAGCTCGCCGTCATCCCAGCCCAGGACTTGCTGGGGCTCGGCTCCGAGGCCCGGCTCAATACGCCCGGGACGGTCCAGGGCAACTGGCGCTGGCGGCTGCCGTCCGGCGCCCTGACGCCGCAGCTGGCGGCGCACTTCGCGCAACTCAACAGAATGTACGGAAGAGCCTGATTCGGCGAGCCGGCTCGAGCCCCGCGTCGCGCCGCGGCGACGGCCGTCGACGCGGCCGACAGCCGCCCTGTACCATGCCTGCATGAGATCCGTCCCGCTGCTGGTCCTCGCCGTCGCGCTCTCCGGCTGCGCGCTTCTCGTGCCGAAGTTCCAGACCCCGAAGCTCTCCATCGTCAACGTCGAAGTCCTCAAAGCCAGCGTCTTCGAGCAGCAGCTGCGCGTGCGGATGCACGTCGAGAACCCCAACGCCCGGAGCCTGCCCATCCGTGGGCTTTCCTACACCGTGTACCTCGGCGGCCAGGAGTTCGCCACCGGCGTCTCGGACGCCGGCTTCGTCGTTCCCGCCCTCGGCACCGCCGACTTCAACATGGACGTCGACGCCAACGCGGCAGGGGCGCTCTTCACGATCCTCGACCGCCCCCGAGGCCGGGGCGTCGATTACCTCATGAAGGGCAAGGTGGAGCTCACCCGCGGCTGGCTGCGCTCCATCCCGTTCGAGGAGCGCGGCACCTTCACCCTGCGCTGAAGAAAACGCGGCTGATTTCCTGCCTTGAATTCCCGCCGGTCCTCGCTCGAGAGCGGGCTACCGCGACAACTCGCGGTAGATCTGCACGTATTTCCCCCCCTGTCTCTCCCAGGAGAAGTCCTTCGCCATCCCATTGCGCACCATCCGCGTCCACTGCGCGGGCTCCGCGTAAAGATCGAGCGCCATGTTGAGCGCCCACTCCAGCGCCTCGGAGTTGAAGTCGTCGAAGACGATGCCGGTGCCCTGGCCGCTGTCGGCGTCGTAGTGCTCCACGGAGTCCGCGAGTCCCCCGGTGCGCCGCACGATCGGTACCGTGCCATAGCGCAGGCTGTACATCTGGTTGAGCCCGCACGGCTCATACATCGAGGGCATGAGGAACATGTCGCACGCCGCCTCGATCCAGTGCGAGAGCTCGTCGTCATAGCCCCGCCGGAACACCACCCGCCCCGGGAAGCTCTGCGCGAGCTCGGCCAGGAAGCGCTCGTACTGCGCATCCCCGCTCCCCAGCGCGACGAAGCCGAGGTCACGCCATTCCAGCACCTGCGGCAGCGACTCGAACATCAAGTCGATGCCCTTCTGCGAGGCGAGGCGGCTCACCACGCCCGCAAGCGGTGTCGTGACCGGTATCGTGAGCCCCAGCCGCTCGATGAACGCGCTCTTGAGGCCCGCCTTGATCGAGAGAGAGCTCGGGTCGTAGTGCTCCGGTAGATATCGGTCGTTGCGTGGGTCCCAGACATGGTAATCGACGCCGTTCAGGATGCCCGTCAGCGCACTTCGGCGCATACGCAGCGAGTCCTGCAGCCCCATCCCATACTCGTCCGTGCAGATCTCGAGTGCATGCGTCGGACTCACCGTGGTGATCGCATCCGCGTACAAGATCCCGTGGCGCAGCGGATTGATGTTCCCCGCGCGCAGGTCGTCCTGATGCAACAGGTAGCTCCTGGAGCCGAGGTCCAGGTCCGCCGCTGCCGCCGCGCTGAAGATGCCCTGGTAGCCGACGTTGTGGATCGTCAGCACCGATCGAGTGTGCGCGAAGAGCGCCTCGCCCTCGAACAGGGCCTTGACGAAGAGGGGCGCGAAGGCTGTGTGCCAGTCGTTGCAGTGCAGGATCTGCGGTGCCCATTGCATGCGCTGGCACGTGACCAGTACCGCGCGGGTGAAGGCGAGGAATCGCAGGTGCTCGTCCGGATCCGTCGTATAGATCACCGGCCGTGCAAACAACACCGGACAATCGATCAGATACACCAGCGCGTCGGATCCCGGAAGCCTGGTCGTGACGACGGAGTAGACGTACTGATGCGGTCCGATCCGCAGCGGCACTTGCTGCAGCCCCTCGACGGGCTGCATCGGGAACTTCGTGCGGTCTATGGACGCATAAAGCGGCGTGAACAGCCGGACGTCATGACCGTCCGCAGCCAGGTACTTCGCCAGCGCGCCCGCTACATCGGCTAGCCCCCCCGTCTTGGACAGCGGCGCTACCTCGGCGGCCAGCATGCAGACGCTCAGACTCATGCCGCCGGCCTCGGGACGGCTATCATGGCGCACGCGCCGCCAAGCCTCGTTCCCGCACCCATGCAACGCTTTCTCATAGGACTCACGCTCACGCTACTGCTCATCGTCTCGATCGGTATCGGTATCGCCGTGGCCCGCTGGCCGGAGTGGCGGCACTTCGTCTTTTAGGCCCGTGGGGCCGCGCTGCGCCGCCTTTGGGCGGCCTGACCCCCCATTCGGAGTGTCAATCGGCCGGGCTGAAACGTAAGTTTCTGATTTTTAAGGAGTCCCTTCCCCGGGAGCCCGGTTCCGGCGCCGCTGCCTGCTAGACTATGCTCATCCTCCCGCTTCCGGCCACCCCATTTCGGGCGTCGATGCACCGCTTCAGGGGCAGCCTTCAGGGCCGACTTGGCCCGGCACGGAGCGCGGATGGACGAGTAGAGACCATGTCAGCCTCGCCATACAAGCAATTGGAGCAGGAGTTCAAGCGACTCCATGCTTTTCGCGGAGCCCTGTCGCTCCTTCGCTGGGACGCCGCCGTGATGATGCCGCGTGGCAGTGCGGACGTGCGCGGCGAGCAGCTTGCCGCCTTGGAGACGGAGCACCACGCGCTCCTCACCGCGCCACGCATCACCCGCCTGCTCGACCGCGCGCAGGCCAACACCCAGGGGCTGCAGGACTGGCAAGTGGCGAACCTGCGCGAGATGCGCCGCCAGCGCGACCATGCCATCGCCACCCCGGTGTCCTTGATTTCCCGCCTCGCGCGGGCGACCTCGCGGGCCGAGGTCCGCTGGCTCGAGGCACGCCAGCAGGGCAAGTTCGAGCTGTTCGCGCCGCACCTTGAGGAGGTCGTCCACCTGGTCCGCGACAAGGCCGCGCTTCTCGGACAGGCCCTGAATCTCGCGCCCTACGATGCGCTCGTGGACGAATTCACTCCCGGCATCACCACGGCCGACATCGATGCCATGTTCAAGGGACTGTCGCGGCGGCTGCCTTCGCTCATCCGCGAGGCGATCGCCGTCCAGGAGAGCCGGCCGCCGGCGCCGCTCACCGGCAAATTCCCGGCGGGCAAGCAGCGCGCGCTCATCGTGGAGGTCATGAAGCAGATCGGCTTTCCCTTCGATCGCGGGCGACTCGATGAGAGCGAGCATCCGTTCACGGAAGGCGTCCCCGGCGACATGCGCGTCACCACGCGGCTCGACCCGAACGACCTCTTCTCGGGCCTGCTCGGCGCCCTGCACGAGACCGGTCACGCGATGTATGACCTCGGCCTGCCTCAGGACTGGCGCGACCAGCCCGTCGGCCGCGACCGCGGCATGGCCCTGGAGGAAAGCCAGTCCCTGCTCATGGAGATGATCATCTGCCGCAGCCGGCCGTTCGTGCATTACGTGCAGCCGCTCATCATGAAGCATTTCGGCGTGAGCGGGCCGGAATGGGATGTCGAGAACGTGTACGCGCATCTGACGCGCGTGCGGCGCAGCTTGATCCGGGTGGATGCGGACGAGCTCACGTATCCCCTGCACATCATGTTGCGCTATGAGCTCGAGAAGCAGCTGCTGAGCGGCTCGCTGGCGGTGCGCGACCTGCCGGGCGCGTGGAACAAGGGCATGGAAGAGCGCCTCGGCATACGGCCGGGCAACGACAGCGAAGGTTGTTTGCAGGACGTGCACTGGGCGGTTGGCTCCTTCGGGTACTTTCCCTCATACGCCCTCGGCACCGTGATCGCCGGCCAGCTCTACGAAAGCCTGCGCAATGACCTGCCGGCTCTCGATGAGCAGCTGGCGCGCGGCGAGTTCTCGGGGCTCTTCGGCTGGCTGCGCGCTCACGTGCACGGCCTCGGTGCGAAGGTGGCGGTGCAGGACCTCCTGCGCAACGCCACCGGCAAGCCCCTTTCCGCGGCCACCTTCATCCGCTACGTCGAGGCGAAATACCTGGAAGCCGCGGCCAGCGAGGCCGCCGCCTAGATGGCAGGCTCGGACGCGGCGCCAGCGGCTCCGGGGGAGGGGCCTGCCGTGAGCGCCGGAAATTCGCGCACGCTCACGCGCCTGCAGGCGCGGCTGCGCGGCTCCGTCGGCAAGGCGATCGAGGACTTTCGCATGATCGGCCCCGGCGATCGCGTCATGGTCTGCCTCTCCGGGGGCAAGGATTCCTACACGCTCCTCGACATCCTCCTGTCGCTGAAGCGCAGCGCGCCGGTCGACTTCGAGCTCCTCGCCGTCAACCTCGACCAGAAGCAGCCCGGCTTCCCGGAGCACGTCCTGCCGCAGTACCTGACTTCCCTCGGCGTGCCCTTCCACATCATCGAGCAAAATACCTACAGCGTCGTCAAGCGCGTCATTCCTGAAGGCCGTACCCTCTGCGGGCTCTGCTCGCGTCTGCGCCGCGGCGCGCTCTATCGCTTCGCCGCCGAGAACGGCATCACCAAGATCGCACTCGGTCACCACCGCGACGACATCGTCGAGACGCTCTTTTTGAACCTCTTCTTCGGGGGCCGCCTCAAAGCCATGGCGCCGAAGCTCCTCTCCGAGGATGGCCGTCACATCGTCATCCGCCCGCTCGCGTATGTGGCCGAGCGAGACATCGAGCGCTACGCCCGCGGCCGCCGCTTTCCCATCATTCCCTGCAAGCTCTGCGGCTCGCAGGACAACATGCAGCGTGTCGCCGTCAAGAAAATGCTCGCCGCCTGGGAGCATGACCATCCCGGCCGCACCGAGAGCATCTTCAGCGCCCTGCGGCACGTCGAGCTCGGGCACCTGGCCGACACCCGCCATTTCGACTTCGCCGCTCTGGAGGAGCAGCGTCTGCGCACTGGAGCCGCGCCCGGCTCTTCCGCGCGGATTGCGGCGATGACCCTGGAGGAAGAGGACCGGCTGGTCGAAGCCGCGGCCGCGACCCCGTAATCGGCAATGGAAGTCGCTCCACCCCCTTCCAACACCTACTGGGCAATCCCCGGTCTGCTGCTCGCCGGCGAGCACCCCTCGGGACTCACCAACGACGCCACGCGTCAGCGCGTGAGCGTCCTGCTGGCCGCCGGCATCGAATGCTTCCTCGACCTCACCCATCCGAGCGAGGTCGAGCCCTACGATCAGGCGCTCCCCTTCCACATCGAGTACCTGCGCAAGCCCATTCGCGACCACGGCCTGCCCGAGAGGCGCGAGCACATGATGGAGATCCTCGACTGTCTGCACGATGCGCTGCGTTCCGGAAGGCGGGCCTACGTGCACTGCCGGGCCGGCATCGGCCGCACGGCCACGGTGGTGGGCTGCCTCTTCGTGGAGCGGGGCCTGACCGGCGAGCAGGCGCTCGATGAGCTTGCGGCCCGCTGGCAGCAATGCGAGCGCTCCAAGTCTTGGCCCAGCGTCCCCGAGACCGAGGCGCAGGCCGATTACGTCCGCCGCTGGAGCTCCCGCGGGCTGCCTTTCCCGGCCGCGCCTGCGGCTCCCGACCTGTCCGCGTCCGCGGCGCGAGCCCACTCGGCCGATCCGGACCCCCTCCTGGATCCCGCCACCCTGGCCGCCGTCCGGCCCCTGCGCGAGCGTTTCCTCGGCGCTTTGCTCGGGCTCGCCGCCGGCGATGCCGTTGCGGCCGCGACCCAGTACCGCCGCCCTGGCACCTTCGCGCCCGTGGGCGACCTCATCGGCGGCGGTCCGTTCGAGCTGCCCCGCGGCGGCTGGAGCGACGACACGGCGATGGCGCTCTGCCTCGCCGACAGCCTGCTGAGCACCGACGGCTTCGATGCGCGCGACCAAGTGGAGCGGTATCAGCGCTGGCAGCGTGAGGGCTATCTGTCCGCCACCGGCCAATGCCTCGGCATCACGGCGAGCACGGCGCGGGCGCTCACGATGGCGCAGTGGCGGCGGCAGCTCTTTTCCGGCTCTCACGCCCCCGGGCAGCTCGATCCGGAGCCGCTCTCGCGGGTCGCCCCCGTGGTCATGTTCTACTTCGCCGCGCCGCAGGAGGCCATCCAGCTCGCCAGCGATGCCGCCCGCACCACCTGCCAGGCTCCGGCTGTCCTCGCCGCCTGCCGCGACCTCGCGCGCGCGCTCCATCTCGCGCTCTCGGGTCGGCCCAAGGCCCGGGTCCTGGCGGAGGTCGCGGCCGGGGCTGAGCCCGGGCAGGCGCAGCGGCGAGCCGGCTCCGTGACCGAGGCGCTCGCGATCGCGCTCGAGGCCGTCGCCGCGACCGACAACTTCCGCGACGCCGTTCTCCACGCAGCCAATCACGGAGGCAATTCCGACGTCGCGAGCGCAGCCTGCGGCCAGCTGGCCGGCGCCCTCTACGGCGCCAGTGGGATCCCCGCTCCCTGGCGCGACAGCCTCCTGCAGCGGGCGCTCCTCGAGAGCTACGCCGATCGGCTTCTGCAGCACGCCCTGCTCAAGTTGAGCTAGTATGAAACGCTGGATCCGGGCTTCTGCCCGGCCCAGCGTGGCAGCGGCCAAAAGCGCGGTTTTTGTCCGCTGCCGCCGCCACCTGCGGCGGCGGGGCACAGTCCCTGTGCCTGGGGCACGATCTCGGACCGTTTCATGATTCGGGGGCGCGCCACAGCCCATGAACAGACACAAGAAAAGGCCGGTATGGACTCGCCTGTCCGACGAGCGCCTGCTCTCGTTGCGCTTCTGCGATCTCGGCCTGCGGCTGCAGGGCTCGCACCTCGAGCGCCGCGTGCGGCGGCTCTACTCGGAGCTCGAGGCCCGCGGCATCCGTTTCCACCCGCACGTGTGGCTGTCGGAAGAGTGGTTCTCCCCCGACGGCGTCCCCGGCATCGCGATCCCGTTCTACCTGGCGCATCCGCGCCTGGAGCGCCTCGAGCGCCGCATCATGCGGGAAGCGGAGGGCGGCAACACACGCTGGTTCATGCGAATCCTGCGCCACGAAGCGGGGCACGCGCTCGACAACGCCTACCGGCTTCGCCGCCGCAAGCGCTGGCGCGAGGTCTTCGGCCCGGCCTCCCTGCAGTATCCGGCGCGTTACCGGGCGCGCCCCGGCAGCCGCCGCTACGTGCATCACCTGGGGGAGTGGTACGCGCAATCGCACCCGACCGAGGACTTCGCGGAGACCTTCGCCGTCTGGCTGACGCCGCGTTCCGGCTGGCGCAAGAGCTACGCCGACTGGCCCGCCTTCCAGAAATTGAGCGCCGTCGAGGAGCTGATCGCCGAAGTGCGCGGGCGCCGTGCGCCCGTGCGCAATCGCACCCGCATAGAGCCTCTCGAGGCCGATACCCGCACGCTCGCGCAGCACTATCGGCGCAAGCTCGCCCGTCAGCGCCATTACCGCCGCGGACTGGCCGATGAGTATCTGCACCGGTTGTTCGCGCCCCGGCCGATGCGCCGCGGCGCCATTCGCGCCGCAACGCTGTTGCGCGCCAACCGCAAGTCACTGATCGCCTCGGTGTCGCGCGAGCTGGGCCTCGAGCGTTATAGTGTGCAGCAGATCGTCCGTATGCTGATCGAGCGCAGTGAGACATTGAAGCTTTACGTCCGAGGCAACCGCCGTGACGCCATCCGCAGTGCCCGATGGCTGCTCGAGCGGCTCGCCAGTCTCTACCGCCAAGGCGAGACCCCGCACCTGCGCCTATGAGAAAACTGCGCACGCTCGTCGTGGTGCACGCGAGCCTGGTGCCGCCGGAATCACTCGAAGGCCGTAACGACAAAGAGATCGAGGAGTGGCGTACCGAATACGACGTCACCAGCACCCTGCGCGCCAGCGGGCATGACGTCCGCTGTCTGGGCGTGCTCGACAGCCTCACCGAGATGCGCAGCAGCATCGCGGAGTGGAAGCCGGACATCGTCTTCAACCTGCTCGAGGAATTCAACGGGATCGTCACGTACGACCAGCACGTCGTTGCATTCCTCGAGCTGCTGCGTCAGCCCTATACCGGCTGCAATCCCCGCGGGTTGCTGTTGTCGCGCGACAAGCCGCTCTGCAAGCAGCTGCTCGCCTTCCACCGCATTCCGACCCCGCAGTTCGCCGTCTTTCAGCGCGGCGCGCGCATTCACGTGCCGCGCAAGCTGCGCTTCCCCCTGTTCGTGAAATCGACCGTCGAGGACGCCTCGATGGGGATCGCGCAAGCCTCGGTCGTGGAGGATGCCGCCCGCCTCAAGGAGCGTATCGCCTTCGTCCACGAGCAGATCGGCTCCGATGCCCTGGTCGAGGAGTACATCGAGGGCCGCGAGCTCTATGTCGGGGTGATGGGCAACGATCGGCTGACGCGGCTGCCGGTCTGGGAGATGGTCTTCGGCTCGATGCCCGACTCCCTGGCCGCCATCGCCACCCGCAAGGTGAAATGGGACAAGCGGTATCAGGCGAAGTACGGCATCACCACCCGAGCCGCGCAGGACCTGCCGCCGGCGGTGCTCGCGCGCCTCGACCGGCTCTCACGCCGCATCTATCGCGCGCTCGGACTCTCGGGCTGCGCGCGAATGGATTTCAGGGCGACCGCGGACGGCAACGTCTACGCGCTGGAGGCCAACGCCAACCCCAACCTGGAAGCGGCCGAGGACTTCGCCGAGTCCGCCCGCGCGGCCGGGATCAGCTATCCGGAGCTGCTCGAGCGGCTGATGTCGCTGGGGATGTCGTATCGGGCGGAGTGGCGGGCGACTTACAGCTAGGACATCGTGCGGCCGTGCGTTCGGGCGGCACCGCTCTCATCCCACTTCCGATTGCGCCAGCGTCCACGGCTCCACCTTGGCGGCCGCCAGCCACGATTGCAGGATCGAGTCCTCGAGCGTCGTGGCCATGTACCAGCGCGCCGTCTCGGAGATCCGCGCGCCATAGGTGTTGAACCGCAGCACGACCGGGGCATACATCGCATCGGCGATGGAGTACTCCCCGAAGAGCCAGGGTCCCCCCGCGCCGAAGCGCCGCCGGCATTCGTTCCAGATCTCATCCACGCGGTCGATGTCCGCTTCCAGTCCCGGCGTGCTGACGGTGCGGCGGTGGCGCGCGCGCGCATTCATCGGCCACTCCATCCTGAGGTTCGCGAAGCCCGAATGCATCTCCGCGCATACCGAGCGGGCGACCGCCCGCGCTTGCGGCTCGTGCGGCCAGCCGCGGCCGGCGAGCTCCGCCGCGTATTCGCAGATGGCGAGCGAATCCCATACGCAGAGCTCGCCGTCGAGCAGCACCGGCACCCGGCCGCTCGGCCCGTATTTCTCCATCTCGTCCTTCGTCGTCGGGGTGTCGAGCGGGATCAATACCTCCCGGAACTGCAGGCCGAGGTGCTTCAGCAGCACCCATGGCCGCAGCGACCACGAGGAGTAGTTCCTGTTGCCGATCACCAGAGTCAGAGCCGACATGGGATGGTAACCTTCACACGATGACGACTGGAATCTCGAGCTTGGGCCGCGCCGCACCCCGCGCGGCGGGGCCGGGCGGCATCCGCGCGGTCGCCTTCGATCTCGATGATACACTGTGGGATGTTGGTCCGGTGATCGTTCGCGCGGAGGAGCGCCTGCAAGAGTGGCTGCGCGAGCATTGCCCGCGCATCGTCGCGGCGGTGTCGCTCGAGGAAATGCGCGCTGCGCGCGAGCGGCTCGCCCGCAGCGAGCCCCACAATGCCCACGACTTCACCTATCTGCGCCTCACCGCTCTAACCGCGCACGCGCGCGAGTGCGGGTACGGGGAAGAGGTGGCGCAGCTCGCCTTCCGGGTGTTCTTCGCGGCGCGCAATGAGCTTAAGCCCTATCCCGACGTCCAGCCCGCGCTCGAGCGTCTGCGCGAGCGCTATACGCTCGCATCACTCAGCAACGGCAACGCGGATCTGAAGCTGATCGGACTCGCGCCGCTGTTCAGCCTGTCGCTGAACGCGCGTCAGATCGGCGCCGCGAAGCCGCATCCCCGTTGCTTCCACCAACTCGCCCGGGACCTGCGCCTTGCGCCCCGAAGCATCCTCTATGTCGGCGACGATCCCTTCCTCGACGTGGAGGCCGCGCGCGCCGCGGGCCTGCGCACCGCATGGATGAACCGCGGCCTCGCGCCCTGGCCGTCGCACCTGACGCCGGCCGACTTCGATGTCGCCGACTGCATGGAGCTGGCGGAGCTGTTAGCGCTCGGTCCGGACAGCTGCCAGGCCTGAACGCCGATTAGATACGACCGCGCCGGCGCTTGCGCGCCTTGCATCGCATCATAAGGAGGAGTGCGTCACGGAACTTGGCCGCCATGTGGAGTGAACTTTGGGCGTGCGCTGCCGTTGTATAGCCAGCGGATGCGCCGCGGAGGTCATTCAATGATGTCTGACGCCCAATCATCCAGCCGGGTTCAGCCGGTCAGCAACCTGAAGGAATTCTTCAAGGACGCCGTGCACGGGGCTCTCGAGAGCCAGCGGCTCTCGGTCGAGGATCAGACCGAGCACTACGTCGTCAACCTGTTGACCCTCTTCTCGCGCTCCGAGGCGCTGTTCGAGCGCACCCCGGAGGGGCCGCGAATCAAGCCGCTCGTCCTCATGCTGTCGGAGGCGCTCGAGGCGCAGTCCGCGGACGATCGCAACCGCAACCTGCAGCGCCTGGGCGATGTCTCGCTCTTCGTCGCCGGATTCTTCGCGCAGAGCTTCGCGCGCAAGCTGATCGACATCGACTATCACATCGCCATGGGGGGGCGCGCGTACGGTTTCCTCGCCGAAACGCTGTCCCGCGGCAAGGGGAGGGTGCTCGGCGGCGTGTTCGCGGAGCTCTCGGAGAAATTCCAGCCCATGGTCGATGCGCTCAACGAGCTCGCGCAGACCGCACATGAGCATTCCGACAAGGACATCCTGCGGCTCTACGAGATCTGGATGAAGACCGGCAGCCGGCGCAGCTACGCGCTCCTGAAGCGCCTCGGCGTCGATCCGACCTTGGCCGGCGGGACGCAATTCGCGCACTGACACCCGTGATCCTGAGGCAGCTGCAGCAGCTGATCGGCGGCATTTACGACGTGAGTGTCGGGCACGACGTCTATGACTTTCTAGTCACCGACCGCGGGCGCCTCCCGGTTTGTGTCAGGGCGCGGGTGTCGGAGGAGGATCTCGTCGTCGCCGATGCCGGGGACGCTGGCGAGGAGGCGGCGATCTCGCTCTACCTCGATCCGGGCCTGTTGGAGCGCCTGCGGCAGGAAGATCCGATGGTGCGGCTGCACGACGGCAACGTCGCGGACTACTGGAAGGCGCTCGAGGGCGTGAGTCACTTCCTGTACCTCGCCTGGAACGCGGGCCACGACCGTCCGGTCTCGATCCTGGAGCTCGAGTTGCAGGCGGAAATCGACAAGTACGTCGCCAGCTACTGGCTGCTGCGCCGCCAGCTCCCGCAACGGTTCCCCGCGGAGCTGCGGCGCATCCTCTTCGAGCGCACTCGCGTCGATCCGCGGCTCGCCGACGGACGCGACGATCTTTACCGCGAGGCCAGCCGTTACGCGGAGAAGTTCTGCGGGCGGTTGGAGCAATCCCTGCGCCGCGCGGGCGGCGGCCCCGGGAATGCGGTGCTCACCGAGCTGCGGCGCTTCTACCGGCTGACGAATGCACGCAAGGTCGCGCACATCGAGCGGTCCGCCGGCTGAGCGCTACTCCTCGCCGCCGCCGCCGCCGCGCTTGCGCTCCTCGAGCTCCCGCATCATCTTGATCCACTCGGAGAGCTGGCGCAGGTTCGTGCGGGTCGTGGTGCCGGTGCTCTTGGGGTTGCTGCCGGACGCGTTGGAATAGGGATCGCAGGCTTTGCGCTCCTCCTCCATCTGCATTTCCCAGGGCTCCCGCGCGATCTCGAGCTTGGGACGCTCCACCAGCTCCGCGGGCGCGTCGACCCATTCGACATACGCATTCCCGCGCTCGTCATGGCGGACCCGGGACAGGCGGCGGCGCTCGCCGGTATTGTCCAGCTTGCAGGCATCGGTCCCGTCGATTTTTTTAGTACTCGCGTCCAATGAAAGCACTGCAACCGCAGTCCGCGACTCGCGGACGCGGGGACCTTAGCAGTGCGGCTGTCGCCGTTCTGAGACATCCGTCACGGATTGGCCTGCGGCTTCTTCCCTAGATTCCGTGGCTACGGACATAACGCGCCCGGATGAGGCCCATCGCCGTCTTGCCGTCGCGGATCTCGCCCCGTTCCGCCCGCTCGCAAGCCTCGAGGAAGGGCACCCAGTGCACCTCGATGACTTCCGCCTGCTCGTGGGCCGCCGCGGCCGGCTGTACGTCCGTCGCCAGAAAGAGGTGCAACACCTCGGTGAAGATCCCGGGAGAGCTGAGGTAAGAGCCCAAGGGGCTCCACTGGCGCGCGCTCACCCCGGCCTCCTCGATGAGCTCTCGCTGGGCGGTCGCGAGGGGCGGCTCGTCCGGCTCCAGCTTCCCGGCCGGCAATTCCCACAGCCAGCCGTCCGCGACGTAGCGATACTGCTTGAGCAGGCAAACGCGCTCCTGCGCGTCGATTGCCACCGCGGCCGCGCCGCCCGGATGGTGGACCACCTCGAGCGAGGCGAGATGTCCGTTTGGCAGCCGCACCTCGTCGGTCGTGAGCGAGATGATCCGTCCGCGAAAGTGCGTCGTCTGCTTCTCGGGCTTCATGGCAGTCGAGCCTATCACGGTTACAGTTTTAAACGACCGCGGGTACACTGCGTGCGTAGACTCTCACCCGGCGCGAAAATACCGCGAAGCCTGCGCCGGGGCCGCCGCTGCGGGCTGGCGGCCGGAAGATGGGGCCTGATGCGTTGAGACAGTCACCGAAGCACCACACGGCGGTTTTCCTTCACGCCGGCTGGCGTTGCGCGAGCACCTACGTATGGAGCCGCTTCCGCCGCAATCCGCAGACCACCAGCTTCTACGAGCCCTTCGGTGAAGTGCTGGCGCGGTGCTCGTCCAAGCGCATCCAACGCGTGACCGCGCAAGGATGGGACTCGCGGCATCCGCCGCTGCTTCTGCCCTACGCCGAGGAGTACCGCCCGCTGCTGCGTCCGTTGCTCAAGGGCGTGCCGGGATATCGCCGGGAGTTCGCGCTCGAGAGGTATTTCCCCACGCGCAAGGGTCTCGCGCCCGAGGTCCGCTACCTCTCGCGGCTCATCCGGCACGCGCAGCGCCGCGGCACTCATCCCGTGCTCGGGTTCTCGCGCTCGCTCGCCCGGGCGCCGGGGCTCAAGAGCGAGCTCGGCGGATACCACGTGCTCCTGCGCCGCAATCCGGTGCAGCAGTGGCTGTCCTGCCGCAGCTACCGCGCAGAGGTGCCGCTCTCCTACTTCGAGTCCTGTCACTTCCTCATTCTGGCGCTCGCGCCCGCGGACAGCCCCGCGCATCGCTTCGCCCGAACGCTCGGCCTGCCGCCGTTGCCCCGCGGACTGCCGCAGCAGCTGCGGGCCCTGCAGGGTGGGCCGCTGTCCTTCAGCGACGAGCTGTCCTTTCGCGCCTTCACCGCCGTCCGGCTGCTCTCCTATGCCGCTGCCGAGCCCGCTGCCGACCTGGTGCTCGACATCGACCGACTGGGCCTCTCGCCGCAGTACCGCGATGCGATGCATGCGCGCATTCGTGCCGACGTCGGCCTCAGCATCGACTTCGACGATTGTAAGGTGCCGAGTCACGACCCGGCACGGGTGGCCGTCGACTTCGCGGCCGTCGAGCGGGATGTCAGAGAGCGGCTCGCCTCCTTCGGCGCGGATCTCGAGCCGATGCCCGCGCCGATTCAGGCGGGGGGCACTTGACGCTTCGCATCCAGTAAGGGACGCGCGTCAGCGCTGTACATTCAGCGCGTGACACCCATCAGTGACAGCGGGTCACCCGATTCCGTATAGTCCCCCGCCGTCATGTCGACGGCATCACACTTAGCCAAGCTCAACGGTCCGCAGCGCCGCGCCGCGGCCTATGGCGAGCCGCTGCCGGACGCCGCCGGCGCGTCCAAAGGCATCAAGTCCGGTCCGCTGCTGATCGTGGCAGGGGCGGGCACGGGCAAGACCGACACGCTGGCCCATCGCGTCGCGCATCTCGTCATGCATGGGGTGGATCCCGCCCGCATCATGATGCTGACGTTCACCCGGCGTGCCGCCACGGAGATGCGCCGCCGCGCCCACGAGATCGCGAAGTCCGCGCTCAACGAGAGCCTGGGCGGCGTGAGTCAGGGCATCCTGCAGCGGATGAGCTGGGCGGGCACTTTTCATTCCGTCGGCAACCGCCTGCTGCGCCATTACGCCCGGCATCTGAAGCTCGATCCCCAGTTCAGCGTGCTCGACCGCGGGGACTCCGCCGACCTGATGGATACGCTGCGCCAGGAGCTCGGGCTGTCACAGAAGGAGCAGCGCTTCCCACGCAAGGATACGTGTCTGCAGATCTATTCCCACCGCATCAACACGCAGCGTCCGCTGAAGGACACCCTCGAGGCGCAGTTCCCCTGGTGCGTCCAGTGGGAGTCGGACCTGACCCGCCTCTACCGCGCATACACCGAGCGCAAGCAGCGCAACAGCCTCCTCGATTACGACGACCTGCTGCTCTACTGGCAGATCATGATGTCCCACCCGCGTCTCGCGGCGCACGTGGGCGGCCACTTCGATCACGTGTTGGTCGATGAGTATCAGGATACCAACAGGCTGCAGGCGCAGATCCTCCACGCTCTGAAGCCCGACGGCGCCGGCCTGGCCGTCGTCGGCGATGACGCGCAGGCGATCTATTCCTTCCGCGCGGCCGCGGTGGAGAACATCCTCGGCTTCCCCGACCGCTTCACGCCGCGGGCGGAAGTGGTGACCCTTGCGCAGAATTACCGCTCCACCCAGCAGGTGCTCGATGTGGCGAACGCCGTCATGGCGGAGGCGCCGCGCCAGCACCGCAAGCATTTGTTGTCGAGCCGCGGCGAAGGGCCCAGGCCTCGGCTCGTCACCGTCGAGGACCTGCAGGCGCAGGCCGAGTATGTCTGCGCCGAGATCCTGAAGCGCCGCGAAGCCAATGTGGCGCTGCGCAGGCAGGCGGTGCTCTTCCGCTCCTCCAGCCACAGCGATGTCCTCGAGGTGGAGCTCGGGCGGCGTCAGATCCCGTTCGTGAAATATGGCGGCCTGAAGTTCCTCGAGGCCGGCCACATCAAGGACCTCCTTGCGGTCCTGCGCTGGGCCGACAACCCGCGCAACGGTCTGGCGGCCTTTCGCACCCTGCAGCTCTTGCCCGGCATGGGACCGGCCAACGCGCGCCGCGCGCTCGATCACCTGGAGTCGAGCGGCGGCTCCCTGGCCTCCCTGCAGAGCTTCGACCCGCCCCAGGGCGCCGCCAAGGATTGGCGCAAGCTCGTGGAGCTGCTCCTCACGCTCGCCGACCCGCAACGGGCGTGGGCCGGACAGGTGCATCTGGCGCGGGAATGGTATCGCCCGCACTTCGAGCGGCAGTACGAGCACTTCCATACGCGCCTGGGCGATCTCGACCAGCTCGAAGTGCTCTCCAGCCAGTACCCGTCCCGCGAGCGATTCCTCACCGAGCTCACCCTGGACCCTCCCAACGCCACCGGCGATCTTTCCGGCCGCCCCGCGCTCGATGAGGACTACCTCATCCTCTCCACGGTCCATTCCGCCAAGGGCATGGAGTGGGACACCGTCTACCTCCTTAACGTCGTCGACGGCAGCTTCCCGTCTGAGTTCTCCACCGGCAAGCCCGAGCTCATCGACGAGGAGCGGCGCCTGCTCTACGTCGCCCTGACCCGCGCCCAGAACGACCTCCTGCTGCTCTCCCCCCTGAAGTTCCACGTGACCGCCCAGCACCGCCTGGGCGATGCGCACGTCTACGGCGGCCGCAGCCGCTTCCTCACCGATAAAGTCCTCAAGACCCTCGAGCCCACCGCTTTCCAAAGCTCCAGGATCGGCAGCGACGCCCTGACAGAGGAGGTCGGCGACCCCGCCCTGGACATCAGCGCCCGCCTGAAGGAGATGTGGTAGGGGGACTGCCGCAGCCTACATGGACGTACTCGCGGCGGCCCCGGAAGGCCTCTTTGCAAGTGGTCCCCCGGCGCCCTGATGCGACAGGCCCTACCCACCCCCCGGCTTGATAAACCTCAACGTGAACCGGTCGCTCTCCCCGATCGCCGCGTACCGGGCCCGATTCGCCTTCCCCAGCCGATAATCCGGCGGCAACGTCCAAACGCCCGCCGGGTAATTCTTCGTATCCTTCGGATTGGCATTGACCTCCGAAGTCGCCACCAGCCGGAACCCCGCCGCCTCGATCATCCGGATCGCATACCCCTGCCCGACATATCCAGTCCTGGCCCGAGGATCCTGCGGCACCCCTGCATTCGCCCGGTTGTCCACCACCCCGAATACCCCGCCGGGCGCCAGCACCCGATAGATCGTGGCCAGCGCCTGCTGCGCATCCCCGAGCGCCATCCACTCGTGCAGATCGCTGAAGCTCAGGACCATGTTCACCGATCCCGGCTGCAGTACGTCTCCCCCATTCAGCGGAAAAGGCACCACCTTCACCCGCCCATACAGATCAGGCCGGGAGCCGAGCAGCCGCCGATACCGGGCGAGCCGCGCCGCCTGGAACCGATCATGCGGGCCCGCCGCGATCACTCCGGCGTAGTACCGCCCCCGCGCGTGCACCAGCGGCGCGATGATCTTCGTGTACCAGCCCGACTCCGGCCAGACCTGCAAAACCCGCGTACTCGGCCGGATACCGAAGAAAAGCAGCGTCTCCTTCGGATGCCGGAAGGCGTCCCGCGCCCGGTCCGCGGCCGTCCGTTGGTTGCCGGCCAGGATGACATCGAGGTCGCTGGAGGCCGTTTCCCGGCCACTCGTCGTCGCGCAGCCCGCGAGCAGCACCGTGCCGCTCACCACGCACGCCAGCGCTATGAGCAGGGCGCAGATGTTTCGGGGACGCAGCATTGCCGTCATTTTGGCTGGCCGCGCGGACAAAAAAAACCCCGCCGGAGCGGGGTTCGTCTCAAAGGCGCAACGGACGCTCGATTCAGCGTCGGAATGGACCGCCGCCTTGTCGTGCGCGCGGTGCGCGCTCCTGGGCCTCATTGACCCGTAACGCCCGGCCGTTCATCTCAAAGCCGTTCAGGGCCTGGATCGCACCCTGGGCCTCGCTCTGCGACATCTCGACGAAACCGAAGCCGCGTGGCCGGCCGGTTTCCCGATCGTTGATGAGCTTGACCGATTCCACCTTGCCATGACGCTCGAACAGCGATTGCACGTCCTGCTCGGTGGCATTGAAGGGCAGATTACCCACATAGATCGTCGTCATCCGGAAGTCTCTCTTCAGAATGCGCACAGCGGCGAGCCGCGCGGGGCGGTCGCATGTGCCGCGTGATCATGGATTACGGGACGGGGAGGGGATTCGAACGAAACAACTGAACTCAAGCGTACTCATCCCTGCGGGATATCAAACGCGACACCATGCTACTCCCGGCTTTTACCGATGGCAAACACCGGTTGTAGTGTATTCGCTACATCCCGGGATGGCGGTCCGAGACCCGGTAACGCTGGAGCAAATGCCCTTCGAAACGGGTCCAGTTGCCCATCGGCCCGGGGACCCGAATCATAAAGCGGCACGACCGTGTGACAGGCACACGGAGGTGTCCCGCCGCCGCGGGGCGAGGCGGTGCCCTGCAGCGAAGCACCGCTTCGCTCCGCCGAGCGAGCGTTGGGCAAAAGCCGCGCTTTTTGCCCAACGCTGCGTTGAGCCGGGCAGGGATGCCCGGATCCAGCGCCTAATGACTAGCTGCCCGCCGGCTCCAGGTAGGAGTAGCCGTTGAGTTCCCCCTCGTAGAACCGCTTCAGCATCTGGCTTTCCGCGATGGTCATCCGGCCGTCCCGGATGGCCCGTTCGCAATCGCGCGCCAGAGCGGGGTACAGCTCCGCCACGTCATACTCCATGTATTCGAGCACCCTGTTGGCCGTGTCGCCCTTGACGATCTCCTCGATCCACCAGCCGCCCTCGTCATGCAGCCGCACGTGCACGACGTGCGTGTCGCCGAACAGGTTGTGCAGGTCTCCCAGCGTCTCCTGGTAGGCGCCTACCAGGAAGACGGCGAGGTAGTACTTCTGCCCCGGCTTGAGCTCATGCAGCTCCAGAGTCCGCTTGACGTCCCGCAGCGACACGAAATGGTCGATTTTGCCGTCCGAGTCGCACGTGATGTCCGCCAGCACGCCAGTGCGTGAGGGCTGCTCGTCCAGCCGGTGAATGGGCATGATCGGGAAGAGCTGGTCGATCGCCCAGCTGTCGGGGAGGGACTGGAACACCGAGAAATTGCAGAAGTAGGTGTCCGACAGGATCGATTCCAGCCCCTCGAGCTCCTCCGGCAGCTGCTCGAGCCGGCGGCAGCAGTCTCGGACGCGGGCGCATGTCGCCCAGAAGAGCCGCTCCGCCAGCCCCCGGAACTCCAGCGACAGCAGGCCGAGATTGAACATCTGCAGCACCTGGTCGCGCGCCGTCAGCGCGTCGTGATAGCACTCCACCAGACGCCGCTCGCTCACCGAGCGGAACGCCTCGAACAAGTCCCGCACCGGCTGCGGCAGCTCCTCGTTCCCGGCGTAATCCTCGTCCTCCCGCCCAGTCACCCGGAATTTGTCGAGCGCCGAGGAGCCCAGCGTGTCGAACACCAGCACGCTGTGGTAGGCCGCGATCGCTCTGCCGGACTCGCTGATGATCATCGGATGCGGGATGTCGCGCGCGTCGCAGACGCTCGCGATCCGATAGACCACGTCGCTCGCGTACTCATTGAGGGTGTAGTTCATCGACGACGAGTAGTTGGTGCCGCTGCCGTCGTAGTCGACGCCCAGGCCACCTCCCACATCGATGTACTGCAGGCCCGCGCCCATGAGCTTCAGCTCCGCATAGACGTGCGCCAGCTCGTTGATGGCATCCTTCACGCGCCGGATGTCCTGCAGCTGGCTGCCGGGATGGCAGTGCACGAGCTGCAGGCAATCCAGCATCCCGCGCGCCTTCAGCAACCCGAAGAGCTCCAGGATCTCGGTGATGAAGAGGCCGAATTTCGACTTCTCTCCCGCCGACTCGCGCCAGCGGCCCGAGCCCTCCGTGAACAGCTTCACCCGCACCCCGATGCGCGGCCGCACCTGGTAACGCTCGGCGTGCTTCAGGATCAGCCCGAGCTCATCGAAGTTCTCCACCACGGGAATGATGGTCCTGCCCAGCTTGGTGGCGAGCGTCACCGCCTCGATGTAGCTGTCGTCCTTGAAGCCGTTGCAGACGATCAGCCGCTCCGGGGCGTTCTCCGTCATCGCCATCACGGCGAGGAGCTCGGGCTTGGAGCCTACCTCGAGGCCGAAGCCGAACTCCTTCCCGTAGCGGTAGACCTCCTCGACGACGAGGCGCTGCTGGTTCACCTTGATGGGGAACACCGCCGCATAGCTGTTGCGGTAGTCGTTCTCGGCGATCGCCTGCGCGAAGGCTGCGTGCAGATGCTTCAGGCGGTGCGCCAGGATGTCGGAGAAGCGCACGACCACCGGCGTGGTCAGGTCCCGAGCCTCCAGGCCCTCGACGACGTCGTACAGATCGATGTCCCGCCCCGGCTGCGCGTCGGGCCTCACCACGAGGTGGCCGGCCGCATTGATGCCGAAATACCCCTTTCCCCACGCATTGACGAGGTAGAGCTCGAGGGAGTCCTCGATGCGCCAGGGCTGAGCGGGGTTGAATTTGCGTGCGCCGTTCAAGGCGCTCTTGGGGTCTACGGCCACGTGTCAGAGTCCGCTGTTGGTCTCGCTGAGTTCACTTGGCGCGCAAGATATCAAAACTATCCTTATATTTATATTGGCGGAAATCGTCGAGACGATTTCCGCGAGACCCTATGCCTTTCGCCGCGGCCCAGGGAGCGGCCCTGGGCCGCTGTGCAGTGCCAACGAGCGGGACGATTTCCGCGAGACCCTATGCCTTTCGCCGCGGGCGCTGAGACCTGCGACCGGGGTGCGTGGCCCGCTATTCGGCGTCGCGGCTGATGGGGCGCTTGGGGTCCCTGATCCACTCGCTCCAGGAGCCGGCGTACAGCCGCGCTTCCTTGAGCCCGGCCACCTCCATCGCCAGCAGGTCGTGACAGGCGGTCACGCCCGAGCCGCACATGCAGATCGCCGCATCCGGCGGAACCCCCTCGAGCGTCTTCGCGAACCGCTCGCGCAGCGTGCCGCGGTCGCGGAAGCGTCCGGCGGCGTCCACGTTGTCGGTGAACGGATGGTTCCGCGCGCCCGGGATATGGCCCGCGACAGGGTCGATCGTCTCGTTGTGGCCCGCGAACCGGTCGGCGCTTCGGGCATCGACCAACACGAGGTCCCCGCGCGCGAGCTGCCCGGCGCGGACCAGCGCCTCGAGCTCGGGAGTGCCCACCACCATTTCCGCCTCGGGCCGCGGATCGAAGCGGCGCGCGTTGCCGCCAGGATGCCTCCGTGCATGGGAATCGGCCTGAGATTCCGGCTGCACGTCAGGGACGGGCGTCGTATCGAGCGGCAGCCCCTCTGCCTGCCACGCCGCCAGGCCGCCATCGAGTACCGCGACCTTCGCATGCCCCAGCCAGCGCAGCAGCCACCAGAGCCGCGCAGCGTACGCGCCCGCGCTCTGATCGTACGCGATCACCTGCACTTGCGCGTCGATGCCCCACTGGCCGAGCCGCGCCGCCATCTCCTCGATGGGAGGCAGCGGATGGCGGCCCGTGGAAGGGGAGGGCTTGCCGGAAAGGTCATGGTCCAGGTGCGCGTAAAGCGCGCGCGGGATGCGCCCGCTCGCGTACGCCTCGCGGCCCCACTGCGGCCGCGCGAGGTCGAAGCGGCAGTCGATGATCACCAGGTCCGCATCCCCGAGCCGCGCCGCCAGCTGCCGCGGAGTTATGAGCGTCGTCTGAGGCATATCCGAGAGGCTCCCGATATCGCTACAATTCCCCAATGGCGATCGAAGTTTACTGGGGCGGCGGCAGCCCGTACGCCTGGCGGGTGCTGCTGGCACTCGAATACAAGCGCCTGCCCTATACGAGCCACCTGCTGCAGTTCTCCAAGCAGGAGCACAAATCACCGCAGATGCTGCAGATGAATCCCCGCGGCCGGGTCCCCGTGCTCAAGGACGGGGACTACGTCTGCTTCGAGTCACTGGCCATACTCTACTACCTCGACCTCAAATATCCCGACCCGCCGATCTTCGGGCACGGCCCCGAGGAGGCCGGCACCATCATGCGGGTGATCTGCGAGTACCAGGCCTACATCGAGCCGCACCTCGCGAAAATCACCGGCGCGGTGTTCGCGAAGAGCGCCGATCTGCGCAGCGAGGAGATCACGCGGGCCATGCACGCGGCCGCGAGCGAGGCGCGCACGATCGAGGCTCGGTTGTCCCGATCCGACTGGGTCGTCGGTGAGGCCTACTCGGCGGTAGACATGGTCATCTTCCCCGGCTTCCAGCTGCTGAAGCGTGCGCTCGAGCGGCCCGAGGCGAAAGAGCTCGCCTCCCGCTTCATGCCCGTCGAGGTGCACTATCCCGCGGTCGGCCGCTGGGTGGCGCGCATCGAGTCACTCCCGGGTTACGAGCGGACGTATCCTCCTCATTGGCTCACAAAATCGCAGGAGCGATTTTGAACGCCTGACGCAGTCAGG
>JABBNZ010000005.1:7850-34047 GCA_019352035.1 Pseudomonadota bacterium | reverse complement strand
CAGGCGGGGCCGACCGGGGCCGAGGCGCAGGGATGGCGCCGAGTAAAGACGCCTCCGGCGCTTTGAGCGGCCAGCCCAATCACCGCGGTTGATCCCGCGGCCCAAGGACGGCCTCTCTGAGACCCGTCATTGCGAGAGTGGGTGCCCCGGGAAACGGCCGCTCCGTCAATTGCTTTTAAACGGCGGGGTATAAGAGCTGTGCCGAGATTGGTACCCTATGCGCATCATGACCGAGCACAAAATTCACGTAGAATTTCCCGGCCGCATTCTCATCGTCGGCTTCGGCAGCATCGGGCAGGGCGTCCTGCCTCTCATCCTCCGACACGTCGGCATTTCGCCCGACCGCCTCACCATCGTCACCGCGGAAGACCGCGGCAATGCCGAGGCGGCCAGCTACGGCATCCGCTTCGTCAAGGAGCGTCTCACCCGCGAGAACTTCCGCCGGGTGCTCAACCCGCTGCTCGGACGCGGCGACTTCCTCATCAACGTCTCCGTCGAGGTCTCCAGCATCGCGCTCATCAAGCTCTGCTGGGAGAAGGGCGCGATGTATCTCGACACCTGCATCGAGCCCTGGCCGGGCGGCTACACCGATCCGACCGTCTCCGTCGGGCGCCGGACCAACTACGCCCTGCGCGAGGAAGCACTGGCTCTGCGTCCGGGCAATGCGCGCGCGCCGACCGCGGTGATCACCCACGGTGCCAATCCGGGCCTGGTATCGCATTTTCTCAAGCAGGCGCTGCTCAACATCGCCGCCGATACCCAGGTGGATCCCGGTAAGCCTTCCTCGCGCGCCGAGTGGGGCGAGCTCGCCCGTCAGCTCGGCGTCAAGGTCATCCATATCGCGGAGCGCGACACTCAGGTCTCGCGTGTGCCCAAGGAGCCCGGCGAGTTCGTCAACACCTGGTCCATCGACGGCTTCGTGAGCGAGGGCTCGCAGCCGAGCGAGATGGGCTGGGGTACCCACGAGCGCAACTTCCCGCGCGACGGCAAGCGGCACGATTTCGGCTGCATGGCGGCCATCTACCTCATGCAGCCCGGCGCCGGCACGCGCGTGCGCACCTGGACTGCGCGCGCGGGCCACTTTCACGGCTTCTGCATTACGCACGGCGAGGCCATCTCGATCGCGGATTACCTGACCGTGCGTGACGGCGCCCAGGTCGTGTACCGCCCAACGGTCCATTACGCCTACCATCCCTGCGACTCTGCCGTGATGTCGGTCCACGAGCTGGCGGGCCGCAACTACGTGCAGCAGGAGCGTCAACGCATCCTGATGGACGATATCGCGGGCGGTATCGATGAGCTCGGAGTCCTGCTCGCCGGCCACAAGAAGAACGCCTATTGGTACGGCTCGCAGCTCTCGATCGAGGAGGCGCGCAAGCTCGCGCCCCACAACAATGCCACCAGTCTGCAGGTCACGATTGCCGTCCTCGCCGGCGTCGTATGGGCGATGGAGAACCCGAACTGCGGCATCGTGGAGCCCGACGAGATCGATTTCCGGCGCAATCTCGAGATCTGCATGCCCTATCTCGGACCGGTCGTCGGCAGCTACACCGACTGGACGCCCCTGCACGAGCGCGAGCGCCTGTTCCCGGAAGACCTGGACAAGACCGATCCCTGGCAGTTCAAGAACGTGCGGGTGACATGGTAGGAGGCCCGTAGTCGATCTCCACGATGGCCAGCCTGCGGCTGCCGCCGGGGAGCTCCACAGTTATTTCCTCGTCCAGGCTTCGGCGCAGCAGGGCGCGTCCGAGGGGCGAGTCCATGCTGATGTAGCCCGGCTCACGGTCGAACTCGTCCGGTCCGACGACGCGGTAGCGCACCTGCGCTCCCTCGTCGGATTCGACCGTGACCCATGCGCCGAAATACACCTTCTTCCGGTCAGCAGGCGGCTGATCGACGATGACCATGCCGTCGAGGCGCTTTCGGAGGAAGCGCACCCGGCGGTCGATTTCACGGAGCCGGCGTTTACCATAAGTGTATTCGGCGTTCTCGGAGCGATCCCCCTGAGCCGCCGCCTCAGCTACCGCTTGCGTCACCTTCGGTCGCTCGAGCCGCCAGAGTTGCTCCAGCTCCTCCCGCAGGCGCCGCTCGCCCTCGGGTGTGATGTATTTGGAAGCCGCTGGCGCGGGTGTGCGGAAACGTCCCATGCCTCGATTTTGTCAAAACCCGGGGGTTCTGTGGAGCCGGTCACGGACGGCGCTGTGCGCCGAACCTACGCTTTCCGCCGTGGCTACCAAGTACTACACACACTTCATGACCGGCGGCCTGCGCGCGCCGGCCGCGATGCCCTCGAGCGAATGGAGCGGTGTGGTGGAGCTGCGGCATCCGCTGCAGGTCGGCGGCGGTACTCGCGAGCTGCGGTCATTGCTCGCGCGGAGCTTCGACCTCGATTCGGACGAGATCAAGATTTTGCACTGGGCGCGTTTGCACTGAGAGTCGTTATCATCGTCATCGGTATCCCCTAGCGGACTTCCTTCCCTTCATCGAAAGTCCGCATTTCGAACCCCCGGTCCTCATGGTCCGGGGGTTTTTTTATGGTAGAGTCCGCCGCTACAACAAGAACACGGCGGGGATTCACATCAGTGGTTGAACGCGGTGCGCCCGGTCTGGAGCTCGCGCCAACTCGGACCGAGCCGATCATCGCGCGCCTGCCGAGCGCCGTCACCGCCTTCGTCGGCCGCACCCTCAAGGGACCGGTTCACCGTCCCGTGACGGTCGGGAGCTTCGGCGAGTTCCAACAGGTGTTCGGGGGACTCTGGCAGCCTTCGCCCCTCTCCTATGCGGTCGAGCAGTTCTTCGACCACGGCGGCGGCCGCGCGATCATCGTTCGTGTCGCCAACGGCGCCCGCGCGCCGACCATCACGCTGCCGGCCGGCTCCGGGACGCTGCGCCTCGCCGGCGTAAATCCCGGCTCCAGGGAGTACCTGCGCGCCTCCGTCGACTACGACGGCATTCCCGAAGGTGACACGGACCGATTCAATCTCGTCGTCCATCGGGTTCGCTCGGCGGCCTCGGAGCTCATCGAGGACCAGGAGATCTTCCGCCGCGCTTCCCTCGACCCGGACTGCGGCCGCTGCCTCGCCGATCTCCTGCTGCGCTCGCACCTGGTCCGCGCCGTCGAGCCGCTCCCGGCGCAGCGTCCGGACCGCTCCGCGGGCCCCGGAGGCTCCGCGATCGGGTATGCGCTCTCCAACGCCGACGGTGACGACGGCGGTCCACTGACCGATTACGACATCATCGGGTCCGCTGCGGCGGCCACCGGTCTTTTCGCGCTGAGCGCCGCCGACGCCTTCAACTTCCTCTGCATCCCGCCGCTGTCGCGGGAGCAGGACGTGGGCTTGAGCGCGCTGCTCGTCGCCGCACGCTACTGCCGCGAGCGTCACGCGATGATGATCGTGGACCCGCCAGCGTCCTGGACCAGCGCCCGCGCAGCTCTGGATGGGATGCGAACGTGGCCGTTTCGCAGCGACAACGCCGTCATGTACTACCCGAGGGTCCAGGCGCTCGACCGGCTCCGTGGCCGGCTCGAGACCTTCGCCTCCTGCGGCGCGGTCGCCGGCCTGCTCGCCCGCGCCGACGACGTCCATCCCTTGTGGTCGGCCGTGGAAACCGTGGAAATGACGCTGCGGCCGGGCCTTCAGCCTGCGGTCCCGGTGTGCGACGCCGATCGGCTGCGGCTCGCCCAGGCCGGCATCAACGCATTGAGCCTGCCGCGAGCCGCTGCGCAAGGCGGCGTGCGAGTGGATGCGCGCACGCTCGCGGCGGGCGGCAGCGGATTCCCCGACTGGAAGTATCTTTCGGCGCGGCGCCTCGGCCTCTGGGTGGCCGCGAGCGTCGAGCGCGGCACTCGCTGGGTGCTCCTGGAGCAGAACGGGCCGCCCGCCTGGGCGCGCGCCCGCGCGCTGGTCGACACCTTTCTCGAGGTGCTGGCGGAGCAGGGCGCGTTCGTCGGCGCCGGGGCCGGCGATCGCTACTTCGTCATCTGCGATGAGCGTGTCAATCGCCCGGACACCGTGGCCGACGGCCGCGTCAATCTGCTCTTCGGCTTCGCCACCAGCAGGCCGGGGGAGTTCGACGCCTGGCTGGTGACCCATCATCCCGCGGCGAGCCGGGTGCGCCCCGTGACCGTCAATCGGGCGGCCACCTCCCGCCAGCGCGTCGAGTGGGAGATCGAGACGACCATCCTGAAGAAGATGGACTACCGCTAGGCCACGGGAAGCGTTGCATCCGCCCGGCCGGAGCCCCTGCTGGGCCCCTGGCGAGGATCCGCCGCACGGTCCGGGCGGCGCTCGGCCCGCTGCCGGCGCGCGCGCCGGAAGAGGGGCCAGCCCCCCCGATAAGGGTTATGGCTTCGTCATGGGTTTGCCTGCATGATTCGCCTGATGACCCAAGGCGATTCGAATCCTGAAAGCGACCCCAAAGCCGCGGACACCGAGCCCTCCGGCCCGGTCGCCCGGCACGTCGTCTTCTCCCATGGTAAAGAGAGCGGCCCATGGGGACGAAAGATCTCCGCGCTCGCCGAGGTCGCCCGCAGCGAGGGCTATGAGGCGCACTCCGTCGATTACCGCGGTCTCGACGATCCCCGCCAGCGCATTGCGCGGCTGGCGGAGTTCTGCAAGGAGCTCGCCGGCGATCTGGTGCTGGTCGGCTCCAGCCTCGGCGGTTATGTCGCGGTCGCCTCGGCTTCGCTGCTGCATGCGCGCGGCATCTTCCTGATGGCGCCAGCGCTGTATATGCCCGGATTGCCGCAGCTGCGCGAGGGCGTGCTCGACTGTCCTGCGACGGTGGTGCACGGGTGGCGCGACAACGTGGTTCCCTTCGAGCACAGCCTGCGGTTCGCTAAGAGCTATCGTGCCGCGCTGCACCTGCTGGAAAGCGACCACAACCTGCACAATCAGATCCGGGTGATCCAGTATCTCTTCGAGTACTTTCTGATTGCGCTAGACCTTCCGGCGCTGGCCTTCGAGTAGCGGTCCCAAGGGGGGCGGGTTGAACTGGCTGTTGCATCGCGTGCTCGCGCTTTGGGTGCGATACCGCGTCCTGCCCGAGGATATTCCCGCGCGCCTGCAACAGCGCGCGGCAGCCGTGTGCTACGTGCTGGAGCGGCGCAGCGTCACCGATCTCGCTGTCCTGCAGCACGCGTGCGTGCGTCTAAAGCTCCCGCGGCCCCGCAAGCGCCTCCTCAGGGAATCCTCCGACCTGCGCTCCTACTTCTACCTCAGTCGGCCGCGCGGCTTCTGGGACGAGCGGCTCGATCGCCGTCCGCCGCCGCAGCTCGAGCAGATGCTCGCCGCGCTGGATGCCGATCCCACCCTCGAGATCGAGCTCGTGCCCGTTGCCGTGTACTGGGGACGTGCGCCGCAGCGCGAGGCCTCCTGGTTTCGCCTGCTGCTGGTAGAGAACTGGGCGCTCACCAGCCGTGCCCGCAAGTTCCTGCAGCTGCTGTTCAACGGCCGCAATACCCTCGTCGAGCTCGAAGAGCCGATCTCGCTGCGCAGCCTCCTCGGCGATGAGGCCGGGCTCTCGGTGCGCGGCAGGCGGGTCGCTCGCGCGTTACGCGGCATTTATGCCCAGCACCGCGCGGCGCGCATTGGGCCGGACCTGTCGCATCGCCGCACCCTCGTTACCCAAGTGTTGCGGACGCGCGCAGTACGTGCCGCCGTTGCTCAAGAAATGCGAGAGAAGTCACTCACGCGGCGCATGGCGCTGCTGCGGGCGTCCCGCTACGCGAAGGAAATCGCCGCCAATTACTCTCATGCCTTCGTCCGCTTCCTCGAGCGTCTCCTTGCCTGGCTCTGGAATCGTCTCTATGACGGCGTGTCGGTCGGGCATCTCGAGACGCTGGAGCGCGTGGCGCAAGGCAACGAGATCGTCTACGTACCCTGTCATCGCAGCCACATGGACTACCTGCTGCTGTCGTACGTCATCTACGTCAACGGATATCCGGTGCCGCACATCGCGGCCGGGATCAACCTCAATCTGCCCATCGTCGGCCGGCTGCTGCGCATGGGCGGCGCCTTCTTCATCCGCCGCAAGTTCGGCGGCAACGGCCTGTACACCGTCGTCTTCATCAAATACCTCGCCGCCATCATGGCGCGGGGGCATTCCATCGAATACTTCATCGAAGGCGGCCGCAGCCGCACCGGCCGGCTCCTGCAGCCGAAGACCGGCATGCTCTCCATGACCGTGCGCAGCTTCCTGCGCGATCCTGCGCGGCCCGTGGTCTTCCTGCCCGTGTACTTTGGCTACGAGCGCGTCGTCGAAGGCGCCACTTACGTCGGGGAGCTGTCCGGCAAGCCCAAGGAGAAGGAGAGCGTCCTCGGTCTCCTGCGGGCGTGTGGCTTGCTCCGGGAGCGCTTCGGGCGTGTGCACGTCAACCTGGGCGAGCCCATTGCGCTCCAGGAACTCCTGGACAGGCACGACAGCGGCTGGCGCACCCGCGCCTTCGACGAGGAGTCCCGCGCGCCCTGGATCGCAGCCGCGGTCGACGACCTCGCCGGCCGCATCATGCGCAACATCAACGCCGCCGCCGCGGTCACTCCCATCAACCTTCTCGCCGTCATTCTGCTCGCCATGCCGCGGCAGGCGCTTCCGGAAGCCATTCTGGAGCGCCAGATCGATCTGTACCGGGCGCTGCTGCGCGGGTTTCCGTACAGCGATCGCATTACACTCACCAACCTCGGCGGTGCCGGCGTCATCGCCTACGGCGAAGCGATGAAAATGCTGCAGCGGCAGGAGCACGCCATGGGCGACATCGTGCGCATGAGTGACGAGAGCGCGGTCCTCGCCACATACTTCCGCAACAACGTGCTGCATCTGTTTGCCATGCCGTCCCTCCTGGCATGCGTCTTCTCCAGCAACGCCGAAGTGCGGCACGATGACATCCACCGCCTCGCCTGGCGCATCTATCCTTACATCGCCGCGGAGCTATTCCTCACCTGGAGCGAGGAGCAGCTCCCCGCGGTGGTCGACGGGGTGCTCGAGTGCATGCGGCGTCATGGCCTCATCCAGTCGAGTGACGATCGCAGCGTCTGGCGCCGGCCGCAGCCCGCCTCGGGCGAGGCCATGCAGCTGTCCGTGCTCGCGCAGGCGACGATCCAGACGATCGAGCGGTACTACCTTGCCATCTCGCAGCTCGTCGCGGCCGGCAGCGGCGAGCTCACTCAGTCGGTGCTCGAGGAGCGCTGCCAGCTCAATGCCCAGCGCATGGGGATGCTCTACGGGCTCAATTCACCGGAGTTCTTCGATCGCACGCTGTTCGAGAACTTCATCGACCTGCTGCGCCGCCGCGGCGTGGTCCGCTCCGGCGCGGGGGGCAAGCTCGAGTTCGACGATGTGCTGATGCGGGTGGCCGCCGACGCCCAGTTCGTATTGAGGGAGCAGATCCGGCACAGCATCCTGCAGGTGACGCACTCTTGAGTGCGGCGGCTCGGAGCGCATCACAGGATGCCCCCTGGCCGAACGCCGTGGATACCTCCATGCAGGCTCGCGGAGCGCCTTCCGGTCGATCAGGGTCTGGCGAGGGGGCCGGGGCGGATCGACTCCCGATGCCGGGTCTCGCAGTTGCGGCGCGCTCCTCGATCAATCTTCCCAGCTGATTTTGCCCCGCAACCGTTTCGTCCCCTGCCGCTGCGTTTTTCGCTCGAGCCGCCGCTGCTTCGATGCGCGGCTGGGGCGCGTGGCTTTGCGCGCCTTGGGTGCGACCAGTGCGCGGCGTAGGAGGTCCGACAGGCGCTCGAGCGCCTCGCGCCGGTTCGCCTCCTGCGTGCGGTGGTTGCGCGCGATGATGAGCAGCGCGCCGTCCTCGCTCACCCGCCGGCCTGCAAGCGACCGCAGCCGCTCCTTCACCGACGGCGCCAGAGCCTCGGTGCCGGCGAGATCGAACCTGAGCTGCGCCGTGGTCGCCACCTTGTTGACGTTCTGCCCGCCCGGCCCCGAGCCGCGGACGAAGGACCAGGCGAAGTCCCGGTCCGGCAGGGAGAGACTCCCGAGAATCTGCACAGGCATGGTCGCGGCCGCCGTGGGGTATTTCCGCGCTCAGGCGTTGAGATCGGGGATGAGCTCGCTCTCGAGCCGTGTGATCTGATCCTTCAGCATCAGCTTGCGCTTCTTCAGCCGCTTGAGCTGCAGCTCATCGATGTGCATGTCGAGCGCCAGACGCATGATCACCTCGTCGAGGTCACGATGCTCTATGCGCAGCTGGCGCAGCTTTTCCATGTTGCGAAACAGCTCGCGGTCGACGTTATCTTCGATTTCCGCCATGAATTCCCCGCCGCCCTCTGCGCTCACGGTGGCGCGGGTCTCGGGGGCTGCCGCGCCAGGCGTGGCCGGCCCGCGGCGCTATCATACGCCTGGCCGGCCCTGCCCTCATGCCCCGCCGCGCGGCCCGCGGGGCTTGCCGCGTCCTGAGCGCGCCGGCCCACCCGAGTGCCCGCCGGAACGCCCACCCGGGCGTCCCCCGCCCGGACGACCCGAATGCCTGGGCCGGTCCCCGCCGCCAGGCATGCGCCGGCGCGGCGGCGCCGCACCCTCGGCGAGCCCCGTGGCCAGCAAGTCGGCCGCGATCGGCGCGGAAGGGATCTTGTGGCCGATGTAGCCCTCGATCTCCGGCAGGGACACCGCGAATTCCTCGCAAGCGAAGCTGATGGCGTCTCCCTCCGCTCCGGCCCGCGCCGTGCGCCCGATGCGATGAACGTAATCGGCCGCATCCTGCGGCAGGTCGAAGTTGAAGACGTGACTGACGTCGGGGATATGGAGGCCCCGTGAGGCGACGTCGGTCGCGATCAGCACCGCGAGGTCGCCGTTGTGGAAGTCGCGCAGGAAGCGCAACCGCTTGGCCTGCGGCACGTCGCCCGAGAGCGCCTGTGCGTGAAAGCCGTTGGCCTTCAGAACGCTCTCCAGCCGCTCCGCCATCCGCTTGGTGTTGACGAAGATCATCGTGCGCCGGGCCTCGCTCTGGCGCAGGAGACCGACCAGCAGCGGAACTTTCTCCTCCATCGAGGGGTAGTACATGATCTGCCGCACGCGATCGACGGTCATCTTGTCGGGCTCCACGCGCACCAGCTCCGGGTTGTTCATGTGCTCGTAGGCGAGCTCGAGAACCCGGTAGGAGAGCGTGGCCGAGAACAGCATCGACTGGCGGCGCTCCGGCGGCGGCAGGCGTCGCAGGATGTAGCGGATATCCGCGATGAAACCGAGGTCGAACATCCGGTCGGCCTCATCCAGCACCAGCACCTGCGCATGCTTGAGGTCGAAGACGTGCTGCTTGTAGTAGTCGATCAGCCGGCCGGGCGTGCCGATGAGCACGTCGATGCCGTCCTCGAGCTGCCGCCGCTGCTTCTCGTAGTCGATGCCGCCATAAACCACGGCGTGTACGAGGCCCGTGTGCCGGCCCAGCGTCTCCGCGTCGTGATGAATCTGCACGGCGAGCTCGCGCGTGGGCGCCACGATGAGCGCCCGGACGGACGCCTTGGTGCGACCCGCAGGCGCAGGGTGCGTGAGCAGCGTGTGATACAGGGCGACCAGGAACGCGGCAGTCTTGCCTGTGCCAGTCTGCGCCTGGCCGGCGACGTCGCGCCCGGCCAGCGCGATGGGCAGCGTCTGGGCCTGGATCGGGGTGCAGTGCGTGAAGCCGGCTACACGCGTGCCCTGCAGGACGGGCGGGGCGAGGCCGAATGATTCGAAGGTGGGGGAGTGTGGATCAGTCATCAATAGAGGCTTATATTGCTACACCGATGGGTTGGCGGGCCTTGCAAAATCGGCCCGGAAGCGCTACAAAGCGTATCAAGACGGCGGCCCTACGGCCCCCACCTGCCGGCTCTGGTTTCTTTCCAGCAGGCTTTTTCCTAATAGGCTCAAGCTCGATACTCATTTCACGAGTTAGTGTAACCGTTTGACGGGTGCTTCTGGCACGGACTTTCCCGGTCCTCCACCCGTTTTCTCATATCAAAGTCCTTCGTTAACCGAAGAAGACGACTTTCGCACTCCTGCGACGGAGGTTTAACCGCGTGAGCAATCCGCACATCGTGCATACCAGTGACTCTAGCTTTGCCCAGGACGTCCTGAAGTCCGACAGGCCCGTGCTCCTCGATTTCTGGGCGGAGTGGTGCGGTCCCTGCAAGATGATCGCGCCGATCCTGGATGAGATCGCGGGCGAGTACCAGGGCCGGCTGAGGATCGCCAAGCTCAACATCGACGAGAATCCGCAGACCCCGCCGAAGTACGGCATCCGCGGCATTCCCACCCTCATCCTGTTCAAGAACGGCACGGTCCACGCCCAGAAGGTCGGGGCCCTGTCCAAATCACAACTATCTGCATTTCTGGAGAGCAACCTGGACGGCGCCGCAGGCGCGCAGGCACAACAATGAGAGGCTATCTCGGTAATCAGGGCCGCAATCGGCCCAACAAGGGCCCGCGCCACGGCGGTCGTGACCGCGACGGCAATCGCGACGGCAACCGTGCCAATGGCAATGGCGGCGGCCGGCCCGATGACTCGATGCACGAGGCGGAGCCGTTCGACGTCGACGACTCGGAGATCATCAGTCCGGCGGAGCTCGTCCAGTCGCGCGCTTCGATGAATCTGACGGAGCTCAAGGCGAAACCCATTCACGAGCTGGTCAGGGTCGCCGAGTCCATGGGGCTCGAGAGCCTCGCCCGCTCGCGCAAGCAGGACATCATCTTCTCCATCCTCAAGGCGCACGCGAGGAATGGCGAGAACATCTACGGCGACGGCGTGCTCGAGATCCTGCAGGACGGCTTCGGCTTCCTGCGCTCGGCCGACGGCTCCTACCTGGCCGGACCGGACGACATCTACGTCAGCCCCAGCCAGATCCGCCGCTTCAACCTGCGTACCGGCGACACCATCTCCGGGCTCATCCGCCCGCCGAAGGACGGCGAGCGCTACTTCGCGCTGCTCAAGGTCGGTGAGATCAACTTCGACTCTCCCGACAGCTCGCGCGCCAAGGTCCTCTTCGAGAACCTTACGCCGTTTCACCCGACCAAGCGCCTGAAGCTCGAGCGCGGCAATGGGTCCACCGAGGACCTCACCGCCCGCACCATCGATCTCGTCGCGCCCATCGGCAAGGGCCAGCGCGGCCTCATCGTCTCACCGCCGAAAGCCGGCAAGACGATGCTGCTGCAGAACATCGCCACCGCCATCACGGCCAACCATCCCGAGGTCCACCTCATCGTCCTGCTCATCGACGAGCGGCCGGAGGAAGTGACCGAGATGCAGCGCACCGTCAAGGGCGAGGTCGTCTCGAGCACGTTCGATGAGCCCGCGGCCCGCCATGTGCAGGTCGCGGAAATGGTCATCGAGAAGGCTAAGCGCCTCGTCGAGCACAAGAAGGACGTCGTCATCCTGCTCGACTCGATCACCCGCCTCGCGCGCGCCTACAACACCGTGGTGCCCTCATCGGGCAAGGTGCTGACCGGCGGCGTCGACGCCAATGCGCTGCAGCGGCCGAAGCGCTTCTTCGGCGCCGCGCGCAACATCGAGGAAGGCGGCAGTCTCACCATCCTCGCCACCGCGCTGATCGACACCGGCTCGAAGATGGACGATGTGATCTACGAGGAGTTCAAGGGCACCGGCAACAGCGAGATCCATCTCGACCGGCGCGTCTCGGAGAAGCGGGTGTTCCCCGCGGTCAACATCAACCGCTCCGGCACCCGCAAGGAAGAGCTCATCACCGATCAGGGAGAGCTCGCGAAGATGTGGATCCTGCGCAAGCTCCTCCATCCCATGGACGAGCTCGCCGCCATCGAATTCCTGCTCGACAAGATGAAGGACACCAAGTCCAACAGCGAGTTCTTCGAGACGATGAAGCGGTAGCTGTTGTGGGGCGGCTCACGGGGCGTGGGCGTTCCGCCTGTGAAGCTACCGCCCACGCTTCCCCCCCGCTGGCCGGGCTTCAACGCAATGTCAGCGCCAGGATGAAAATCAGCAGGAATCCAATGAGTGCGAGGTAGAAGTTGAGGTCACCCGACTGCAGTGCGCGTAGCCACCCCGCGAGTCGCCACACCGCGCGCCGTATCGGCGTGAAGATGCCTGGACCAAAGACATCGGCGATGTCGTGCTCGAATTCGAGCTTTTGAATGAAGTACGCCACGGCGCGGTGCTCACGCGTCGTATCGAGCGTCGGCCGATAAATGAAGCTGTAGAAGGTACGCATAGCGTTGGAGAACGTGAGCGAGGTGGTCCCCGATCCCTGAGGATCCTGGCGTCTGCCGCCATACCAGACCGGAACTCGCCGCACTGCGAACCGACGGGCGTTCAGGAGGAGGAGCAGCGGGAAGATCGCCAGCAGCGGCATCACGATCACGAGCTTCGAGGGCGAGATGAACGCGAACGTGTCAGTGAGCGGGACGAGTAGCCAGCCGCTTGCGAGGGTATGAGCGATCGGCGCACCGAACTTGAGGGCATCCGCCGCATCGAGCGCCGGGAGACAAACCGGAAGGGCAACGCTGGATGCCAGCACGGCAAGTCCGAGCAACAGCACGGCGAGGCCATAGCCCGGCCCCACATGGGGCGATTCCGGCCGATGGCCGTCCCCGAGCAGACCGATCCCGAACGCCTTGACGAAGGTCGCCAAGGCTACCGCCGCGGTCAGGGCGAGTCCCGCGCCGGCCAAGGCAAGAGTCAGCCTGCCGGCGAGCGAAGCGAGATGGAATCCTTGGAACACCGTCTGGAAGGTAAACCACTCTGTCGCGAACCCGATCTGTGGCGGCAGGGCGGCGAGGCTCATCGTCGCGAAAAGGGCGCCGATGCCGAACACGAAGCTCGTGTTGCGAAGCCACCCGTGCTGCGCGAGCCGGTAGCTGCCGCCCGCCGTGTAGACGCCATCCGATGTCAGGAACATTCCGCCCTTGGCCAGCGCGTGTCCGGAGAGGTGAAGGATAGCCACCGTCCACGCGAGGCCCGCCAGACTCGCATCACCATCGCCGCGGAAGATGAGACTCGCACCGAGTGTCGCAACGGCGATCGAGGCGTTCTCGGCGGAAGAGAACGACAGCAGTCGCCGCCAGTCATCCTGCTGAAAGGCGTAGAGTGCCGCCAGGATCGAGGAGACCACGCCGACCGTCGTCACGAGAATGCCAATTCCCAAGAGTCCGGCGGTCCCGCCAGGTAGCCAGTCAACGAGGCTGCGCGAGAGAGCGAAGAGGGCCGCATTGAGCACAACCCCGGAGAGGAGCGCGCCCGAGGCCCCGCTGCCGCTCGCGTAGGCGCCGGGGAACCACTCGTAGAACGGGAGCAGGCCCAGCTTCGCGCCGAACCCGAAAAGGAAGAGCGCGCCGACGAAGACGCGAAGTCCCATGGACATGCTTGCCGCACTCGCCGCAAAGCCGGCGAAATCAACACTGCCTTGCGCGTGAGCTGCAAGCAGCAGCAGGGCGAGGAGAAGAGTAACCGCACCCACCTCGAGGAGCGAGAGCATGTAGAGCGTCGCGCGCCCGGCTTCGGGCGAGGTGTGCTCCGCGAGGAGCATCACTGCGCCACCAAAGCTCATCAGCTCCCACGCGATGAGGAACGAATAGGCGTCCTGCAGCCCGAAGACGCCGAGCGCCCCAATCAGCGAGAGTGCCGCGCCCGCAAGCCATCCGGGACGCGCCGCTCGGAAGGGCGTGCAGAGAGCAACGGCGAGCGCGGCAGGAAGCAAGCCGAACGCCATGAGCCAGAGCGCCTCGGGGGCGTAGTGAAGCCGCACGGGCTGATCGGCGAGAGCGAGCGGCAGCGTGAGGACCGTGCCGCCCTGTGGCAATGCCGATGCGGCGCCGCATATGCCGGCGACCGCCCCGAGCGCGAGCAGCACGCGAGCGCCGGAAGTAAGGCGCAGGAGCGAGGCGAGAAGCGCAGTGAGCCAGAGCCAGAAAGCGACCATCAGCGCCTCAGGCATGATCGGCATCCTCCACGATCTTGCCGCCGCTCACGCGCTGAGGCATGCGTCGAAGAAGCATCAAGAGCGCCTGGATGATGGCGGCGGGATTCGGCGGGCAACCCGGAAGGTAGACGTCGACGGGGAGGACTTCCTCCACGCCGCGGCCGCAGGCGTGCCCTCCGCCGTTAACTCCACCGGAGACCGCGCAAGTGCCGATCGCCATGACGAAGTGCGGATCGGGCATCGCACGATGCGCCTCCTCGAGCGGACCGCGCATCGCGTACGTCACCGGCCCCGTGACGAGCAGCAGGTCGGCGAATCGCGGCGACGGCGTGAAAAAGATGCCGAGACGATGAAGGTTGTAGAACGGATTGTTGAGCGCCTGCAACTCGGACTCGCACCCGTTGCACGAGCCAGCATCGACGTGGCGCACATGCAGGCTGCGGCCGAAGATGCGGCGGATCTCACCCCGGAGCGCCGTCCCCTCGGGCGACCCAACGGCTCGAGCCCAAACGAGGTCCTCCCTGCGGCGCACGCCGAACGCCCAGTCGTTCGACGCTGTGAACGCGCCTGTGGGACAGTACTCGACACACATCTGGCAAGCGACGCAGCGGCCGTAATCGATATTGACGCGGCTGCAATCCGGCCCCCCGGCATCCGCGGTGATCGTAATCGCGCCCGGCAGGCATGCGTTGGCGCATTCCCGGCAGCCGTCCTGACACTGTGCGGGCTCGAAGCGTGGCATGCCGAGAATGCCGGCTTGCCCGTCATCGCCGTCCGCGGGCCAGCGCGTGCTCGCCTTGCCCTGCCGTAACCCGTAGAAAGTCCAAAGTGGCATGGCGTCCCCCGTGCCCTCAGCGGGCGCAGCCGGCAACTGTGAGGCCGAAGCTTGCCTCGTTTATCGCATAGTCCATCATGTTGGTGTCATGAACGGTGTAAGGAAAGACGCGCCAGTTGGAGAAACTCGGCGACTTGATTTTTGCCCGAGCGAGCCTTCCGGCAGCATCGATGTGCACGGCGTAATAGACCGATCCACGCGGGGATTCGGCCCACCCTAGCCCCTCGCTGTGGGAGGACGGTCGGCACGGCGCGTGGATCGGCCCTCCCGGTAGGCCCTCCAGCACTGCGCGGACGAGCTCAATGCTGTTCAGTGCCTCGGCGATCCGCACCTGCTGGCGTGCGTGCGCGTCGCATGCCTCGCGGACGGCGACACGCAGCGGGAGCTCTCGATAAATGCCGTACGGCTGGTCACGCCGCGAATCGCGATCGACGTTGGATGCCCGCTCGATCGGTCCCGTGGCGCCGAGATCGAACGCGAGTTGCTTGCCCAGTATGCCGGTGGTGATCAACCGGTCGAGGTGCGTCGACGTCCTCTCCAGCATTTGCGCATAGCAACCGAACTCGTTCTCGATTTTCCGCAGCGGCCCTGCAATCTCTGCGAGCCGCGGCTCGCGCCGCAAGCCTCCGGGACAGACGAGGCCGCGTAGGAGCCGGCTTCCCGTCGCCTTGGCATTCAACTGCTTGGCGAGCTCCTCTAGATACTTGCCTTCAGCCTCTCCGACCTTGAGAGTCGTGGTGTGGCAGAGATGACCCAAGTAGTGCAGGTGGTTGTAGAGCCGCTCGAGCTCCGCCAGCAATGCGCGCAGCCATTCGGCGCGTGGTGGTACCTCGCACCGTGCCGCGGCCTCGATAGCGTGAGAATACGCAAGCGCATGAGCCACGCTGCCGACCCCCGAGACTCGCTCGGCCAGCACGATTCCGAGCTCCGGGGGCACCCCCTCGAAGCGCTTTTCCATGCCGCGGTACTTGAAGAAGAGGTGCGGCTGGTAGTGCAGAATTGCCTCGCCGATGTACAGGAACGTGAACTGCGCCGACTCGAAAACGTCGGCGCGGATCGGACCGAAGGGCAATATCTGCACGTCGCGATGCGCGGAACCTGCGAGCTCGGGAAGGTCGTGCTGCTGCGGCGTATAGACCAGGGGAGGCGCGATTCCGGGCACAAGCGGCGGCCGGGCGGCGCGCGCGCCAGGCAGCAGGACGAGCGGCTCCGGTTGGGGTTGATCCTCGAAGGCGAGTCCGCAGAGGTCGGTGATCTCTCGTTCGTACCAGGAGAGGAGCGGCGCGATGGCGGCGAGGCTCGGCGGCCGAAGCTCTCCCGGCTGGCACCGCCAGATCTCAGGCCCATGGCCGGGGGCGGCATGAATGACATAACGCAATTCCGGAACGCGTGTCCCGGAGGGCTCCCCCGATGCGTCGGCCGCCCCGGTTACCTCAGTCACCCGCTCAGGAAACCAGGCGTAGGCGAATTGTATGCGTGCACCGGCGGTGACCTCGGCGCGGCCGCGTCGTTCGAGATCCCACGCCGGCACGTCCCGGATTGGCGTGTCCCGCGCCAGGGGTTGCTCGCTCAACGCCGGGTCCTCTCCCCTCATCCCGTCCCTCCGCGTGCGAGCTGTGCGGCGATCGCCGCGAAGTAGTGTGAGAACGCGCGAGGCCACCATAGCCCGAGCGCAAGGAGCGGCACGAGCGCGAGCCACATCGGCAGCACGCACCAGAAGGCGGTTCCAGACATGCGCGGATGTTTCTCGACGGCAGCCATCTGCGGGTGCTCGCCGAAGTACATCGCCCGGAAATGATTCAGGAAGCCGATAAAGATCACGATGAGGAGCGCGAGCATCACGAACGCGGCCCAGGCGTTGGGTCCGGCAAGACCGGCGCGCAGGATCGTGAACTCGCTCAGGAAAAGGCCGAAAGGCGGCGCGCCCGTGATGGCGACTGCGCCGGCGATCCAGAGCAGGCCCGCAACGGGCATGGCCGTGAGCACATGGTGAATGCGGCCGATGCGTTTGGTGCGGAAGGCATGCATGGCATCACCCGCGCCAAAGAACATGAGCGACTTGTTGAGCGAATGATTGAGCATGTGGTACAGGGCGCCGGCCACGCCGAGAGGGCCGCCGAAGCCGAAGCCAAGGGTCATGATGCCCATGTGCTCGACGCTCGAATAGGCCATGAGGCGCTTCACCCCGGTCTGGCGCGTGATGAAGAGAGCGGCGACGAGAAGCGACAGTGCACCTATCACCACGACGACGGTGCGCGGCAGCGCGCCAAGCCGCGCCGCGTCGGCTACCTGGATGAAGCGTGCGATCCCGACCATTGCCGTGTTGAGGAGAGCCCCCGAGAGCATGGCGGACACGGGCGCCGGACCCTCGCTGTGAGCGTCCGGCAGCCAAGTGTGCATGGGCGCGAGACCCACCTTGGTGCCGAATCCAATGAAGACCAGAAGGAATGCCGCGAGGGCGATGGTGGGGTTGAGCCTCGGTCCGACGGCGCGCAGCGTCGACCACGTGAGATCGTACGTGGCCCCGAGGGTCAGGCTCCCTGCCCAGTAGAAAAGGATGATACCGAGGAGGGCGAGACTGATGCCGGCCGAGACCACGACGATGTACTTCCAAGCGGCCTCGACGCTCTCGCGGGTGTGCTCGAAGCCGACGAGGAAGGTGCTCACGAGCGTCGTGAGCTCGATCGCGATCCAGTAGACGCCGACGTTGTTCATGAGGGGGCCGAGGAGCGTCGTCAGCGCGAAACCGGCGAACAGGGCGTAGTAGCGGTGCAAACGAGCGTCGAGGCCGAGTGTGCGCATGTAGCCGATCGAGTAAATCGAAGCGAGCAGATAGACCGTTGCGACGGAGAGCAGCACCCAGCAGCCCAGCGCGTCGACGATGACATAACCCCGCCAGAATGTGTAAGGCCCGGCCAGTCCCCGCGGCAGGAGGGCCAGCACCGCAACGAACGCGACGATGGCCGCCGCGAGGTTGAGGTATTCCGAGGGGCGCGGGCGCCGGACGGCAAGGCTTGCGAGCACCGCGGCGAGCGGGGCCAGGAGTATCACGGCCACGAGTGCTCCGACGCTCATCCGATCAACCTCCGCAGACCCAGCGTGCTCGAGGTGCCTGCGTGAACCACGAGGTAGCGCACCAGCACCCCGAAGCAGGCGACCACGACGAGCAGATCGAAGAGGATCACGAGCTCGAGGAGGAGCGGCATGCCGGGCACCAGGATCTGAGAGCCGAGGAAAATGCCGTTCTCGAGGACGAGGATGGCGAGCACCTGCGAGATCACTTCGCTTCGGACCACGAGCATGAGAAACCCGATCAGCTTCAGGGAGAGCATGACGGTGAGGGCCAGCACGGCGACTGTTCCCGCGAGCCCCAGGGATGCGCCGAGATGTGTCGCCACGGCGAAAGCAAACACGACGAGGAGCGCGCCTACCACGAGGCTGGAGCTCGGCGACAGGCGCTCGTGGATCTCCCGATCGACTTCCAGCCGGCGGATGATGCGGCTGAGGAGGTAGGGGAGGACGAGCCCGCGAAACAACGCGGTGAGGATCGCGATTCCGTAGAGCTCGGGATAGTTTCCGTAGAAGCCGATCGTGGCCGAAAGGAGCGCAATGAGCCACGACTGCGCCGCGAAGGCGATGATGTATTCGTTGAGCCAGCGCGAGCCCAACATGACGAAGGCCAGGAGCAGGCTCGTGATCGCGAGCAGGCTGAAGAGCGCATTCGCAAGCGGCGGCAGATGGGCAGCGAAGATTCCCGGCACCGCGGTCATGCCTACCTCAGTTGATTCGCAACGATTGCCAGGACCGCAAGGAGAAATGAGGCTGCGAGCGGCTCCTGGTAACGGTAGTATCGCAGCCGCGACTGCGCCGTCTCGACGAACACTACGACCGCCGCGACCACGAGGCACTTCAGGAATAGAGCCACGGCCGCCCCGAAGGCTCCGATCGCCAGCCCGCTGATGGAGAGCGCCCAGGGCAGGAGCAGCACGTTGCAGAAGATCGTATACAGAATGAACTGCTTCATCGCCGAGGCCCATTTGAGGAGTGCCAGGAGCGGACCCGAGTACTCGAGGATGCGCGCCTCCTCGATCATGTAGACCTCGATATGGGTGCTCGAGTGGATGGGCAGGCGGTCGGTCTCAACGAGGATGAGGATGAAGAAGGCCGCGACCAGGAATAGGTGCGCCGGGCCCCAGTACACCGCCGGCTGCTGCACGAGCAGGTGATTGACCACGAACGGCAGCATCGATTTCGCAAGCAGCGTGATGCCGACGAAGACGAGGATGAGCGTCGGTTCCGCGAGAATGCCGAGCATGACGACCCGCGAGGAACCGATGCCGCCGAGGGCGCTGCCCGAGTCCAGTCCGGCGATTGTGACCATGAAAGAGCCGAGCGTCAGAATCAGGCCCCCGCCCAGTATGTCGCCCATGTCGGAGAGGGGAAGGGGGAAGTTGGTGAGCACCGGGATCAGGATCGGCACCGTCAGCATGCAGGTGAAGGCGACGACCGGCGCAATCCAATAGACGAAGCTCGCGGTCTCGGGGACGACCAATTGCTTATGGAAGAGCTTCCACAGATCCCGATACGGCTGGAAGATCCCGGGCCCCTGTGCGCGCTGGACGCGCTCCTCCCACTGGGTGATGACGCCCTGCAGGAGCGGTGCGAGCACCAGAACGGTAACGACCTGTGCGATCTGGAGAAGGATGTCGCGCGTCATCCGGCGTCGTCCTTTCGGGCACGCGGCTTCCCAGGCGGGGTACGCAGGTCGGGTATCAGCCTCGGGCCATGCTCGGGTCTGTGCACTACCGCTCCTCCGTCCGCAGACGAAATGGTAGGCATCATCAGCCGTATCCGGCGGTTCTTGTCATGGGAGGCATGCCATCTCCCTGGGGCCAATATACGGAGGGAGCGAGCGGCCGGCAAGGGCTCGAGCCATTTCCCTGCACACTTGCCGTCAACGGGGAAGGCGCCGTAGACTGCCTCAATCGAGGGGAGATGGCATGCCTCCCGCAACTGCCGCGCCTGCGGCTGATGATGCCTGCGACGTGCTCCACCACACACAGGCAGGCCTGTGCATGCAGCTTCACCCGCCCGAGTTCGCCGCTGAGTTGGAAGGCCGGCTCATGCGCGGCGAGCATCTGACCCTGTTCGGTCCCCGCGGCAGCGGCAAATCGACGCTTCTGGCGAGGCTTCACTCGCGCTTCATCGCCGCAGGAATTCCGTGCGCGTATTCGACTGTCACGACTTCTCTCGACGACATCACTCGCACGCTCGAACGCGCTTATCCGGGAGTTCTCACCGCGCAGATCTCACGCCGCTCGGCACGTGCGCGATTGTGGATGGCCGCGGATCAGCGCGCCGGCGTGTTGCTGCTCGACCATTTCTCCTCTGTCAGTAACGCAATGGTGTTCTTCCTGAAACGGCTGCACGGGAAGATCGCGGGCGTGCTGACCTCGGTCGACATCGACGATCCAAGGGAGCGCTCCCGTATTCGGCGGCCTGCGCGTTACGGTGCCATGTCGGTGCGCATGCCGATCACTCCGACCCGGCAACTGCGCCGGCTGCTGCATACGCTGACTGGAGGTCTCGGTTTGCCGCCTCTGGCTTCGGGTCTCGAGCAGAAGTTGCTGGAAGCGGCCCGCGGCCGCCCGGGCTGGATCGTAAAGTGCACGGAGCTCGCATGCGAGCCGCGCTACTGGTGCGAGCACGGGCTCCTGGTATCCGCTCTGTGCGTCGATACCGAGGCGGCCGTGCGCTATCGCGCCCTGGACATGCTCCGTCCGCCGTTGGCGGCACTCGGCCGTGCCGGTGCTGATTACCCGACCGGCTTGGGACAGTCCCTCACCGAAGGGACGTGAGGGCGTGACTTGCACGCCGCTCGAGCTGCCTGTCGAGGAGATCGCGGCCTATGTCAGTGGGCAGGGAAACCTAGGGAACGCAAAGCATGTGCTGAGCGTCACCCTCGAGGCGCCGTCCGCTCGACTCGAGGGCGGCATCCGCCTCGTTGCTACACCGGGGCGGGGCGGAGCATGCGTCAGTTTCTCTGCTGAGAGGGAGCGGTGGTCGCCTGATGCCGTAACATGACCATTGGGGCGCGGTTGCGATAGTTGACGGGCATACGTTGCTCCCGTAATCTTGCCGCTACGGGGATGGGGTCCCCCTCGAACCGCCCTTAAAGCTGATGACTCCTGCCATGTGCGTCATTACGCGCAAGGCGGGACGTGTTACCCGCCGCGCGATGGGTAAGCGACAGCCAGCATGAACATCGGTTCTCTCGCGCTTGCGTCTTCGATCGCCAGGTCAAGAATCAGCAAGGTGGTGTTGCGCCTGCGCGCGGTCACGTCTCCGGGCCGGGTTCGCTCCCTAATACGCCACACGACTGCGCCGGCCGCTTGCACAGATCACGAAGCGCTGAGCTTCAAGTCTGCTCACGCGGTTCCAAGGGTATATGGAATGTGTTGCCCAGATGAAGCCCTGGAGCGCCGCGGTGGCTCCGGAACAGCCGTGATGACGGATGATGGTTTCTGTCTTGCCAGTTTCTGTGGAGGATGTTGCGGCTGTGTCATTTCCACCATTCAGATCGGAAGCCACCGGTGTCGCTGCTTCTGAAGGTGCCGCGCCACCATCCCGAGGCCGGATGCTGCCTCGCCTGGATATCCGGGAGGTCGCCGCGATCTTCGCCGGTGGCGCGATCGGGACGCTGCTTCGAGCTTGGCTGGCGGTGGCCTTCCCGCACTCGCCGACCAGTTGGCCGTGGCCCACGTTCGCGGTCAACATTGGGGCCGCGTTCCTGCTGGGCTATTTCGTGACCCGGCTGCAAGAGCGGTTGCCATTGTCGAGTTATCGACGGCCGCTGCTCGGCACCGGCCTTTGCGGCGGCTTGTCGACCTTTTCCACGATGCAGGTGGAGCTGCTGAAGATGATCGATGCCCACGCGTATGGTCTGGCGGCTCTTTACGCGGGCACGAGCATCGCATGCGGGTTCGCTGCCATCTATGTGGCGACGGCGGTGTCACGACGGGTTTGGGTGGTCGCGTGACGGTGCTGGTCTGGGTGGGCGTGGTGCTCATCGGTGGTGCCGGATCGGTGCTGCGCTTCGTGGTCGACGGCGCGGTGGCGTCCCGCCGAAAGCGAGACTTCCCGTACGGGACGATGGTCATCAACATCAGTGGCGCCCTCGTCCTCGGTTTCTTGACTGGTTTGGCGCTTGGTGGCCGCGCGTCGCTGCTCGCGGGCACGGCCGCGGTCGGGTCCTACACCACTTTCTCGACCTGGATGTTCGAGACCGAGCGGCTCGCCGAGGAACGTCAGTCGCGGAACGCCGCGGTAAACGTGGTGCTCAGCCTCGTTCTCGGTGTCGCGGCAGCAGGCATCGGCAGGCTGATCGGGGTTAACCTGTGAACGAGGACTGCCTCAAGCTGACGTGCTATTTCGGCGAGCGCCACCGCAGCGGCGGCAGGTTCGTCGCGGACCAGCTGCTTGACATCTACGGCCGCAGTGAGATCGCGGCGAGCATCATGCTGCGTGGCGTGGAGGGGTTCGGGCTGAAGCATCACTTGCGCAGCGATAGCTCGCTGACGCTGTCGGAGGACCTGCCCGCGGTCGCGATCGCCGTGGACTCGCGCGCGCGTATCGAATCGATCCTCGATGAGGTCGCTGGCATCGAGAACGTCGGCCTGGTGACGTTGGAGCGGGCGCGACTGATACAGGGCGACATCGGGCCACTGGCACTGCCCGAGAGTCTGCACGAAGCGACCAAGCTGACCATTTACCTCGGGCGTCAGGAGCGCGTTTACCGGGTTCCTGCCTACATCGGCGTGTGCGACTTACTGCACCGTCGCGGGATCGCTGGAGCGACCGTCCTGCTCGGCGTGGATGGCACGCGACACGGCCGGCGTGAACGTGCCCTGTTCTTCGGCCGCAACGTCGAGGTGCCGATGATGGTCATGGCGGTCGGGTCTGGCCGGAGCATCACCCGCGTCCTCCCCGAATTGGGCGCGCTGCTGCGCGACCCACTGATCAGCCTGGAGCGCGTGCGTATCTGCAAGCGCGACGGCGAACTGCTGGAGCGACCGCACGAGCTGCCCGGAACCGACGAGCACGGGATGGCGCTATGGCAGAAGCTGAGCATCATCACTTCCTCGGCGGCCCAGCACGAGGGACAGCCCATCTACCGCGCCATCACCCGGCAGCTGCGTGCGACCGGAACGAGCGGGGCGACAAGCCTGCGCGGGATCTGGGGCTTTCACGGGGATCACGCGCCACATGGGGACCGGCCGCTGCAAGTAGGTCGGCACGTGCCCACGCTCACGATCGTGATTGACACACCGGAGCGGGCGGCTGCGGCGTTCCCGATTACCGATGCGCTGACAACTGAGCATGGGCTGATCATCAGCGAGATGGTGCCGGCCCTGCACGCCCGCTCTAGCAACCACCGCCGCGGCGGCCTGCGACTGGCCAGTCACCACTATTGAGAAGCGCTGGATCCGGGCATCCTGCCCGTCCCAGCGCGCCGCGGGCCAGACGAGCCGATCACGGTGGGCCGACTTGCTCATCGCTGCGACGGCGACCGTCGCGTATGAGCGCGAGTTCGCCGACCTCGAGCGCGGCGCGCCCTGCCCACACGCTCGCCTGCTGCCGGGCCGTGGCGCGCGCGTTCACATTGCCCCCGAGGTTTTCCGCGCGCGCACCCGTTTCGGCAGTTGCTCATCGGCGAGTTGAATACCGAGCTCATCCGTGGCTGTGTCGAGCAATCGCTCCAGCCGGCCGAGTTCGCCGAGCACATAAAGTATGCGAGCGAGACTCCCGAACGCCACCGCTCCGTCGCCCCCTTCCAGCCGTTTCAGCGTTGCCTCCGAGATCCCGCTACGCTCGGCGAGAGAAGCGCTCGCCATGCAGGGTGCAGGAGCCGGGCGGGCTGTCCGGATCGGGACACTGGACGTACACGAGGGGATGGGTTTTGAAGGCTTCCGGGACCGCCCCGAAAAGCAGGCGGTGTGCAGCCGGTTCGCCCTCCCCCGGGGTGCTACCGCGCCGGCCTTCCCTTGCTGCAGGACCTGCGAGCTCCGTCCTCCTCTCGAATATGCTTCACTTCACGGGGCGAGGGCAGGGTCAGCTTGACCTTGATGTCGCCCGGATTCAGCTTCAATGCAACGAGGACTTTCAAGAAGAAGTAGAAACTGAATCTCCCGCTTCGCAGCTTCTCCTGAACGGCCCGATAGGACGCTTCTTCTTCACTCAAGCCGCGCGCGACGAGAATCCGGCACAGCTCCTTGCGGTTGCGGGTCACCTCCGCGGTGAGTGCATTGAGAATCCGCGAAGCCTCGCGCTTCCACTCGTCGTCGGTCGGAATCGGACCCTCCTGCCTGATCTCCCAATCCATCCGGTCGTCCTCTGGTTCGCTCAAGGTCCTCATCCGGGAATATCGAAGAACTGTTGTAACGCGAAACCAGGCATTTGCGCCGAACTCTGCGCGCTTTTCAAGCGGACGCGATCGAATAGATGTCGCACATGTGCGTAAACATACTGAGAACAACGAGTTTAGAACGCGCCACTCAGGATGGTCACGTGAATATTCGTAACGCACTCGAATAATCTGTCTGCGACCGACGCGGTACAACACGTAAGCTGATCACGATGAGGTCCGCGTATCCTCGGGCGTTCAACGACCGTAAGTGTCAGCGGCCGCACTATCGGACGTGTTGACTTACACGGGAAGGATCTTTCTCTCACCTGCCACCCCCACTTTCCACTTCAATCTGCTCTACGCTAGTTGGCGATTCTCAATTCCTTGGTGCTCAACCTTGGCCAACTCGTCCAACAGCCGCTTCGTGGCGTCGATAGCCCTTCAGTATGGACGCGGCTTGCGCCGATTTCTCGCCGCTCACCTGCGCAATGTCGACGATGTGCCGGATCTGGCTCAAGAGGTCTATCTGAGACTGCTGCGAGTCACTCATCAGGAAGCCATCCGCAATCCGGAGGCATACCTGTTCACGGTGGCGAACCATGTGCTGTATCAGTACTCGCTGCGCCGAACCGCGAAGACGGAGTTCGTCGACATCACCGAAGCGACGGCGGAGCTGCTTTCACCGCCCGGAGAGGAGCCGCTGGCGCGGGCTGAGAACTCCCAGCGAATCGAGCGGCTCCAGCAGATATTGAAGAGACTTCCGCCCCGCGTCGGGGCGGCGCTCGTCATGCATCGGATAGGTGGCTATACCGTCCAGGAGGTCGCCAATGAGCTCGGCGTGGCTCGAGAGACCGCCAAGAAGTACCTGGCCCGGGCCGCGCAGCATTGCCGCAAAACCGGACGCGGAGCCGGCCAAGCCGACTAGGGAAGCAAAGCCGTGGCCACTCCAACGCAAAGCGTGCATCCAGACCTCGTGGCGCAAGCATCCGAGTTCTTCGTTGACTTTCGGGTTGGCGACGGTACGCCCGCGTGCCGTGCGCAATTCGCGAAATGGCTGCGGGCTTCCCCGGAGCACGTGCAGGCATACCTGGAAGTCGCAGCTGGCTGGTCCGAGCTGCCGACGGCGGATCCAGAGGGCCGGATCGACTTCCAGGAAATGCTGGCCAGAGCGCACAGCAGCGGCGACGACAACGTCGTCCAATTACGATCTTGCCAAGCAGGCGTCCGTCGTTCATCCACTCCGATTCGCGCCCGGCCGTGGGCAATCGCAGCGTCCCTGGCACTGATGGCTACCCTGATCGGCACCGGTATCCGGTTCCTTGCCCACCGGGACGGCCGAACCTACAGCACCGGAATAGGAGAGCAACGTACGTTCCTCCTGGCGGACGGCTCCACAGTCACCCTGAACGCGCTTACCACTGTGAGGGTGAGGATGACACCGCAAGCGCGCACCATCACGCTCATTCGCGGTCAGGCAAACTTCCACGATGTGAATGAGCCCGATTGTCCATTCATCGTGCGCAGCGGCAACAGCTCGGTCCGCGCCATAGGCACGAAATTCGACGTCGACAAAGAGCCTGACCGCACGGTGGTCACCGTGCTCGAGGGCCAAGTGGCGGTAGCGAAGTCCCTCGCCTGGATCGAAAGCATCGGGCGTCGCCAGCTTCTTCAGGACCTTGCGCAACCGGACCGCAACCTGCAGGCCGTCCTCGTCCCCGCCGGTGAGCAGGTCACTGTCATGGCACGGAACATACCTGCACCCACCCCGGTGGACGTGCAGGCCGTGACTGCATGGATGCAACAGCGCCTCGTATTCGACGACACGCCGCTCAAGGAGGTCGCCCGGCAATTCAATCGCTACAGCAAGCGCCGACTCGTCATCGCGGATCCGTCGTTGCTTGGCGTCGGTGTCAGCGGGTCATATTCAGCGTCCAACCCCGACGCCTTGATCGGCTTCCTGCGCTCTCAGCCGACGCTGCAGGTCTCGCAGACGGGCAACGAGATAAAGGTGACCGGGCGCAGCGCGAGATAACCGCACCCACATTTCCCTCGACGCCGCTCTACAACAGCACGAGACCG
>JABBNZ010000005.1:0-7840 GCA_019352035.1 Pseudomonadota bacterium | reverse complement strand
CGCTCCAGTTGCGAGCGGTCGTGAAAAACTAAGTAAGTCGGGGGTGTACGATGCGGGCGGCCATCATTGCGACAGTTCTGTGCCTGTCACTCATTCGCTCATGTTTCGCGCAAACCACGCCGGGCCCGACGAGCCGCGTGGAAACGCGCATAGCGCCGCAGGGCCTCTGCCAGGCGCTCGCGAAGTTCGCGGAAGCCCGTCACATCCAGGTTCTCTATCTCACATCGGCACTGAAGGGGTTGCGAACGTCCGGAGCGTCTGGAGAGCTGACGGCCGATGAGACGTTGACCCGACTCCTGAGCGGGACCGCGCTGAAGTACCGCTACGTCGACGCGAATGCAATAAGCATCATTGCCGGCAGCCGGCACGCTGATCCGGTGAGGGGAGCATCGGTTGGCGGGCCTTCAAAGCCTCGATCGCACACAACCGACGATGGCAACGCTGCAACGGCGCGAAAGCATTCGGATCCGCCCGAAGTACCGCGGCGCCCCAGGAAGCGACCTGCTACCAAGAACAACCCCCCTGCCTTGCAGGAGGTGATCGTAACCGGAACCCACATCAACGGTGGGCCGCCGCCCTCGGCGCCGATCATCACGATCACCCGCCAGGACATAGAGGACTCCGGCTATCAGTCCGTGGAGCAGGTGATGAGTTCCCTTCCGGAAAACTTTGCTTCGGTGGGGTCAGGGCAAACCTTCGACGTCGCCAGTCAGAGTAGCGCGTCAAATGACGCCAATGGTGCGGCAATAGATTTGAACGGCTTGGGGTTTGATTCGACGCTCGTCCTGGTGAATGGACACCGCCTCGCGCCGAGCGGGGCTGCGGGAGCGTTTACGGACATTTCGGTGATCCCTTTGAGCGCTATAGAGCGAATAGAGGTGATGACGGAGGGGGCGTCCGCAATCTACGGCTCCGATGCCATAGGCGGAGTCGTGAACTTCATACTGAAATCGCATCAGCGAGGTGCAGAGACATCCGTCGAATACGGGTCGGTGACCCACGGTGGACTGATGGATTACCGGGTGTCTCAGTCGGCCGGAGGCGGCTGGCCGGGCGGGAGCGGGCTGATCTCGTACGAGTACCATAAGCAAACGCCACTTTCCAGCGAAGACCGGACATTCAGCAATCTGGCGCCGCATTACGAGCCAACGGATCTCCTTCCCGGACTCGTCCAGAACGAGATCTACGGAACTGCCACACAGAGTCTCGATGCGAACACGACCCTCGAAGGCGATGTCCTGTACGAACATCGTGATGCACATAGCTCGCTAATGGACACCGAGCCGCTGACTATTGCTTCTGCATCACAGCAATTTTCGGGAGGCGTCGAGATATCGCATCGGGCCGCCGGCGGCTTGGCGACCACGGCAAGACTGACTTATGGCGAGAATGACGCGACGTCGGGTGATCTTTTGGCAACCGATCACGACGCCTCCAAGCTGGTCTCGATCAGCGCCGGGGTGACGGGTCGGCTGTTCCATATCCCATCGGGACAGATCAAGTGGGCATTCGGTACCGAGGCGCGACGGGAGGCGTTTTCAATCCATGAAAGCGGGCTGTATGCGTCGACGGTTCTGCCTATCGACAGAAGCAGAATGGTCTACGCGCTTTACGGGGAAGGCAGAATTCCGTTATGGCCGGGGAGACGCCCCGGCGCGCACGCGGCGGCCAGCTTGGATCTGGCCGCACGATACGAGCACTACACGGATTTCGGCTCGACGCTGGACCCGATGGGCGGACTGGCGTGGGAGCCGACTCGATGGTTCAGAGTTCGCGGAACGGCGGGTTGGTCGTTCAGAGCGCCAAATTTTGACGAGCTGTACGGCGCGCAGGACGCCCTGTTGGTGAATTCTCCGGTTCCAAATCAGGCCGCGACGTCACTGGTGCTGTTCCGTACAGGATCGAACCCAGCTCTGAAGCCGGAAAAATCGATGGAATGGACCGCGGGATTTGATCTACTGCCGGGTGATTCCAGGCTGACGGCCAGCGTCACTTATTTCCACATCCATTTCCGGGATCGGATCGCGGCCCCGAATATTCCCCTGCTTACGGCTTTGGACCAAGGCAGCACCTACCAGTCATTTATTCAACCGACCCCATCCGTGGGTCAATTGACGTCGCTGGCGGGCTCAGCTGCCCAGTTCACCAACGTGACTGCGATTCCAGGCTACGGACCCCCTGGTATGGTTTCCGACGCCATTGCGATTGCGGACGATCGGCTGCAGAACATAAGCGCGCTGAACGTCGATGGAGTAGATGCCAACGTTCGCCGGCATGGCCGGCTCAGCCGACTCACATACAGTCTCGGGATGGAAGGAAGCTATCTGCTGAGGTACGAGGAAGTATATCTCCCGGGAACGGCCCCACTGAGTCTGCTGAACACGTTCGAGAATCCTGTCAACCTCCGCGCAAAACTGACCGCCGGGCTCGGATTCCACGGCCTGAGCTTGCATGGAGCGCTGAATTACACGAGTCATTATCACAACACGTCCGGACAACTTCCGTACGCGATCGCATCCTGGACGACGGTGAACCTCGGAATTGCCTATCAGGTTCCCGCCTGGAGCTATTTCAGCGAATCACGCATCCAATTGAGCTGCACCAACTGCCTGAATCGGCTTCCGCCGTACACCGGGACGGGCGGATATGTATTCGCGTTCGACCCATTGAATGCGAGTGCAATGGGGCGGTTCGCCAGTCTTGAAATGCAAGCGCGGTGGTAGCCGCTGGCGCGATCGCCATGCGCAGAGAGCTGCCATATGAAGCATAAGCTGCAGACGTCAGCCGGAGCTATCCGCAAGACGATGTGGGCCGTGGCCGATAGCATCGACGCCCACTTGGGCCGGCCGGATTGCGATGCCTTCGTAACCGCTGTGATTCGCGAGCGCGGCTTCACGCGCAAGCAAGGCCAGGGCATACGGCTCGAAGGTGTGCGGACTCGTGGCCGCCGGAATGGTGCTGCCGGGAGGCTTTCGGCCCGCGGGGGGCTCGGATTTCCGGCGGTGTGGGTCACTGCATTCGTCTACGCATGTGGTGGCGTGGCATCGGGCTCGCCGGCACAACAGGGGCGACCCTGGACGGTTGGAGATATCGTGCAGATCAGGCGCATCGAAGGCACGGCGGTGCTGGGATCCTCGCAGGTCGCCGCCTTCATTGTGGAAGCGCCCAGCCTTGCCGACGATCGTAATCATTACGCGCTCTACAAAGTCTCTCCAGGGAATGCGCCCAGGCTTCTTGTGAGGGCGGCGTTCATGAGGAACCTCGAATGGCGGCCGGGGACGATGGACTGGACGATGCGTGCGGATTTTGGGCATGGAGTGCAGCTATACGAAGTGACCGAGGCCGGGCTGGTAAAACCGCTACTCGTCGTCAAGCCGGCGGTGATTGTCGGAGGCTACGATGGGCTGATCAGCGGCGATGAAACAGAGCCTCGGGAAACTGGAGTACTGTCCTATCAGTGGGCGCCGGACGGGCGTCACTTTTGGTATTCGCGGGTCCGCCTGCGCTCGGCTGAGCAGGCGAAAGCCCTCAGCCATGGGATCGTCTACGACGACGCCACCATGTCCGGCCTCATGCCGCCGGACTTTCGACGGCAGATTCACTATTCGCGCTCGGAACTGCACGCGGTCGACGTGCAGACGGGCGCCGACCAGCTCGTCGCCTCGGACTCGGTACCGATAGTGGACGGCTTCAATTTCCGATACAGCTATCATAGCGTCCAGTGGGTAGACTCCTCGATCCTTCAGTACCGGCTGTTATCCTTCCCCAATGGGTATTGGACCAATACGCTACGGCGCTTCGATTTGGTCAACGGGAAGGCTGGACGGATACAGATGCCTTTCGCGGATCTGTCCCGGGTGGCCGTATCCGTGCCGGTCCCGAACGGATTCATTACGTGGCGGAAGACTGCTCGAGGGGCGCGCCTTCAGGAGGTCACGGCGGCAGGCAAGGTGGTGCGAGATTTCGGGCCCGCAAATTTCCGCTATCTTTCTCCCGGAGGAGTCTTCTTCCGAGGAGGGACGTGGATGGATCGCGACGGTCATCATTGGATATTTGCCGTATCTCATCAAGGCGGTGCGACCGACGGTCTGGTGTTCTTCCCATCGACCCCCGCTGACCGTCAGATACAAAACGTCAAGAGCAGTCTGAACGACTGCGCCTTTAACACCAAGCTCACGTGGGGGATATGCAACCGCGAAAGCTTGACGCAGCCGCCGGAGCTCGTCTCCGTCTCTCCATCCACTGGGAAGGTCGGGGTCCTTGCGCGACCGGATGCCCGCTATGAGAACATAGCTCCCTTACGCTCGGTCGCCTTGCGTTGGCGCAATCGTTTCGGCTATAGCAACACGGGGTATGTCACGTATCCGAGAGGGTACATCTCAGGGCGGGCATATCCCGCCATTCTGGTGACGCATTCAATCAACGCCGCAAATCTTTTCGCCTGGGATGGCTTTCAATGGGAGTTCCCCATCCAAGTGTTTGCCGAAGAGGGATATCTGGTTCTGTCTGTAAATGAGCCCAAGCCGCCCCGTCATGCTGCTCCGCCGCCCTACCTGAAGGGCGCCGCCAGCTCATCGCGGACGGCGTTGTGGTTTTCCAATTTCATCGATCAGATGTCGAGTATGGAAGCCGCCGTCGATTCGCTCGTCAAGGCGGGTCTTATCAATCCAACAGAAGTCGGCCTCTGTGGCTACAGTCGCGGCGAGGAGCTCTCGAGCTTCATCATGACCCACTCTCGCGTCTTCAGGGCGGCGAGCTTCGGAGATGACACGTTATACGATGCCGGAAACTACTGGGGTGGGCTGTTTATCCGACGCCAGTATGACAATTTGTTCGGTGGCTCGCCGTTCGATCCGAAGGCGTTTCCGAACTATCTGAAGTATTCGCCCTCCGCCCGGGCGTCCGACTTCGCCGGGCCTGTTCTGCAGCAGGAGTCGGGCTACGTTGCGTACGAAGCCGGCGAACTGAATGAATTGCTCCTGGAGGCGAGAATTCCGACGGAGCTGGTCAGCTATCCGCATGAAGCGCATATATTCTACGATCCGCGAGATCGCGCCATGGCCATGAGGCGCAATCTGGATTGGTTCAATTATTGGCTGCGCGGTCGCCGTGCCCTCCACCCCGCGGATCAGGGCGAGTACGCGCGCTGGGATGCAATGGCGAATCGCTGGGCGGCATGCAAGTCGGCGTGCAGAGCGAAATTGGGGTTTCCGGCTGCTTCGGTTCCGCACACCTCCAGGAGCGGACATCCCGCTGGGGGCTGAGGCGGGCGACGGACCGCGAGCGCCCCGTGGGGCAGTGCGGACGGCCGATCTCTCAGAGTGGGGTGGATCTGTAGCGTGCGAATTTGGAGCCGATCCAGTCTTCCAACCAGACCTCGGCCGCCAAGCAGGCAAACAGGGAAAACAATGTCGGGCCGGAGATCGGCGCGTGTGGCTGCAGCGCTGCGCGCAGCGCGTCACGGTTCACGAGTTGCTGATCAGCCAGGCGACCGTCAAGTAGCCGGGCAGTGATGTAGGGCTGACTGCCACGCACAAGCCCAAGGGCGTGATGCGTGGTCTGGCCTTTCTGTTGCCGGTCCCGGATGGCCGGGGGGAGATCGGCTTGAAACGCTTTGCGGGCCAACCCGCGAGTCTTGCCGGTCATCAACAGATGATAAACCGGGACCCGCAGGCAGACCTCGATCAGGGGCTGGGAGAGAAGCGGATGGAACTCCTGAAGCTTCTGTATCCCGTAGTTCGGGCGGTGTCGGTTCAATACTTCGGCGAGATAGAGAACCTGCAGCCTTTTTGCGGGTGGCAGCGACGCGGACGAGGGGGTCCAGGGATGGCGTACGTAGGTGTCCACCTCTTCCCACGAACCGGCTGTGGCAAGGAAGCCAGCGCCGGCCGTGGCCTTCGCCGCCGAGGAGGATTTGTCGGCGCGCCGAAGCGATTGGGCATCGCGAGCGAGCCGAAAATACGACTTGCCGGTCAGCGTGGCCGCGTCTTTGAAGACGGTTTTAAGGAGTATCCCGAAACCATTGTCCCTGAAGCAGTCCGCCACGGCCATTCCCGTCTTGATGGCCATGAACAGGTGATCGCCGCCCTGCCCGGTCCAGATGTCCTCGATGCCCTCAAATGTGGCGAGCGCATTCTGGATCTCCGAATCCATGCCGGCAAATACTTGGGAGATATTAGGTTTGACCGTGGAAGGGATCTCGGCGCAAACCGATTCAAGAGGTCGCTCTTCGTAGGGTAACTCGATCAACTCCACACCGGCGACGCGCGCGGCCACGCGCGCGTATTGGCGCTCGTCCTCGGAGGGGGCGCAGCCAAAGCGGTTCACCGAAATGACTTCGGGCCGTTTCGCGACGCACATGAGCAGAGATAGCACGAGCGAGGAATCGAAACCGCCGGAGAGACTGTGCGCGATGTGGTGATGCACGCCCGCCCACGCTTCGATGCAGCCACAAGTGGTCTCGCGCAATTGGCGGCAGGCATCCTCGACATTGCACAGAGGGTCGGTCTCGGCAATCGACACCGGATTCCAGAAAATGTCTACCGATCGGCGGCCGGCGGTCGATTGCAGAGACTCGCCCGCGAGCAACTCGTATACGTCCTCGAATCCACTCTCGCGTATCTGCATCTGGCTCGCAGCCAGGAATCCAGCGATGTATCGCCAGTTGACCGCGAGGGGGACGAGCCAGGCGTCGCTTCGGCTGTGCATCCGCAGATCACGCACGTCCGAGAATACTATGGTGACCTCCTGAATAGTGGTGTAGTAGCATGGAATCATTCCCGAGCAGTCGCGCAGTATCGACCAATCTCCGCTCTCGGGATCCGATAGAAGTGCCACGTAGGTGCCCCAGCAGTCTTCCGTGAGGCGTCTTCTACAGGCGGCCACGGATGCATCGGCGAAGTCTGAGTCGGCTGCCATTTCCCGGGTACTGAATCGCGAGCCGCCGCCTCGTCGGAACAGGTTCCCCAGGATGACGCCGCGCTGACGGCTCAATACGTAGGTTCCGAGAAAGGGCGGAATCTCAGTTTCCTCCGGTGGCAGGCGCGTGAAGACGGCAAATCCCTGGCGTATGATCAGTGGATGCAGTCCCGGGCAATGACGGCGGATGGTGAGGAGAAGCCGTGATGCCTCAATGATTTGCTTCTCGTGATGAGGAGACCAGAGGAGAGCGAGGTATGGGTATTCCATGCGAGGCCGCTCATACCGTCATAATGGGGGTGTAGTTGCGCACATGCTCAATATCGTCATTGAGAACGCGGGTGCCTGCCTGCACCCAGCAGTGGGCATTGAAGGGGTCGTCCTGCACCCCGAATATCCAGTCCGGATACAAGTTGAATAGGGATAAGAAGCGAATCAGCGCCAGTGAGTCGAACAGGCATCGGTAATCCCAGGGAAACATAGGACGAAAGTCGAGAAATGCCCCTGTCAGTTGCACGGCTCTATTCCATTCTGTGGGCTCGGTCGACGCTTGGGCGCGCTTGCGCTCTGCGACGTTGCCGACGATCCCAGATATGTGTGTGGACCGCAGCGCCCGCCTCGCGTAGGTCAGCGAGGTTGCGATGCTCAGGAACAGATGGGGTGATCGCTTCGGCGAATCCAATGACGCGCGCGCCGACGAGAGATCGCTGACGGGGTATGCGGGGTTGCGGACCGAGGCTCCCTCCTCTGGCGGACTTTCCCGGAGGATACCCGCGGCTACGAGCTCGGCTGCCAACTCGGTCGCTGCGACTGAGAGATGTGTTCTTGCGGAGATTTCTCTGCGCGGAGTGAACGGCCCGCCATGTATCCACGGGGCCAGGTCCGCCAGATCCTCGCGAGGCACGGATAGATAGTTGTCTCC
>JABBNZ010000151.1 GCA_019352035.1 Pseudomonadota bacterium | reverse complement strand
AGTCTTGTCCAACGAGGTATGAGCCTGGAGCAGGGGGCGTGATTCCAGCGAGGTGTGAGCCTGGAGCTGCCGAGGACGGCGGTCGGTCTGGGGGATGGGGTGGATCGATCATCATGCGGGATGGTGATCGATATGAACGAAGCTCAGGTGCGCACGATCGAGCAGATGCGCGAAGTCCTTGCGGGGACGCAGGCCCTGGAGTTCACGGTCTCGGCAGAGGATGCGGGGCGGTACGGGTGGATTGAGGCGGTGTTGCGACGCATTCGATACCGCACCTTGCCGCGCGGCTCGCGAGGCATCGTCTTGGCGTACCTGCAACGCTTCAGCGGGTACCGGCGCGCCCAAGTGACCCGGCTGGTCTCACGCTGGGTGGGGCGTGAGGCGCTGGTGAAGCAATACCGCGCTCCCGCCCACGCCTTTGCACGGCGCTATACGGCCGTGGATGTGGCCCTGCTGGCCGAAGTCGACCGCACGCTGCAGACCTTGTCGGGACCTGCGACCGCGTGCGTATTGCGCCGTCAGCGCGATGTCTTTGGCGACACGCGCTTTGAGCGGCTCGGCTCGATCTCCTCGGCCCACCTGTACAACCTGCGCGCCAGCGCTGCGTATCTCGCACGGCGCATCGTGCAGAACAAGACCCGCCCCAGCACCGCGATCACGATCGGTATTCGCAAAGCTCCCGCCCCGCAGAACCGCCCCGGCTTCATCCGCATCGACAGCGTGCACCAGGGCGATCAGGACGGGGCCAAGGGCCTCTACCACATCAACTCGGTCGATTGCCTCACCCAATGGGAGGTCACCGCCTCGGTGCAGACGCTCTGCGAGCGGCATTTGCTGCCGATTCTCGAGCAGATCATGGAGCAGTTCCCCTTCCGGATCCTCGGCTTTCACGCCGATAACGGCAGTGAGTACGTCAATCACCGGGTGGCTCGAATGCTCGAGAAGTTGCGCATCGAATTTACCCGCAGCCGCCCGCGGCACAGCAATGACAACGGGCTCGCTGAAACGAAAAACGGCGCCGTGGTGCGCAAGCTCTTCGGCTACACGCATATTCCCCAGCACCACGCGAGCCGCTTCAATGCCTTTTGTGTCGAGTTCCTCAATCCGTATCTGAACTATCACCGCCCGTGCCTGTTCGCCACCGAAGTGCCCGATCCGCGCAAGCCCGGCCGCATCAAACGCAAGTACTCCCCCAAGGACGCCATGACACCGCTTGAGAAGCTCACCGGCCTGCCCGAAGCCTCCAGCTTCCTGCGCCCGGGCATCACGATCGAGACCTTGACCCGCACCGCCTGCCAGCTCACCGACCTTCAGGCCGCCGAACAACTCTACAAAGCTCGCGCCGCCCTGTTCAAAACGACCCTCAGGCGCACCGCCTGAATCCCGGCTGGCGAGGAGTGACTAACCCTTCCCCCCACGCCCCCCCTACCTTCGGAGGCAGCTGTGCCACCGCAGAGCGCACCCCTGCGCACGGCAGTCAGTGCCATCGGAAGGACTTGGCGTCCTGCGGCTTGCACGGCGCATCCCTGCCCCGCGCCTCCCTGGTGATGTAAGATTTTGGCCCAGCTAAGACAATCGATCGATCCACCCAATCCACCGCCTCAGGAGCTCCCAGCCCCGCGCTCCAGGCTCATACCTGAATTGGAAAAGACTGATGCTTCCGCTACGCCCCCGCCCTTGGGCTCGTATCGCCGAGACGCTCAGTGACCAGGAAGCCGCTCGATCGGGGGCGCTTTGTGCACTCGAGACATGGCCTGCGCGCGCAGAAGTTCTTTTTCGGTCTGAGCCGGGGGCATCTGGTCAACAAACCGGAGGACTTGTACAGCAAGTTCTCGCTCACCTTGCGCTTCAAGAATCGCACTTGCCGCTCGCCAGCCGTCCTCGACAAGTCTGCGAGTCTTTGCGATTCGGGGCTTGCCGCTCTCAAGTGGCGGGTTGCCGCAAAGACTCTCCGCGGCGAGCGCTTGAGCCCGTAGTCTCATGTGGGTCGAATTCCCAGTGAGAGCCGGCCGATAGATTCCGTCCTTCTTGTGTGTGCGACTCTCACCCCTCACCGCCCGTTCCGTGGCATTCGCCGCAATGCCTTCCTCCCGAAGGTGCTGCGCGAATTCCTGCCGCCATTCCCGCAGGGTCGCCTTGCGGATATTGAGCCTCTGACCCTGCTCGCTCACGGCCTTCACGACGAGATGCACGTGGGGATGCGGCTCATCGGTATGGAGGACAAGTACGTAGCGATGCTTGAGCGCGAACTCTTCGCGTGCGAAGTTGCGCGCAGCGTTAAGCACACCTTTCGCTGGCGTTCCCGGTGGCATGGAGAGCATGATTTTGTGGACGAGTTTCGGCGTTCGTCCGCTCGTGCCGGTCAGCTTCGAGTCTCGCCGATCCTGATCCAGGTCGAGATCCCACTCCTCTACAAGTCGCTGCCCGGCGTCCCGTGCTTGCAGCCGGCTGCCGTCATCGGTTTCAAGCCCAAGCTCCCCACTACGCCCGATGTAGTTCAGGTGCCGGGCGACGGATCGCAGGCTATTGCTGTCCTTTGAGAGCACCTTGACCATGACTTCCGGTGCCCGCCGCACTGTGTGGCCGATGAGCGCCACTTCCTCCGGCGACAATCGATCCCGCCGCCCAGGACCGCGCCGGGCGTAGCTCGCGATATCGAACAACGCGCGCCCCTCGAAGGCGCTAACCCTGAGTTTCGGCATATCCGGACGCCCAGCTTGCGGCGTTCGCTTTGATCAGAAGCTTCGTGTGGTCGCGGAGCGCTTCGCAGATTTTGAGGATGGCCCGGAACTCGTCCTGGCCGACGCCCGCGACGCGAGCGTTGCTGTTGGCCGCGCGGGCGATCTGATTGAGGTTGCGCCCGACCGCGCCCAGTTCGCTCACGGCTCGCTTGAGAGCAATCAGCTCATCCTTTGGTAGCGGCGCCAGTGAGCGCAGATGGGATCGAAGGAGAACGGACACATAGGTCGCGGATGCCATGCCCCGCGCCGCTGCGCGTTCGTGCAGCAGCAGTCGATCCTCGGGACGCAGCCTGACGTACAGACTCGCCCCTGGCATGCGCTGCTTCGAGCATCTTCCGCGGGGGTTTGGCACATCGGTGTGATGCTGAGCCGCGCCCTCCGACCCCTCTCGCAGCTCTCGTAGCACCAACCGCCGAAGCCAGATCGACTCCGTCAGAAATTCTTGGCGAACGGCACCGGTGACTCGCTCCTTGACCTCAGGTGTCACTCGTGTCGAAAGAATTTCTGTTGCACCCACAGCTCACAATGTTAGACAAAACTCGCTGTAAAGCTATCCTGCGTTTCACCCATAATTCGGGCGAAACTCCACCACACGCCTGTTTGCCCTGTCTCCGGGCGACGCCCAGGGCGGGTCCCCGGAACAGCAGGCGCCATCCCGTGCATCGCCGAGTCCAGCGACCGCCGTGCGGCTATGGAGAGGCCTCCCGCCCGAAATGCAGCAGCCGAACGGCGAGCTCCTCAGGCTTCGACAGCGCGACCAGGTGGCCGCCCGGGACCACCTCTACCTCAGCGTTCAGCCTCTCCCGAGCGACGCGCTTCTGGAACTCGAGCGGGAAGAATCGGTCGTCCGCCGCCGCGATCACCCGCGTCGGAATCCCCGGCCACCGCTCGTACTGGCAGGGCTGGCCGAATATAGGATCGGATTGCTCCCGCTGACGCGACGGGCCACCGCGGAGTACAGCCGCCGGGACGTCATGCAGAAAGTACGTGGGAAGGTCGAACTGCGGGGCGTACCCCCCGGCCTTGGCCGCCGCGATTCGTGCCTCCACGGCGCCCGTATTGCCCCACCAAGCCCCGGGGGCTTCTCCCGGCTGGGGAATCATGGCATTGACCAATATCAGCCCACGAAGGGCGTCCGGGGCGCGCACAAGGGGGGCCGTGAATCCGGCCAGCGAATGCGCCACGAGCATCACATTCAAGCTCGTGCCGATCGCCTCGGCCACGATATCCGCGTAGTCGCGTAGACCCTTGCTCGAATCGTCCGCCGGCAGATCGACCGCGATCGCCTCACACCCGGCTTGCTCGAGGAGCGGTACGATCCGGTGCCAGTACCACGCCATCCCACCGGCGCCCGGGATGAGGATGAACGACGACTCCGCCATGCTCCATTGCAGCACGGCGGTGCCGGGATGTCGAAGCCACCGAACGGAGATCCAGCCCAAGGCGGCAGCAAAAAAAGGGGAGAGAGCGCCCGAGGCCGACGCCCTCTCCCACCTCACTCAAGCCGCGAGCACCTCAGCGGCGAGATCCCATAGGCCACTATTGATGCGAACGTCCTCCTTGATGGAGCTAATCCGCCGTGTGCGGACGAGACGGCCACTGGCGGACCGGCGCGTCAATCCGCCCCTGACGAGGTTCTCCTGGACCTTGTTCAGGGTGCTGTAGAGGTCATCCCCAGTGTCCTCCGGCCTCCGGCACTGGAGCAGCCGCGAGGCCGGCATTCCAGCCTGGGTGGGGTCCGGGTAGCGCAGCGCCAGGGCCCGCTCAGCGAACCCCAGTTGCTCGTCCTTGAACAATTGCCGCTGCTCCATGCGCTCGACCTGGGCGGCCAGCACATCGAACCCCTCCGCGATGCCGAGCGCATGCGCGACGACGTCATCGACGATGTTGCCGCGATGGGGCACGCTGAAAGTCGGAAACGCGCCCCGCGAGACGATCAAGCCATTGGTACAGACCACCCGAAAGATGCCTACACGGAGCTGGTAGGAGCTCGTCCCGTCATGGCTATTCAGAAAGATGACCTCTGGCGCCGAATCCCGGAGCTGTACGGTCTCGAACCGTCTGCGCAGCCGCACGACGTGCCGAGCATGGAGCGGACTGGCCGACCGAGTGCGAGTCTGGCGCGCCTCAACGGGCACGAAGCCCGCCTGCATGAGACCGGTCAATACTCTCTCGGTCGGCACAAACGTGTACCTGGGGCTTCGGTGATCGTCGGCCGACGGTGCGAACACCGCCGGCACCTGCTGCCGCAGGGCCTCCAACGACAGCGTGCGGCCGAAGACGTTGTCGTACTTCACGAACGAAAGCTCAGGGGAAGTATTCATGATCGGATCCTCGGGACTGTTCTTGGGCGGGATTGCCCGCGTCCCTGGAATCACGGCGCGCGCAGCGGTCAGGTGGGGGCGACGGGTCGTGGAATAAATGGAGGGGACCCGCGTCTTCGCGGGGAGGCAACCGTTTATGCCGCGAAAGCCCGTTGCGACCCACTTGACGGCGAGCACGGCGTGATACGCTGATAGCATTCAGGTAATCCCGCCCTCTTCCTTTCCTCCTTGAGTGCTGGAGTGACCTAGTGAGCCATACTCATGGGTATGCATGCATACAAACCTCCGGTCACCGTACGATTGCCGAGGGATCCGCTGACACGACAGCTTGCCCGGTCACAGGCTCATCGCATGTTGGCGCTACGGCTCAAGCATCGGCTGTCGAGAGTGGTCGTTGTCGAGCGCACGGGGATCAACTGGAAGCGCATCCGTGCCATTGAGGAGGGCTCGACGGTAGTCTGCCTGGATGAAGTTTTGAAGCTGGCTTCGCTGTACTCTGTGCCGCCGATTAAGCTCATTCAGGAAATCATGTCGCCAGCAAAAGGCGCAGTTCACAAAGAAGCCAGCGCTCGGCGAGCGAATTCGCGGAACAAGAAATGACGCACCTATGGAGCGCAGCTCCCTTCGCGCGATAGGTTCGTATCCGCCCGGGGCTCGTTTCAGAGAAAACGCCGAGCGCCGACATCCGATCAGCGCTCGGCGCTCGCAGTTAGTCGATCGCTGCGAAGATCGCAGATGCCTCGGCGTGCTCGGCGGCGAACTCCCTCAAGAAGTGGAAGTGGTCACTGAAAGCGTCGTCCTCCGAATATCGGAACGACAGATGACTGCACGCAAAGAGGCATACCGTGATGCCGGCCGCGTCGGCAGACATCTCGCCCTCGTAGCCGTTAGTGTCGACTGAGATCCGGAAGGGACCCCCGTCGGGCGCCATGTAGAAGCCGCCGTTGCTGAGCTCGTAGAATTGCCAATACGCACCATCGTAACCGGCTGCGAATCGGCGCATGAAGTCGTACACCGCACCCTCGAAAGTCAGAAGGCGCTGACCAAAGTGGCGGGGAAGCGCCAGCATGCGCTCCGAATCATCGACCTGTTTTGCGACGACGGAAGTCCGTGGACCGACCGCGCCAGCGGAAGCGTTGTCTTGATGAGTCATTGCAGGCTCCAGCGATTGATCTTGGGCGGGATTGCCCGTCGTGGAACCATCACGGCGCGCGCAGCAGTCAATCGGTGGACGATGGGATCGTGGAATAAAT
>JABBNZ010000150.1 GCA_019352035.1 Pseudomonadota bacterium | reverse complement strand
CGGACCCAGGTGAAGATCGAAGGGGTGTCGAGCCTGGCGGACTATGCCAACATCGAGCTGATGCTCGGCGCCGTGCCCGGAGTGAGCGCGGCGAACGTCAGCCAGGTCAGCGGCGATTCCGTCGTGTTTGATCTGACGGTACGCGGCGGCGATGCGGCTATCGGCCGCGAGCTCTCGGGCTCCCCGAGCTTCACGCGCGCCGGGCCGGCCGCGCAAGCGGGCCGGGGAGCCGGCGCACCGCTCGTCTTCCGTTACCGGTCAGGCTAACCGCGCTTTCGACGCGGCACGCCGACGCAGCCTCATACCGTGCGTCACCTCCCCAATCTCATCTGTCTGGTGCGCCTGGCGCTCATCTGGCCGATTGCCACGGCCCTCTATGGGCGTCAGTACGGGCTCGCGCTTGCTCTCTTCGTCCTGGCGGCGGTTTCAGACGGGCTGGACGGCTACCTCGCCAAGCGCTACAACTGGACATCCGAGCTCGGCAAGTTCCTCGATCCGGCGGCGGACAAGCTGCTGCTGGTGACGGTGTTCGTCGAGTCCGCCTGGCTCGGCCTCGTGCCCTGGTGGCTGACCGCGGCGGCGGTCGCGCGCGATGCCATGATCGCCCAGGGCGCGCTCGTTTTCCGGCTCTGGTTTGGGCCCCTGAGGGGGCGCCCGACAGTCCTCAGCAAGATCAACACGGCCGCGCAATTGCTCTATCTGATGGCGGTCATGTTGGGTGCCGCCACCGCCTTTCCGCCGAGCGGCGTGCTGCGCGCCCTCGCCCTGACCGTTTTCACGACCACGGTCCTCTCCGGCTTCACCTACGTGCAGGCGTTCACCCGGCGGGCCTGGGTTGCGACAGCACGCGGCACCTGAGGAGCACGCGTGCATCAACTTCCGCTTGGCGTGCGTCTGCCGGACCGGGCCGTCTTCGCGAGCTTCCTCACCGCCCGCAACCGCGAAGCCGTGGCGCATGCCCGGCGCGTGGCCGCCGCCGAAGTGGCCGGAGCGACGTGGATCTGCGGGCCGGCGAGCGCCGGTAAGACACACCTGCTGCAGGCCGTGTGCGCGGCGGCGGCCGAGTCGCGCCGCGCCGGCTATTTTCCGCTGGCGCAGCTCGCGAGCCTCGGTGTCGGCGTGCTGGAAGGCCTGCCGCAGCTGCAGTGCGTCTGCCTGGACGATCTCGAGGCGATCGCCGGCCGCCTGGAGTGGGAGAAGGCGCTTTTCGGCTTGCTGCGCGAGATCGAGGAGTGCGGCGGGGCCTTGGTGATGGCGGCGCGGCCGCCCCCGGCGCTGATTTCCTGGGCGCTGCCGGATCTGGGCTCGCGCTGCGCCGCCGCGGCGGTGCTGCAGCTGCGCGCACTCGATGAGGCGGAGCAGCAGCAGGCGCTGCAGCTGCGGGCCCGGCTGCGCGGCTTCGAGCTTCCCGAGGAGACTTCCCGCTGGCTGCAGCGCCGCTTCCCGCGCGACATGCGCCGGCTCTACGAGCTGCTCGACACCCTGGACGAGGCGGCGCTCGCGGCGCAGCGGCGTCTCACGGTGCCCTTCATCCGCGAGGTGTTACGGCGAGCCGGCGCCTCTTAGCGAGGACACTTAGCGTGTCCTCGCTCCGGCGAGCGCCCGCACACGGCTGTGCGGGCCGAGTACCTAACTCGACAGCAGCACCGCCAGGGATGCGACTCTCTTGCCGAGCGCCTGCGCCAACGCCCGCTCGTCCTCGGTCAGCGCGGGCTCGTCCGCGCCTCCCGCGACGTGCGAAGCGCCATAAGGAGTGCCGCCGGAGCGTGTTTGGTGCAGTGCCCTCTCCGTATATGGCAGGCCGACCAGGTACATGCCGTGGTGAAGGAGCGGCAGCATCATGGAGAGAAGCGTCGCCTCCTGGCCACCGTGATGCGTTTGCGTGGAGGTGAATACGGCGGCCGGCTTGCCGGCGAGCGCGCCCGACACCCACAGGCTCGATGTCGAGTCGAGGAAATACTTCAGCGGCGCCGCCATGTTGCCGAAGCGGGTGGGACTGCCGAGGAGCAGTCCCTGCGCGTTGCGCAAGTCCTCGAGCGTCGCGTATGGCGCGCCCGTCACGGGCACGAGCCTCGCCGGGCGCTCGCTTTCCGCGCTGACGGGCGGCACCGTGCGCAGCTTCGCGGCGGCCCCGGCGACACTTTCCACGCCCCGGCAGGCCTGTCGGGCCAGCTCCGCGGTCGAGCCGTTGCGGGAGTAGTAGAGCACCAGAATCTCGGTCATCGAAGCGTCCTCTGTTGCGGGCCGCGGGCAGGGCACGGCGTGCGGGCGAACCAGCGTGGGTCGAGTTTGCGGATACGTTGCCACAGCGCGATGCCTCCTTCCATGCGTCCGAGAACTCCGGCGCGCGCAGTCTCGGCCGGCAGCGATGGAGGGGCGAGGGGGCATATCGCGAGACCTGCGGTGGAAATGGGTATATTCGCCGCATGATCTGCCGGAAATGCCTCGTATCAGGCCGCGTACAGGGGGTGTTTTATCGCGGCACCGCCGCGCAGCGCGCGCGCGAGCTCGGGGTGCGCGGCTACGCACGAAATCTCCCGGACGGACGGGTCGAGGTGCTCGCGTGCGGCGAGGAGGAGGTCGTGCTGAGGTTCGTTGCCTGGCTCTGGACAGGCTCCTCGGCGTCGAAGGTCACCTCGGTCGAGGTCGCCGACGCGCCGGAGCACCGCGCGCCTCCCGGCTTCCACACCGCCTAGGGGCTCAACGCGCGCGGGGCCGGGCAGGTTGCCCGGATCCAGTGCTTGAGCTGAATCCGAGGTCATCTGCGCCGGCCCAGCCTTCCCAGTCCGTGAGCACCCGGTCCGGATACTGCGGATGGCCCACGCTGCCGTTGTACTTCTCCAGCGCGAGCCGCACGTCATCGTGCGTGTATTGCAGATAGAACCTGAGAATCGCGCAGCCCATCCTGATGTTGGGCGCGACGTGCACCAGCTCGTAGCGCTTCATCCCCAGCCGCTCCGGCCAATAGGGCATCACCTGCATCAGGCCGACGGCACCGGCGGACGAGACCGCCCAGCGATGGAAGTCGCTCTCCACCTGCATGACCGCCAGCACGAGACCCGGCGGCAGTCTGGATTCGCCCGGCCGGTGGGTCTCGCAATACACCTGCTTCAGGATCCTCAGGCGCTCGGCCGGCTTGTGTACGAAGCGAGCCAGCCGCGGCTCCATCAGCGTGTACCAGACCGCGGCGTCGTACTTGTCCATGAAGCACTGGGCGCGGGCGACGGCGCGCTGCACGACGGGGCCGAGGGCCGGATCCCGCTGTTGGTCGGCGCGCGCGGGTGTGACGAGGACGGCCGTCAGACAGCAAATCGCCAGGAGCGATTTGCAGCGCCAAGCGCGCAAGCGACCGGCGGCCCCGAGCCGATCGCCTGGAGCGAGAGTAACGGGCGAGGTCCGGGACGGACCGAGTAACGGCCGAGGCCCGGGACGGGCCGAGTCATCCGTCAGCGCGACATGCAGGAACAGGCCAGTGCGCCCCCGCACCGCGCGGCGCTCAACGCATGCGCGATTTGATGAACTCGACCGCCTCATCGGCCGGAAACTCGGTGCTCTCACTGTCGCGCCGGTGGCGGTACTCGAGCCGGCCGGCGTCGAGCCCCCGATCGGCCACCACCAGCCGATGCGGAATGCCGAGGAGCTCCGCGTCGGCGAATTTGACCCCCGGGCGGGCGTCGCGGTCGTCATAGAGCACCTCGACGCCTTGGGCGGTGAGCTCGTTGTAGAGGCGGTCGGCAACTTCGCGTACCCGGGCGGACTTCTGCAGGTTGAGCGGCACGAGCACCACCTGGAAGGGCGCGAGCGGCTCCGGCCAGATGATGCCCCGCTCATCGTGATTCTGCTCGATGGCCGCGGCGACGACGCGCGTCACACCGATGCCATAGCAGCCCATGAGCAGGGTCACTTCCTTGCCCGACTCATCGAGCACGGCCGCCTTGAGCGGCTCGCTGTACTTACGCCCCAGCTGGAAGATATGTCCAACCTCGATGCCGCGGGCGATCTTCAGGTGTCCGCGGCCGCTCGGGCTGGGGTCTCCCTCGCGCACGTTACGAATGTCGGCGGCGGTGACCCCGGCGACGTCCCGCTCCCAGTTCACTCCGGTCAGGTGCATGTCCTTGCGGTTGGCGCCGCAGACGAAGTCGGCCAGAGCCAATGCGCTGTGATCGGCGTAGATCCGGCAGCGCAGGCCCACCGGCCCGATGAACCCCGTCTCGGCACCGGTGGCGCGCGCGATGCGCTCCGCGCCCGCCATGCGCAGGGGAAGCGCGACGCCCGGCAGCCGCTGCGCCTTGACGGCGTTGAGCTCGTGATCGCCGCGCAGGACGAATGCGACGACGTCCTGGTCCGAGCCGTCCACGAGCAGTGTCTTGACGCAGCGGGAGGGCTCGACCCGCAGCATGCGCGAGAGCTCCTCGATGGTGCGTGCGCCGGGAGTCGTTACCTCGCTCATCGCTTCCCGCGGGGCGGGGCGCGGATCCTTGGGCGCCAGCGCTGCGGCGGCCTCGAGGTTGGCGGCATAGCCGTCCTCGTCGGAGAATGCGATCGCATCCTCGCCGGAGGCGGCGAGCACGTGAAACTCCTGCGAGACATCTCCCCCGATCGGGCCGGAATCCGCCCGAACTGCGCGGAAATCGAGCCCCATGCGCGTGAAGATGCGGATGTAGGCATCGTGCATGGCGCGGTAGCCCTGCTGGAGCGAGGCCTCATCGGTATGGAAGGAATAGGCGTCCTTCATGATGAACTCGCGCGCCCGCATGACGCCGTATCGCGGCCGGATCTCATCGCGGAACTTCGTCTGCACCTGGTAGAAATTCACTGGGAGCTGGCGGTAGCTCTTGATGTCGCGGCGGACGATGTCCGTGATGACTTCCTCGTGGGTGGGGCCGGCGACGAAGTCCCGCTCGTGGCGGTCCTTGAAGCGCAGCAGCTCCGGGCCGTATGCCGTCCAGCGGCCGGATTCCTGCCACAGCTCCCCCGGCTGGACCACCGGCATGAGGAGCTCCAGCGCCCCCGCGCGGTTCATCTCCTCGCGGATGATGGCCTCCGCCTTGCGCAGCGTCCGCAGGCCGATCGGCAGCCAGCTGTAGAGGCCGGCGGCCACGCGCCGGATGAGGCCCGCCCGCAGCATCAGCTGATGGCTCAGCACTTCGGCCTCGGCCGGGGTTTCCTTGGCGGTGTTGATCGGGTACTGCGAGAGCCTCATGGGTGCGCGGGTTCTGGTGCAAGTTGAAGAGACGGCCATCTTAACAGGAGCCTCACCTGATAAAATTCCCTTCCCTGCCAGCCGCAATGCCGAGCCAGTCTTGACGTCCCCGAGCCCGATCCCGGAGAGTCCCCTGCACGTGGACCACGATGCCGACAACGAGGTCAAGCCGCGGCGCAAGGGGATATACCTCCTGCCCAATCTGCTGACCACCGGATGCCTCTTCTCGGGGTTCTACGCGATCGTCGCCGCGATCGACAAGCATTTCGCGCCCGCCGGCATGGCGGTATTCGTGGCGATGATCTTCGACACGCTGGATGGGCGGATCGCGCGGCTGACCCGCACGGAGAGCGCCTTCGGCAAGGAGTACGACAGCCTGGCGGACATGGTCTCCTTCGGCCTCGCTCCGGCGATCGTCGCGTACCAGTGGGGCGTGGTGCGGATCGCGGAGTACGGGCGCGCCTGGGGGCGGTTCGGCTGGCTGGCCTGCTTTTTCTATGCGGTGACGGCAGCGCTTCGCCTCGCTCGGTTCAATGCGCGGGCCGCCACGGCCGACAAGCGCTATTTCGAGGGTCTGCCGAGCCCTTCGGCTGCCGCCATCGTGGCCGGATTCGTATGGGCTTCCAGCCAGTGGCGCGAGCCCGGGCTGGGGGGCCTCATCGCGGCCTTCGCGGTGACCGCCGTGGCGGGCGCCCTCATGGTCAGCCGGTTCGGCTATCCGAGCTTCAAGCAGTTCAAGCTGGACCGCCGCGTCCGCTTCGTGTCCCTGCTCCTGGTGGTGCTCATCGTCGTCCTGGTCGCGGTCGTGTTGAACGCCACGGGTCCGCCGACATTGCTGCTCGCGATCTTCGGCACCTACGCCGTGTCGGCCCCGACCATCTGGCTGGTGCGCCGCCTGCGCCGCCACCGGCGCACCGCGGCATGATGGATCGGGCGCTGCGCGCCGAGTACCTCGCGGCGCTTGGCATCGATGTTTGGGAGCCGAAAGCCGGTCGGGCGGCCGCCGTGCGTCCGCCCGATATCGCTCCCGCCGCAGCGCCGTCCAGGCCGCACGAGGAGGGTACCTCCGTCGCGCCTGCGCCTGCGCCTGCGCCTGCGCCTGCGCCTGCGCCTGCGCCTGCGCCTG
>JABBNZ010000149.1 GCA_019352035.1 Pseudomonadota bacterium | reverse complement strand
GCGTGGCGAGCAAGCGGGCGGCGGGCCAGCCTTCCTTGTCGCAGCGCGCGGCGATCTTCTCCCACATCTGCTTGATTGCCGGCAGACGCAGCTCATTCAGCATCAGCGTCAGGCGCGTCACGTCGATAGTGTCGTTCATGCGGCTTCTCCCGCGGCTTCTCCTGAGGCTTCCCCGAGGAGATCCTCGTAGACCGAGAGGGGCGTGAGCTGCACGCAAACTTGGGGCAGACGCTGCGGATCGGGAGAGAAGCGCGCACGCAGCGCGGGCAGGTCCGGGGCCTCACCTGCCTGCAGCGACTCGCTCAGCGCGCCGGCGAGCTCGGCTTCGCAGCCCCGATCGTGTGCGAGGGAAAGAAGCTCGACGACCGTTTTGCACGCAATGCGCTCCCCGTGGTGCTCGAGCAGCCAGTAAAAGGTGCGCCGGTACGCCTCACGGGGGAAGAGCTGGTCCCGATACACGAGGTTCAGCAGCGCCATCGGCTTCTTGCGCAGCGCGTGGATCACGTGGTGATAGTCGACGACGTGCCCGTGCTTGCCGTCCGGCCCTGGCCGCCCCCGGGTGAGCGTCATCAGCGGTGTCCCGCCGATCAAGAGCTGCACCCGATCGTCATACAGCCGCGCCCGCGGCCGGTGACCGATCAGGCGCGAGGGCACGGTGTAGAACACCTTGCGCAGGGTAAAGCCGCTGGAAGAGGTCACGTAGACCAGCTCCTCCTCGTAATCGCTGGTCCGCGATGGCGGCAGGGGCTGAAGATGGGCCCGCTCGGCATCGATGCGCCCGGCGTTGCGCAGGTTCTTGCGCGCGAGGATCTCATCGATGAAGCGACGATAGTCGGGGAGGTCATCGAACTGGGAAGTACCGCGCAGCAGCAGCGCATCCCGGATCGCGCTCTTCAGGTGCCCATGGGGCCCCTCGATCGCCCCGTTCTCGTGGGCTTCGCCGCGGTTGTTGCGGGTCGGCTCCATCCCGTAATGCGCACAGAGGGCCTCGTAGCGGGTGGTCAGATCGAGCCGATCCTCGCGGCTCAAGTTACGGAACGCCGCCGAGAGGGAGTCGCTGCGGTGCTCGCGCGGGGCACCGCCGAGCGCCCACAGGGCGTTCTGCAGCCCCTCGGCGAGCGCTACGTAGCTCTCCCCGCCCAGGATCACGTGCGCGTGCTCGAAGCCCGAGCAGGCGAGGCGAAAGTGGTACAGCCGGTGATCGAGGGCAATACCGGCGACGTACACACCGAGGTCGCCCATCTCGGTGAAGTCCGACAACCCCATCCGCCCGGGCTCGTGCACCTGGCGGAAGATCACGTCCCTCTCAGGTCCGTGCTTGGCCCGCCAGGCTCGGATCCGTCGCTCGAGCGTGCGGCGCACCCCGCGGGGCAGCTCGGGGCAGCGCCGCGTGAGCTCCTCGAAAATCGCCACCGCTCGGATACCCGGCGCCGCCCTCAGCAGCGGCACCACCTGCGCATCGAAGACATCGGCCAGCGGGTCCGCTCGGCGCCGCCCCCGCGGCTCGCTCTTCTGCGAAGGAAGGCGTGCCTGGCTCTGGATCCGGTAGGCACTCGCCACGCTGATTGCCGCCTTCGCGGCCGCCGCCGTCACCGACTCAGTCAGTCTCAGTCTCATGAATAGCCTCATCTGGTGATCGTTGATGTGTCGGCCGGGCACGGGCGGGGGTCCTCTTCGTGGGATTACCCCTGCTCTATACCCGACCGGCCGCGATCACCGGCGGCCACACCCCACCCGGGGCGGGCCGCCGCCCCGGCGGGAAGCTTCTCGGGCTACGCCCTCGAAGCTTCCCGCCGGGACAGATCTACCGGAGGCAGATTTATCATCATGATTGTCGCGCGGTTCTCATCCAGATTGACGCGCTGCACGGTTGGTCCCGATATCATCGGCAATCACGGTTCCGCCCTCATTAGGTATAGGGAATGGGCTAGCTCAGGGCGAAGTGTTTTCCGCCTGACGGGACGGTTGGCGCAAACGGCCGCCAGACCGTCTGACTCCTTCACACGGCAGGGGACACTGGTTCGATCCCAGTACCGCCCACCAAGAAAACTCAGCTACTTGCGCTCGCCTTACCAACTGCCTCTAGCTCCGTATGGCAGCTGGTATGGCAGATCATGGGAGATTCAGCCCTAGATCAAGGCGGACGACCGTAGCCTCGCCGGCCCGATTGCCAACGCTTCTGCTCCGAATCGAATAGCTGCAAACACTGTCTAGTGCTATCGCCCGCTGAGGAGGCCACGGGGCTTGGCTGTCGCAAGCTCAGGTCCGACGTTGCGGGTCAAGGGCATCCGCCTTGATCTCTCGCAGGAGTTCGCGGACCTCGTCAGCTGTGAATTGGCGCTCATCGAATAGAGCTCCGAGCAAACCCGCGAGAAACGAACTCGCCGCTACCGCGACCACATCGATCGGGTAGCGGCGGAGCTTCCTGGTGACGAATTCCTCCAGCTCCTGAATGCATGCGATGACCACGGCGTCATCGTCGCCGGACTCATCTATCTCGGGCATGGGATCTCACTTCTGGCACTGTGGCAGGGATGCTCGCATGGGCCTGTTTGCGCATCGCCCTAAACCCTGCATCAGTTCCCTTACCGGGGCGCTTGATGATTGCTTAGTTGGTCCCGGTGAAGCCCCCACGGGTGCTGCGCTGCTCTGCCGTGATCAGGCCCAACTTTTCCAGCCGCGCCTCAATTGCCCTCAGAGTCCGCCCATGCTTTTGCGCGATAGCCGCGGGTGAGTCGCCGCTCTTGAATGCTACGATGAGCTCTTTCTCTTCGTCTGAGGTCCAGGATTGTCCGACGTTTTCCGGCAGCTGCGCCCGCCGTTGTGCTCGTGCGGCGGTCTGCTCGAGCGCCCCAAGCCCCGCAAGCATTGCGCGCAATACGTCAGGACGATGGATGACGCATTCGCCGGGGAGCGGCTCTCCGGACTGTGGGTCGCAGCCCTGGATCAGGGTCGTGAGGACTGCCCGTGATTGAGTGTCGTTTCGCATGATCATTTCTCCTGGGTCAGTGATGATTCGGCCGAAGGTTACCGATGTGCTCTCAAAGACGCGCCCGGATCTGAGCGGCGAGGCGTCGCATACGGCGACACCTACACAGTCGGCGATTCTCCGGTCTTGGTCGCCCTCCTGGTGCCATAGGGCGTATTCCGCGGTGACGGCGGTGCCATAATTATCTGTGACTAGCGGTCACGGTTTGCTCTCGTCCACTGCGCTGGCAAAACTGCACGATGGCGTCAGATCTGCCATCGGTGTGTATCCGCAAAGAGCGACTCCGCCAACCCGGGCAGTTCCCGCGTCAAGCCCAACGAGCCCGGAGATCCTGATGCGCGCGAGGCCCGCCTGAACGCTGCGAGTCTCATCGCGTCGCCCTCTGTAGCTGCCGAGCGGCGACGTCGAGCTGGTTATAGACGGCGTCCAACGCCGCAAGCCCGACCGCGATTGCTATGGCCTCGGGGCAAGATTTCGACCGATCGTCGACCTCAAGGCTGCGAAGCGCGACGGGAATGAGCGCTTGTGCGCGCCCGAAGCGCCCCAGAATCGCGTGGATATCAGGCAGGAGCAGCCTGCGTCCGGCGCGGCGGGTAGAATTGCACGCTCGTGAAGGACCCATAGCGAGCCTCCTGTAAAGGCTTTCTGTGGTAGGCCCTCGGGGCGGTACCAGCCGCTCCGGGGGTCGCTTTACTAGACGACGGAGTAAAATACGCCTTCGTTCAAGCAAAGTCTAGCATTTGCTAGCAAAGGGGAGAGTGTGGCGCAATCCGCGAGCCGGAAACTGGGCATAGCTGTCTCTGTCGAGTTGGCCGACAGGCTGAAGGAGCTGTCGGAGCGCACGGAGATTCCCCAGGCACGGCTGCTGCGCCAAGCCCTAGAGCTCCTATTCGCGAAGTACGATCAGGTGCTGCGGGGGGCCAAGGGAACAGGAGCCCGCGAGTGAATCTGGCCCCCTAACTACCTACCGTAGCTATAAGAGCTGACTGCGACTGGACAATGCTGGGTAAGCGTGGATACCTCGCTTCGTGCCTTAGCAGGCTAACAAAAACAACCGGTGAATGAGGCTTTGTACTACCCGCGAACGCCCGTCAAGCCACCCGTCCGACGCCAAGATCGACGGAACATGGCAATTGCTACGCCCACGAAAGGCTACGGAACGGCGCCTTGGATGGCTGTCACGTAAGCTTGTACGCCCAGAGGCGCGGCGACATCGGTGAGGTCCTGGGCGGTGAGCTGCGCGCAACCTCGGGCCCGCGCCGGACTGTAGCGCGCAAGACGCCAACACGCGGCCACCGGACCGCTCTGGTGCGGTACACTGGGCGTCGCGAGGGTCCAGCCAATAACTGCAGAACCACTGATCGCCCGAGGCGGCACGAGACCTCGCACCTCATCGGCGCGCTTAGGCTGATGGTCGGCGGCCTGCCCCTCCTCAGCGTTGCAGAGACATCTCCAAACAGCGCGACCCATCCGTACCTGCATTCACTCACATACGCAAGTTATGGCTAGGCACATGAACCGTAGACTCAACTTCCAGACTCTAAGTTGGTTTCACGACTTGCATTCGCGAGATCTGCTAGATATGGATCCGCCGTATCAGCGGCGTAGCGTCTGGAACCAAAGCTTCAAGGACTATTTTGTTGATACGGTGCTACTCAACTATCCTGCGCCCGCCATCTTCCTTTACGAGGAGATTACTCCCACCGGACGATCAATGTATCACGTCGTGGACGGGAAGCAACGACTCACCACGTTATTTGAGTTTACGTCTTCAGTCTTTCCCGTTGGTGATAAATCCGAACTTCAGCAACTCCGTGGAATTTACTTCGACAAGCTCTCCGATACCATAAAGCGCGAAGTATGGTCATACCAGTTTCTGCTGGAGTATGTTCCTGCCGAAGACCCCAACGTCATTACCGCTATATTTGATCGAATCAACAGAAACGTCGCCAAGCTAAGCGCACAAGAACTCCGTCACGCGCGTCTAGACGGACTGTTCATTACGACATCCGAACAGCTTACCGCGTGGATATCCGATGCCTTACCGCGAGGATTTCCAAGGTTTGCGGAACAGTCAAGAAAGCAAATGAAGGACACTGAATTTACGGCTCTCCTGCTTCTACTCCTTGAATTGGGCCCACGCGGATTCTCCCAGGATAACCTTGACGAGGAGTTTACCAAGCGAGACACCGAGTGGGACTTGAGAGGTGGGCTCGAAGATCGATTCAGGGCGACTGTAACTGCAATCCAAAAGATCCTCGAGAGTGTTCCCGACCCTCGACTCATCACCGGAACCAGATTTCGAAATCAGGCGGACTTCTACTCTCTATTCGGCGCAGTTGATCGTCTACTCCAGCAGGAAGCCTTACCACCTCCTACGCAGATTGCCGAAAGACTCTTGATTTTCATAGAGTCCGTTGAAGGCGAGGCAACTCGGCAAGCTTCGCAAGCCTACGTCGCCTACTACGACGCCGCACGATCCGCGTCAAATGACACGGGTCCCCGGACCACGCGAATCGAAATATTGCAGCTTGTAATCAGCGGCCGACTTCAGTGACTGTCCCATCTGCAATATTACGAAAGCACGCGGACGTGAAGCCCTATCTGGCCGTCGTTGAAGGCGCGGTCAAAGACATTCTCAGAGCATATGCAGATGATAATGGATTCGCATTCATTGGAAGACTAAAAAATACCAAATCGATCGCCGAAAAGATTGAGACGGGTCGTTACCCATCTTGGTCCTCTCTGGACGATCTCTACGCTTGCTGCCTCGTTGTTCCAACACCTGGGCACGACGCTCCGACTGTTCAGCATCTATGTCAGCGATTTGCTTGCGTTGAACTAAAGAGCAGAGGGACATCACAAAAGGACCCGACCGTCTTTAGATTTGACGCCACGAGATTTATCGGGAGGCTGACACCGAGCTCAATGCGCGAAGCTTCTGAGAATGTCTTGAACGTCTGTTTTGAGATCCAAGTACGCACAGCATTTGAACATGCTTGGTCCTGTACCACCCACGCTCTCGCATACAAGGGTGGCAAGGTCGACTGGCGTCGACTCCGGCTGGCCGCACAGCTAAAGGCAGCGGTCGAGCAACTGGACGCGCTGATTGCTGGGTACGACGCGGTCGTCGAGGAGATTGCAGCTCAGCGATGGCCAGAAGTTGAGGCCAAGCGACAAATAGAGTCGTTTTTTCGCGACCGTATTGAATCGGGGCAGCTCCCCCGCGAACTGGAACCAGAAAGTTGGCTCCGCTTCTGCGACAACTTTCTCGCGATTGTAGTTGCGGCCAAGTCGGGGTACGTGGAAGACAAAGTAACCGTGGCGGGACAGGCGTTGGCCCACGTTGAGCGAGAGCTCAC
>JABBNZ010000148.1:3783-6481 GCA_019352035.1 Pseudomonadota bacterium | reverse complement strand
AAATAGTAATCCATCGGAGGCCCTACATGAGCAAGACCGCCAGCATCAGTCTCGGCGACCACTTCGAGAGCTTCATCGACCAGCAGCTCGCCAGTGGGCGCTACGGGTCCGCGAGTGAAGTTATCCGCGCCAGCCTACGCCTTCTCGAGGAGCGCGAGCACCAGATAGAGGGCCTTCGCAAGGCGTTGCTCGACGGCGAGCGTAGCGGTGACGTCGGCGAATTGGATACGCGCAAGATTAAATCGAAGGCCCGGGGCGGCGCAAAATCCGACTCGTGATGCGCAGCATCCATGTCCACGGGTCAGCCGAGAGCGACCTCATCGACATCTGGCAAAACTCTTTCGAGCAGTGGGGCGAGGCCCGGGCGGACAAGTACCTCGATGAGTTGGACAGCGGCACCAGGAAGTTGGCAGTCAGACCTTGCGCTCGCTACAGGCTCGCGTGACAGATCTGCCTCAGTGAGTCGTCCTCGATCGAAATAGAAAATTAAAAGCCAGTTGGTCACAGACTGGGGGGCACGGTTGCCATGACGGCGTCCTGTCTCGTTCCTGACCGCCTGCGCGAGCATTGTTCTTGACAAGAGCTTTCCGCTGCTCAATGCAGCGACAAAACGAATCATGTCACCTGCAGTTGACTGATCGGGGAAATTTCCGGCACAGCCGCCCTCCCGCGCTTCCTGACGCCTTTCACGGCCACCGGGTGTACGAACGTACGAACGTACGAACGGGAGAATGCGCTCATACGGACCACCCGATGCCAGGATGGCGCGCGGATCGGTCGAATCGCTGATTCCCGTACAGCGTGGCGATGTAGGTGCTACTCTAACGGGTGCTCTCTCGGCTCAGACGCAGCCCCCGGGGCCTGCGGGAATTTCACCTGGTATGCACTAGTTCGCATTGCGGCGGCCGAGTGCGGAGCCGAGGATGGGCCGGAACCTCAAGTGGGATGGCCTCATGTCCCCCATCATCCTCGTCGAAGGCAACGAGACGATAATTGGCGTCGGCGCGACCGCGGGCGCCATTCCCGCGGCCGCTACAGGGGCGCATTATTCAGTGTCGGAGTTGCGATTCGGGTGAGTACGCCGTCCCCATCGATGCACGCTCTCGCGCGAGCGTTACTGGCCGCGAGCCAACCTGCGTCGGGCTCCGACACACCGGCTGCGGAGTTCGTGAACGAGAACCTGCGGCTCGCCCTAACGCGGTTCGCCGGCACGGACGGCTTTGCATCGCTTCTGCGTCGGGCACTCGTGTTGGCCAGCGCAGAGCTGCCCGTGCTTCAAGGGGCCAAAGTCGGCGCGGAGGGGCGTGTCGAGGGTATCGATCGGAGTTTCCCTCAGGACGACACGGTGTGGCAGGAGGCAGCTATCGCCATCACAGCCCAGCTGCTCGAGCTGCTGGTCACCTTCATCGGGGAACCGCTCACGCGCCGCCTGGTGCGCGAGGCTTGTCCTGAAACTTCACCTGAAGAATAGCGTTAGACGAGGCTGCGAATGAGTACGCGAAAATCAGGTCGGCCCGCGCCCCGCGCCACAGCTCGTGTGACGATCAGGCGCCTGACGACCGGCGTGCCCGGTCTGGATGAGATCCTGGGCGGCGGGCTGCCGGAATACTCGTTCAATATCATTGCCGGGGCGCCCGGATGCGGTAAAACCACCCTCGCCCATCAGATCGTGTTTGCGAATGCCACCCCGGAGCGGCCCGCACTCTACTTCACGGTTCTGGGCGAGCCGGCCATCAAGATGCTGCGCTACCAGCAGCAATTCACCTTCTTCGACCATGCCCGGATAAATGGCGCGCTGCGCTTCATCAATCTGAGCCAGACCGTTCTGGAGAATGATCTCGGCGAGGTCCTCGATCGCATCGTCAAGGAAGTCGAGTCGTCACATGCGCGCATCGTCGTCGTGGATTCGTTCCGCACCGTCGCGCGCAGGGCGCAGGGGATCGCCAATGAAATGGAGCTGCAGGGCTTCGTTCAACGCCTGGCGCTCCATCTGACGAGCTGGCAGGCGACGACCTTTCTCATCGGTGAGTACGTCGAGGACGAGCTGCGCGACAACCCCGTATTCACGGTGGCCGATGGCCTCTTCTGGTTGTATCAGACCGTCGAGCGTAACTCGATCGTACGGAAACTGCAGATCATGAAGCTGCGAGGGCAGGAATCGGTGCCGGGACTGCATACCTTTCGAATCACCGAGCATGGTGTGCATTGCTTCCCCCGCACCTTTGGCCTGACCCAGGGCGCACGTCACGTCAAAGGCAAGCGCCGTGTGTCCACGGGTATCCGCGGGCTCGATGAGCTGATGGGCGGGGGGATCCCGGAAGGGGACAGCCTCTTGTTCGCCGGGCCGTCGGGATCGGGGAAGTCGGTGCTCGGCTCGCAGTTCATCGCGGAAGGATTACGGCGGGGCGAGCCTGGCGTCGTGACGGTCTTCGAGGAAATCCCCTCGGAGTACACCGAGCGGGCCGCCAGGTTCGGCTTCGACTTCGACACCCCGCAGCGCGAAGGCAAACTCAGGATCATTTATCTGCGGCCGCTCGACCTCTCCGTCGATGAGACGGTACACGAGATTGTCAACGCGGTCCGCGAGATCGGCTGCAAACGTCTGGTCATCGACTCGCTGGTCGGCTTCGAGATGGCGCTCGCGCCGGGGTTTCGCGCTGACTTCCGCGAATCGCTGTATCGAATGATCGCCGCCCTC
>JABBNZ010000148.1:0-3227 GCA_019352035.1 Pseudomonadota bacterium | reverse complement strand
GATGGCATTCTGATTCTCGACGTCGTCACGGCGCAGATCACCGAAGCCAATCCGTACATAGCGCAGATGCTGGGCTATTCGAGCGCCGAACTGGTGGGGAAGGAATTGTGGCAAATCGGACTGATACAGGACGCTCAGGCCAGCCGCGCGATGGTGCACGAGGTGCAGGAGGAGGGCTTCGTTCGTTACGAGCACCTGCCGCTGCGCAGCAGGGACGGACGCCGGATCGAAGTCGAAGTCGTCGCCACGTTGTATCAGGAAGATCGGCAACCGGTGATCCAGTGCAACATCCATGACATCACCGAGCGCAGCCGCCTCGAGGAAAAGACGCAGGAACAAGCAAGGTCGCTGGCCGACCTGAACCGCCGCAAGGATGAGTTCCTGGCCATGTTGTCGCACGAGCTGCGTAATCCGCTTGCCTCCATTCTCAATGCCGCACACTTGCTGCGGTTGCAGCGGGACCGCAATTCGATACAGGTCGAAGCGCAGCGAATGATCGAACGACAGGTGTCGCAACTGGCCCGTCTCGTCGATGACTTGCTGGAAGTGTCCCGGATTTCCACCGGGCGCATCCGACTGCAACTGGAACCCGTGGACCTGCGGGAGATCGTCCATCGCGCAGTGGAAGGCGCACGGCCACAGGTGGACCAGAAGGGACAGCGGCTCACGGAGTCTTTGCCGGTCGAGCCCGTACGGGTGCAGGGCGATGCCGTGCGGCTGGAGCAGATCGCCGTGAACATTCTCAATAATGCGGGCAAATATACCGATCTCGCGGGGCAGATCAGGGTCACGTTGCAGAAAGAGCACGATGAGGCGGTGCTGCGTATCCGTGACAACGGCGTCGGGATCGACCCGGAGATTCTTCCCCGCATATTCGACTTGTTCATGCAGGCGGATCGATCGCTCGAACGGGCGCAAGGGGGGCTCGGCATCGGGCTCTCGCTCGTGCAATCGCTGGTCACCTTGCATGGAGGACGAGTCGAGGCGCACAGCACGCCGGGACAGGGGAGCGAGTTCGTCGTCAAATTTCCCTTGCTGTCATCCCAGGATGAACCCGCTGTGCCGTCATCCCCGGATGAGCCGGCTGTCGTGTGCGCCGAAGAAGTGCTCGCGCCGGCCCATCCGCTCAAAGTACTGGTGGTCGATGACAACGTCGATGCGGCCCAGAGCCTCGGGATGCTATTGGAGACCTCGGGTCACCATGTCCTGCTGGCGTATGACGGGGCGAGCGCTCTGAGATTGGTGCGCGAATTCGCGCCCGATGTCGCGCTGCTCGACATCGGCCTGCCCGTCGTCGACGGCTTTTTGGTGGCGAAGCGGATTCGCGAAGATCCGGCTCTCCGCAATGTGTTGCTGGTCGCGGTGACGGGGTACGGACGGGACTCAGACATGCAGCATGCCCGGGAAGCGGGATTCGACCATCAGCTGGTGAAGCCGGTGCACTATGCGCAGATCGAAGGCATCCTCGCGGTGACGGCCGGAAGCTCCAGTTGAGGGCCCGTCGATCACAACGGAAGGCGACGACCCCGGTGCCGACAGGCACGGTGCGATTGTCGGATTTCATTGCGAGGGATATGAAAGCCATCCTGGCCACCTGGGACAGCGTCGCCCGCGCTCAATGGCCCGGAGGGAAAAATCTCGATGCGGTCTTGTTACGGGATCATGCCGAGGAGATCCTGCGCACGGTGATCAAGGATCTTCGGACGTTTCAGTCCGCGGACGAGCAGCACCAGAAGTCGCTGGGCCGGGCGCCCGAGATTGCGGATGCTCCCGAGACGGCCGCGGAGATCCATGGCTCCCTGCGAGCGAAATGGGGTTTCGATATCAAGCAGTTGGTGGCTGAATACCGAGCACTCCGCGCCGGGGTTCTGCATCTCTGGACGCAAGCATGTAAGCCTGGAACGACCAACGCCGAAGACATGATGCGCTTCAACGAAGCCATCGATCAGGCAATTGCGGAATCAGTGGCATTCTTCAGCCTTAGGCTGACCGAAGAGCGCAATCTGATGCTCGGAGCGGTCGGACACGACATGCGCAGTCCGCTCCATGTCATCCACATGTCAGTCACCTCCCTGGGGATGCTCGATAGCGGAGAGGAGGTTTCCGCCATCGCCACGCGGATCTCCAGGAGCAGCGCGCAATTGAAGGCACTTCTCGATGATCTCGTCGACTTCAACCGGGCCAATCTGGGGCTTGGCCTGTCCATCGCTCCGGTCGAGTGCGACCTGACGCAACTGTTTGGCGAGGCGCTTGAACAGTTGCGAGCCGGTCATCCAGATCGAGAGATAGAGTTCCAAGCCGCCGGAGATGCCAAAGGAACGTGGGATCCGCACCGCCTGCATCAGCTGCTCGGCAATCTCGTCTTGAACGCGCTGAAGTACGGATCGCCCCTCGGGCCGGTGCGAGTGCTGCTCGAAGGAAGACCCGCAGAGGTTGAGTTCAGCGTACGGAACCGGGGTCCCAAGATCGACGAGTCCCTGATCGGACGTATATTCGAACCGCTTGTTCGCGGTAACCGCGATAGCGGCCGCGCGGAAGGTGACGCGAGCCTCGGGCTCGGCTTGTACATAGCCCGCCAAATCGCGCGCGCGCAGGGCGGGGATATTGCTGTGCGCTCGGACGAGACGGAGACGGCATTTACGGTGCGCTTGCCCCGAGTTGCCGGCGCAAGGACCCGGTAGCTGAGCCGCGCTGCGCGATCAAGGCGCTGGTCACGCCTTGAGATAGGCAGAGGCGGGATGGGCGGGGAAGCTCATGGGCCAGTGGTGCCCCGAGTCCGCGCCGGGCTGCGGCCGCCCTTGCGATCTTCGTCAAAGCGGTGCGTGACGGTGCTTGATTCGTCGGCGGCAAATAGCCGTTGAATCAGGCACCTGGCGGCAGATGTGGTGCGAGCCTGATGCGGGCTCCGTGGCCCGCCCATTCGGCTTCCTCTGCGCCCGCGTTCAGGTGGACCTGGAAGTTGCGGGATGACGGTGCGCTGCGCGAAGGAGATCCCGTCGCCTTTGCCGTTTCTCGGTACGACGAAGTCGATTTCCCCGCTCGCTTTTCACGGTGCCACCTTCTGCGGTGGCTTTCGCGCCCGCGCCGGTTGTGGAAAAATACTCCACACTATGAAAGTAAATTCCAAATTGCTGTGGGTCTTTCTCGGCACGTGGGTTCTTGCGGCGGGTGTCTGTCTCCCGCAGCGGGCGCAGGCGGCCGAAGGGCGGCGGCTGGCCGCCACGCCG
>JABBNZ010000147.1:5963-6494 GCA_019352035.1 Pseudomonadota bacterium | reverse complement strand
GGGGTTGTTTGATCTCTATGGTGCTGCAGGTCGGTCTCGGCCTGAGTGCCGAGGAGCGGGCGTGTTGCGGCCGCTCAACGAAGATACTTGGTCGGTAAGCAGGATCTCGCGGACAGTTGCCACTCTGTCCCGCGTTTCGCGGGTTTTGCGGTAAACGCCGCTCTACACGCTATGATTGGCGCCGGCACTGAGGTCGTGCGCCCGGCTTCCCCCTTAGATGACGATCTTGACGGAAGCGTCCCGCCTGGATTTGAGCCGGTTTCTGCGGTCCGGCGACCGGGTCGTCTGGGGCCACGCATGCGGTGAGCCGACGAGCCTCATCGAGGAGTTGATCGCGCAGGCGGCCGGGATCGGTCCCCTGACAGCGTTCGCGGCCACCAGCTTCTCCGGGGTGCTGGATGCAGCGGCCGCGCAGAAGATTGCGATCTCCAGCATTGGTGCGATCGGGTCGCTGCGCAGCCTTGCGCAGGCGCACCGCCTTGCCATCGTGCCGTGTCACTTGAGCCAGGTGGGGCCGATGATCGAGCAGGG
>JABBNZ010000147.1:3629-5953 GCA_019352035.1 Pseudomonadota bacterium | reverse complement strand
AGCGCGGTGCATAACGCGCCAGCTTCCGCTTTTTTTTCGAAGCCGGATGGCGCCTTATCGCATTGCGCCTCGTGAATGGCCGTCACAGCTTCGGGCTGATCAGCGACTTCATCGAGGCCGCTGTGCAAAAGGCGAGGGTGGTCATCGCCGAGGTGAACGAGCGCGTGCCCTTCACGCTGGGGGATTCCGTGTTGCCGGCCGCGCGAATCGACTGCGCTGTCCGGGTCGATCGCGATCCGGTCGAGTTGGCGGCGCCGCAACCTGACGATATCGACCTGGCGATCGCGCGGATCGTTGCTGGATACGTTGGTGATGGCGCCACCCTCCAGGTGGGTATCGGCGCGGTGCCGGATGCGATGCTGCGGCTCCTGCACGACCGGCGGGATCTCGGCATCCATTCCGGCATGATGGGCGATACGGTCGTCGATCTGATCGAGGCCGGGGTGATCACCAATGCGCGCAAGCCGATCGACCGCGGAGTCTCCATCACCGGCGCCCTGAACGGCACCCGGCGGTTGTTTGCCTTCGCCGATCGCAACCCCGCAATCGGACTGCGCAACGCCTCCTACACGCATGGGTCGGGGGTGCTCTCCCGGTTGCCGCACCTCGTCACCGTGAACTCCGCGATCGAGGTCGATCTTGCCGGGCAGGTGAATGCCGAGCAGAGCGGCTCGCAGTATCTGGGCGCCACCGGCGGTCAGGTGGATTTCGTACGCGCCGGGGCGTGCTCGCCGGGAGGCCGCTCCATCATCGCGCTGCCGGCGACGGCGCGGGGCGGCCAGGTCAGCCGCATCACGGCCCGCCTCTCGGGGCCCGTCACGACGGCGCGCAGCGATGTCGATGTCATCGTCACGGAATTCGGCGCCGCGGAGCTCAGAGGCCAATCCCTTGCCGAGCGCGCTCGCCGCCTCGCGGCCATTGCCCATCCGGATTTCCGGGAGGCGCTTCAGCAGGCGGCGCACGGTATCCAACAGAGAGGGTTTTGACGCTTACGCGCTCCGATACCAGGCAATCCCCTCTGCATCGAGCGTGCGCGCCACCCGATTTCGGTAGATCAGGCAGTTGAGGTGCGCGAGCGCTTCGCCCGTGGCGAGGGAGAGGACACTCAGGCCCACGCGTCGGCGGAAGAGGACATCGAATACATCGATCGCGCGCTTGGGCTCACGGAGCGCATCTCGCAGGCGGCCGAGCATCTGCTCATGTCGCGCGCTGAGCTGCTCAAGACGCGCATGCAACCCCTGGAATGGCTCGTTGTGCGAGGGCAGCACCAGAACATCGTCGGGAAGGCGGCGGCTGATCTCGCGGATGGAGGTGAGCCAGTCGGCGAGCGGGTCGGCTTGCGGCTCCGTGGGGAACACGGATACGTTGGAGGTGATCCGCGGGAGAACCTGATCCCCTGAGATCATGAGGCCGAGCTGCGGGCAATGCAGGCACAGATGCTCCGGGGAGTGGCCGCGTCCGATGACGGCTCGCCAGATGCGGCCCCCGATCGCGATCTCCTCCCCGTCGATGATCCGCCGGAAGCTGTCCGGCAGCGGGTAGATGTGCTTGCCGAAGCCGCCGAAGCGCGCCTTGTAATCTTCGATCGCATCCTCGTCCCACCCGGCCGCCCGGTAGAAGCGCACCGCATCCGCGGGCGGCTCCCGTCCCGTGTCTGCCGCGAGCATGCGGCAGGTGAGGTACTCGAGCCGGGTGATCCAGAGCTGACGATCGAAGCGACGGGTCAGCCATCCGGCCATGCCGATGTGATCGGGATGCATGTGCGTACAGATCACGCGTCCGACCGGTCGGCCAAGAAGCGGACCGGAAAAGGCGCTCTGCCACGCGGCCGCAGTCTCGGTCGTCTGCATGCCCGTATCGACAAGTGTCCAGGTATCTCCGTCCTCCAGCGCCCAGACATTGATATGACCGGGCGGCATCGGCAGCGGCATTCTGAGCCACAGCACACCGGGGACGACCTGCAGCGCGTCCCCGGCTGCAGGGGGAGATTGGAGGGGATAGATCAGGGATTGCGGGTCCACGGTGCGCGGCGGAGACAGGCCGAAGACTTCCCTGCGCGCAACTGTTCCTAGGATTTCGCCGCGCGCGCGGCGAGCCCGGCGAGCTCGTGGATCTTGTCGTCGACGTACTCGAGCACGCGCTTGTCGCGCTCGGATTCCTTGTGTGTGAGAAAGCTGACGGCCATGCCCTCGAGCACGTAGTGGACGAGGTCGAGCGCGAGATCGAATTTCTCGCCGCGCCCCTTCCATTCCGGGAACACCTCGACGGCCGCGTCGTACCATTCGCGCTCGAAGGCTTCCTGGGCGGGCCGCAGAATCGCCGCC
>JABBNZ010000147.1:745-3619 GCA_019352035.1 Pseudomonadota bacterium | reverse complement strand
CCGCCAGCTCCTTATCGGTGCGCGCCGCGACGGCCAGCTCGAAGAAGGCCACGAACATCGGATGACGGACGTGTGCCCAATAAGCATCCAGGCTGTGGCGCAGGTGATCGCGGCCCGCGGCCGGCTTGCTCACCGCCTTGCGGAACGCCTTCAGTCGCTTCGCGTGAAGATGCTCCACGGCGGCGCTGACGACGGCCAGCTTCGAGGGGAAGTGGTGCAGCATCGCGCCGCGCGACAGTCCCGCCTTCTCCGCGATGAGCGTGGTCGTGGTCTGAGAATAGCCGTACTCCACGAAGCAGCGGATCGCCGCCTCGGTGATCTGGGTCCGTGTGTTCGCGCTCTTCTGCGCCTGCCACCCGGATTCTTCGGCTTCTTCAGGGGAGGACTTGGGGAGTGTCGAGGAGCGTTGCGTACTCACGGAGTTTTCCCTAATTGTGTCAGCATGCGCGTCGCGCAAAAAAAAGTCAAAGCTGATTGAAACAGGATGAGCTGACTGGTAGCGTGACCTCACGCCCATCCGGGCCTTGCGGATTCTAGTCAATCATGAACCGACTGGCCGACAAAGTCGCTCTCGTCACTGGCGCCGCCTCCGGCCTCGGCCGCGCGGATGCCCGCGCCATGGTCGAGGAAGGCGCCCGCGTGCTGCTGACGGATGTGAACGAAGCCGCCGGGGCGGAGGTTGCCGCGCAACTCAACAGCCTGCGCGCCGGCTGCGCCGCCTTCATGGTCCATGACGTGCGCGACGAGCGCCGTTGGGAGGAGGCGACGGCCGAGTGCATGCGCCGCTTCGGGGCGCTGAACATTCTCGTCAACAACGCCGGCGTGGTCGTGATCGCCACGCCCGAGACGACCACCCTCGAGCAATTCCGCTTCGCCAATGCGGTCATGTCCGAAGGGGTCTTCCTCGGCTGCAAGGCCGCGATTCCGGCGATGCGGGACTGCGGCGGCGGGTCGATCATCAACATGTCGTCCGTCGCCTCGCACCTTGGCTATCCCGTGTTCTTCGCCTACGGCGCCGCGAAGGGGGCGGTGCGCGCGATGACGAAATCGATCGCGGTGCATTGCCAGATGAACAAGTACGGCATCCGCTGCAATTCCATACACGCCGGAGCCATCGAAACCCCGATGGTGGAGCAGGCCAATGCAGCCCTCGGAATGAAGATGCAGGATTACCAGGCCGCGCCCTGGGGGCTCGGAAGGCCCGAGGATGTCGCCCATCTGGTGGTGTACCTCGCCTCGGACGAATCGCGGTTCGTCAACGGCGCCGAGCTCATGATCGACAATGCGCTCACGGTGCAGTGACCGGACCGGCGGCGCAGCAGACATCGCTTCGGTATGCGCTACTTCGAGGACTTGACCGAGGGTGAGGAGCGGCTGTCGGAGGCCCGCGAAGTCAGCGAGGCCGAATTGCTCGAGTTCGCGCGCCGTTACGATCCGCAGTACTTCCATGCCGACCCGCAGGCCGCCGCCGGCTCGATCTTCGGCGGCCTCATCGCCTCGGGCATCTTCACCATGGCCGTCTGGCGGCAGCTCGATCACCGCATCTGCGGCGACGTCGCCTGGATCTGCGGTGTCGCCTGGGACGATGTGCGTTTTCCCCATCCGGTCCGTCCTGGAGACGGATTACGGGCGCGGGCGCGATGCCTCAGCAAGCGTCCGTCGCAGAAGGACCCTCGCCGCGGGGTCGTGCTGTTCGAATACACGTTGCTCAACCAGCGGGAGGAGACAGTGTTCACCTGCCGCAGCACCAACCTCGTCGAGCGCCGGCCGGCGGCGGCGAATCATCCGGGGGGCTTGCGGTGATGAAGCGTCTCGCTGACAAGGTGGCCGTCGTGCTCGGCGCGGCCGGCCGGGACAACATGGGCCAGGCGATCGCCAGGCGTTTCGCGGAGGAGGGCGCCCGGGTCGTCGTCGGCGGACGGCACGAGGCGCCGCTGCGCGAGATCGCCGCCGAGATCGACGGCCGGTTCGCGCTCTGCGACATCACGCGCAAGGAGGACGTGCGGGCGCTCGCGCGCTGCGCCACGGAGGCCTTCGGCCGGATCGACGTGGCGGTGAATTGCACGGGTCTCGGCCTCATCGCCAAGCTCCTCGAGACCACCGAGGAGCAGATCGATCGGCTGATGGATCTGCACTTCAAGGGCTCGTATTTCTTCCTGCAGGTCTTCTGCGAGGCCATGGCCCGCGGCGGCGGCGGCTCGATCCTGCTCACCTCCTCCGCTTCCGTGCGGGCGCTCCTCTTCCACCACGCCGCGTACATCGGAACGAAGGCGGGCGCCGAGGCGCTCGCGCGCTGCTTCGCCAATGAGTTCGGCTCGCGGGGCGTGCGCATCAACTGCATCGCGCCGGGTCTTACCGCGACGCCCATGACCTCCCGCGAGGTGGCGATGCCGGGCCTCGAGGAGGCGTTCGTCCGGGAATACCCGCTCGGGCGCATCGGCACCGTGAGGGATGTTGCGGACGCGGCGCTGTGGCTTGCCGGGCAGGAATGCTTCATGACGGGCGAGACGCTCCAGGTGAACGGCGGGCTGACGCTGCGGCGCAATCCCATGCCGCGCGAGATCAATGCGAGCCTCACCGCGGCGGCCGCGGGCGCCGCGCCGGCGCACCCGGCCGGCGGAAGTGTGCCTCATCGCGGCTAGAAAAAAACAGTCACGCCTGATTGTATTTTGGCGGCTGCCGCCTATAATCCCCGGGAAAGGGCCTGCGCGGCCCCTGCACCGCCCGGCCGGCACACGGCCTGCCGGGGGCGTAATCCCGCGTGAGCGGCCCGCCGCTAACAGCACTCGAAGGAGAGCGCGATGGACCTGGGTCTCAGGGGAAAGAAAGCAATCGTCACCGGCGCCACCAAGGGCATCGGCCGTGCCATCGTCG
>JABBNZ010000147.1:0-735 GCA_019352035.1 Pseudomonadota bacterium | reverse complement strand
GCGGACATCGCCCTCTGCTCGCGCACGGCGGAGGAAGTCGAGTCGACCGTGCGCGCGCTCGAGCAGCGCGGGGTCAACGTCATCGGCGAAGCCGTCAACGTGCGCGAGGGTGATGCCTACAAGGCATGGCTCGAGCGCTCCGCGCAGGCGCTCGGCGGCTGCGACATCTTCATCCCGAACGTGAGCGCGGGCGGCGGCTTCGATAGCGAGAAGAACTGGACGCGTAACTTCGAAGTCGACGTAATGCACACGGTTCGGGGCTGCGAGACGCTGATGCCGCATCTCGAGAAGTCCGGGTCCGGCTCCATCGTCATACTCTCCTCCACCAATGCGCTCGAGACCTTCGGCGTGCCGCAGGCCTTCAATGCGATGAAGGCCGCGCTCATTACCTACTCGAAGCAGCTCTCGCAACACGTGGGCAGGAAGGGCGTGCGCGTGAACTCCGTCTCGCCGGGCCCGATCTACTTCGAGGGCGGTGCGTGGGAGCTCATCAAGGGCACGATGCCGAAGCTCTTCGACTACGCGCTCAAGCAGATACCCTGCGGGCGGATGGGCACTCCGGAAGAGGTGGCACGCATCGTCGCTTTCGTGGCGAGTCCCGCCGGCAGCCTCATCACGGGCTCCAACATCGTGGCGGACAACGGCTTCACCAAGCGCGTGCAGTTCTGATGGACGAGTTCTGGGAGCGCTCGAAGGCGCCGTGCTTCACACCGGTGGCGCGCGCCAGGCCCGAGG
>JABBNZ010000146.1 GCA_019352035.1 Pseudomonadota bacterium | reverse complement strand
GGGGACTGGTCGAAGCTGTTCGATGCGCCGGCGCAGATTGCCGCGGTCTCCACGGTGGTCAGGTTGCGCGCCCGCTCGAGCTCCGCCTCGGTGATGCCGTCGGCGGCCACTGCCGCGAGCTCCGCATCCAGCGCCTCGCGCGCCTCCTCCGGGTCCGCGCCCTCGGGCAGCGCCAGCGAAAGCCAGAGCAGCCCGGGATCGAATCCTTCCTGCCAGTGCCCGCCCACCTCGATCGCGAGCCGCCGGTCTTCCACGAGCGAGCGGTGCAGCCGCGACGCGTCCCCTTCCACCAGGGCGGACAGCAGCAGGCTCACCGCGGGCGCGCGCGGATCGGCTGCGCGCGGCGCCTTGTACACGCACTGCAGGAGCGGCGTCTGCGCCTTGCGCCGGATCAATACACGCCGCTCGCAGAGCTGCTCCGGCTCCACCGCTCTCACGGGCGGCGGCGGCACCTGGGCGGGGATGGGCTCGAAATAGCGGCGCGCGAGCTCGAAGGCGCGCTCCGGGTCCACGTCTCCGGCCAGCGCGAGTGTCAGATTGTTGGGCGCGTAGTAGGTGCGGTAGAAGGCCTGCAGGTCTTCCAGCCGCCAGGACTGGATGTCGGCGGGCCAGCCGATCGTCGGAAAGCGGTATGGGTGCGCGACGAAGGCGGCCGCCTGAACCTGCTCCGCGAGCATGCCGTGGCTGTTGTCCTCGACGCGCAGACGCCGCTCGGAGGCGACCACGCCGCGCTCGCTCTCGATGACCTCGGGCGTGAAAGCGAGATGCGCCACCCGGTCCGCCTCCAGGTCGAGCACGCGCTCGAGGGCGCCCGTCGGGAACCAGTCCTGGTACACGGTGACATCGTCGCTGGTAAAGGCATTGTTGGCGCCGCCCTCGGCCTCCATCAGCCGGTCGAATTCTCCGGGCGGATGGCGGCTCGTGCCGTTGAACATCATGTGCTCGAAGAAGTGCGCGAGGCCGGTGCTGCCGGGCACCTCGTTGCGGCTGCCGGCGCGAACCCAGTTGTAGAGCGCGATGTTCGGGATGTTGCGCACGGGCCAGACGATCACGCGCATTCCATTGGTCAGCGTCACCGCGCGCACGGCTTCCCTTCCTGACACGGTGAGCTCACGCGCGGCGGCGCGGCTCTCCCACCGCGGATCCCGGACCGGGTCTGGCGAGGCAGCGGGTATGCTCATGTCTTCGCTCCGCGATGGGTATGCGTTTTGCCGTCGAGGCGGCATTGCGGCAATCGAGGACGGCCGTGCACATCGCCCGGGTGGCGCCACTCTTCGAGAGCGTCCCGTCGAAGCCCTACGGGGGCACGGAGCGCGCGCCGGCAGCCGCCGTCGCGCTGCAGCTCCTCACGCAGGCCGTGCTCGCGCGCGCTGATGTCTTCGATGTGATTCATTGGCATATCGACAGCGTTCATCTCCCGCTCGCGCGGCCTTGTCCCGTGCCCCTCATCACGACGCTCCACGGCAGACTCGATGTCGGCGGCTTCGGCCCGCTGCACCGCGAGTTCGCGGAGCTGCGGCCGGTCTCGATTTGCGATGTCCCAGCGTACGCCTCCGGCATGGGCGAGCTGGGCGGGGAACCGTCCATCATGGCCTGTCCCTCGGCTGCACCGTCCGCATTATGACGCGGGAAGGTACCCGGTGTTCCTTGGTCGCATTACGCCCCCGCTACGTTGACGCTCAAGATAGCCGTCAGGATCGACGGCGCCGGCCGGCAGCACTTCAGGCTCAGATCGAGCCCCTGCTGGCCGGCCCCCCGGCGTTCGAGGCGCGCCATCCGCGGACCGCCCCGACGGGGGCGCACGGCGGCAGGTCTCATCGCGCTCTGTGAGGTACGGGCGAGAGCTACCGTCGGACTCAACGTCGAGCGCCGCTCGGGCAAACTCGATGTGGCCATGTTGAGTTGAGGAGGGCTGAAAAAGAATGCGCCGCGCGCGGGGGAAGGCGCGACGCGGCGCATGAGTGCAGCGAACACCGGGGAAGTTGTTCGCGATTCGACCGGCGCCGCCTCGCAGAAGGCGACGCCTGCGCCTGTTGGAGCAAGCCCTGTGCCAAATCTATAATGTCTTCTGAATCAGCGGCTTATACGACATCGAGCCGCCCGTGCCGGGTGACGCGAATTGTCATGTTGTGACGGACGCCTGCCGAGCGTGGCACGGGACCGCAATCGGACCTGCCGCACGGTACAGGAATGTCATCGACACCGCCGACGGCGCTCCTCCTATCATCACCGGCCATGACCGAATCGCCGAAGCGCCGACTGCTGGACCTGATGGGACCGTCGCCGACTTTCGTCGCGGCGGGCTGCCGGGTCACCGGAGATGTCGAGACCGAGGCACCGCTGCTTCTCTGTGGGGCCATCCGCGGCGACGGCCGCGTCGGGGGCATGCTGAGCCTCACCGCGTCAGCGCATTGGGAAGGCGAGGTACATGCCGCGGCAGCCGTCATTTCCGGGCGCTTCACGGGACGCCTGGTGGTCGACGGCAAGCTGGAGATCGGCGCGTCGGCGGTGATCCATGCGGACATCGTGGCGCATGCCGTTGCGATCGCGCGCGGCGCGGTCGTGGACGGTGACATGACGGTCACGGGGGGACAGCCGGTCGTGCACTTCGACGAGAAGCGGCGCCACGACCATGGCAGACGCCGCTAGGCGCCGGTGAGCACCGCGTCGAGCTCCGCTCGCTCGTCGCCGACATCGAGCTCCGCGAGAATGCGCCGCTCCACCCACGTGGGTCCCGTGAGCCGGTCGAGGAATCCGCAGTGCCCGCCGAACCGCGTCACCACGACGCGCAGTGCCGGCGGCCGCGCCAACCGCTCGAGCGCGCCTGCGGGGATGATGGGATCATCGAGAGAGGTGATCAGGGTGGTCGGCACCTCGAGTCCGGCCAGGCGTCCACCGGTGATGGAGTAGCCGTCGAGATATTCCTCCAGGCTGCTGAAATCCGTGAAGCGCTGGATGAGCTCCGCGGTCAGGCGCCGCAGATCGCGCACCCGGCGCAGCCCCGCGAAATCGTAATGTGCCGGCCAGGCCGCCTGCTTCTTCAGCAGAGAGCGCCACCACTTGCGCGCGAAATAGACCGGATAGCCGGCGAACCCGCCCTCCAGCGCGCGCAGCGTATCGCTCGGGTCCAGGACCGGCGAGACTGCGATGATGCGCGCGATATCGAGGCCCGCAGCGAGGGCCTGGGCGCCGACGCGCAGCATGAAGTTGCCCCCCAGCGAGAACCCCACGAGCCGCAGCGGCCGCCTTCCGAGAGCCCCCTGGAGCGCACGCATGGCGCCGACGACCTCCGGGAGCAGGCAGGAATGGAAGAGCTCCCGGTTGAGGTGGTGGGTATCGCCATGATCGCGCAGGTTGAGCCTCAGGACCTCGAATCCGCGCTCAAAGAGCTGCTGACCGAGCGAGAGGACGTACAGCGACTCGGCGCTCCCCTCCCAGCCGTGAACCAGCACCACGGGAGTGCCGCGGCTGCGGCCGGGCGAGGAGTGGAAGCACTGCAGGCGCACGCCGTCGCCGCAATCGAGGAGCATTTCCCGCTGCGCCGCGACCAGCGGGGCGGCGCGGCGCGCGATCGGGCCGCGCCTCGCCGCCGTGCTGGCCAGCATGGACTGCAGATGGCGGTTGCGCAGCCACGCCGGCGGTCGGAAATCCTCATCGGGCAAGGCCGCGCCGCCGCTCAGCGCACGAGGATCTCGACTCGATTGTTGGCCTTGCCGGCTCGGTTCCATTCGCCTGCCGTCAGCTGATCTGTGATCGGAGGATAGGGCTTTCTCAGGATCGCAGGATCGCCCACGGAGGTCTCGACGTCCAGCGCCCCATGGGTGGAGTCGCGGATGCCGGCAATCAGGTTCGCGAGCGCGAGCGGCATGCGCTGCGCCGGCGGCAATCCGTCATCGGCCGGGTTTCCGACCACATCGCACTGGGCAAATGGCGTCTTACCTGGAGCCGGAGCGTAGCCGTCGACGGCGTCGCCCTTGAGACAGAATCTTCCGCCAAAAATCCGGATCTGCACCATGCCCCGCACGTGATCGGCCATGAGGCGATTCAGCATGTGCCTGATGACCTCCAGCCTCGAGCCCCCCAACGGATCGGCCCCATACGGAACCTCGAGCACGAGCGGCTTCGGCGCCGGTTGCGCGGCGACGGTCTGCACCGCGGCGGCCGCCCCCGGACCCCTTGACGCCGGCGTGGCCGCTGGCGCGGCGCTCGAGCGCAAAGCGACGGCCTGGCGCAGCAGCGTCAGCTCCGCGCGAGCCGTCTGCAACCGGGTGTGAGCGCTCCACCAGAACGCGGTCGCGGCCAGGGCCGCGGCGCATGCCAGGACGGCTATGCCGGCAAGCCACATCGACGCGCGCGAGCGGCGCTGAGCGGTCAGCAGCAGCGCGGTCATTTCAGCCGTGAGCCGGTCGGTATGGGCCTCGAGACTGGCCTGCAGCCAGCGGCGAAGCGCCGGGGGGACCGAGTCCGGCTCCGGCGCCCCCCCGCCCACGATGGAGACCGACGCGGCCCCATGCGCATGAGGCTGCCGCGGGTGGGTATCGGCGCCGGCGGAATGGACGTGCTGCAGTGCAGGAGCTGCCGCGCCACGGGTCTGCCTGGCAACGGCTTCCCGGGCGGCGGGCGGCATGACCGCCTCCAACGGCTTGAAGGTCGTCTGCTCGTCGCTGCGGCGGTCCACGATCAGGTGAAGCTGGTACAACACCTTCGACACGTCCGCGGGCTTGATCTGCTTCGGCAACACGCCGATGGCCCCGAGGGCGCGCGCCTGCCCCAGGTAGACCTCTCCTTCCTGGGAGGTGTACATCATGATGGGAATGGTAGCGGTGCGCAGGTCGTTCTTGATGGCCTTCACCGCCTGGAAGCCATCCATGCCCGGCATCATGTGGTCCATGAAGATGACGTCCGGCCGGCGGCTCGCCAGGTAGCCGATAGCCGCCTCGGCGCTCTCGACGCTGTCGACCTGGATATCGTGCCTCTCGAGGATGCGCGCGAGGAAAAGACGCGCCGACCTCGAGTCATCGACGATCAACGCCCGCTTCTGGGCCATGCGCGAGAGTCTTACATGCGCTGCACACCGCGCGCAATGGAATTTGCCGGCGGATCACAGCGACAGGCCGAGCGCACCGGGCAATGCTCAGAGGACTGCCCCGGCGAGAACGTCCGGCGGATAATGAAGTCCGAGAACCACACGAGAGGCCGAAATGGTCACGGCGAGCGGGCCGGGCACCCCGGGGGCGCTGCGGAAAATGCGCGCACGCCTGAAGCGCGAGGGACACAACCCCGAGCCCTCCGGCGAGCGCCGGCAACACTCCGGGCGCACAGCTTGAATACGAAAGCGCGGTTGCGAAAGCGCGTTTACGCTGCCGCCGCCCTCGGCGCAGCGCTCGCCGGCCTCGCCGCCGGACCTTCCGCCATGGCCGTCAGCCGGCTGGTGCTCACCGCGGGACAGATCGCATCGCCTCAGGCCACCTTGGACGGCGTGAAGCTGTCGCTGGACCTGGACGGGGGCCTGAGCGCCGATGCGCATGTAGCGCACCTTGAGGTCCGAAGCCCGTCGGCGCCCGCGCTGCAGGACCTGCGGCTGAGCTGCGGCAGCGTGGCTCTGGGTCCGCAGGATTTCGCCTGCCCCGCCGGGCGGCTCGCGGCCCGAGCCGGCGCCTTCGGGCCACTCTCCGCTGCGATGTCGGTGGCTTTCGAGCGGCGCAGCCATACCTGGAAGATCGACGTGACGCGCATCCCGCTGGCGTCGGGGCGGGCGCAGATCGCAGGGCTCCTGAAGCCCGGTGGCTGGAGCCTCGATGTCCGCGCGGCGGGGATCGACATCGACCAGGCGCTGCGCCTGGTGCGCCCGTGGGCGAGCCTGCCCGCCGGATACCAGGTTTCCGGCCATGCGGCGGTGCGGGTCGCCCTGCGAAATCGTCCCGCGCTGACCGTGCGCGTCGAGGCGCGCAGCGCCGATCTCAATCTGAGCAACGCGCCCGGAACGGTCGTCGCCCAACAGGTGACCGCATCAGTCTCCGGCACCCTGGCTCGACGGAACGGAATACTGAGACTCGATGCGCGCGTGAGCGGCTCGCGCGGCCAGGCCCTTGCCGGCCCGGTGCTGCTCGACTTCGGCGCCAACCCGCTGACACTCGATGCCCGGCTGCGGCGAACCGGCAACGGCCCGGTGATCGTGTCGCGGCTCGCGCTCGTGCAGCGGAACCTGATGCGTGCGCAGGCGCGCGCAGTGGTGCAGCTGTCCGCCCGTCCCGAGATCGTGAGCGGCCACGTGCGGGTCGCGAGCCTGCGATTCCCGGCGGCGTACTCGAGCTATCTGCAGCTCGCGCTCGCCACGACCGCGCTCGGCTCGCTGCAGAGCAGCGGCAGGGCGAGCGCCTCGATCGACATCGCCCACGATGCGATCACACGCCTCGACTGCTCGCTGCATGACGGCAACTTCACCGGTCCAGGCTCACGCGTGCTCATTCAACACGCGAGCGGCGACATCCACTGGACCGCC
>JABBNZ010000145.1 GCA_019352035.1 Pseudomonadota bacterium | reverse complement strand
GCCGGCGGCGCGCGACCTCGTCCCACCACTGCGGCAGCGGCGGCGCGCCGTCCGGAAAAGCCAGGGGCGCGAGCTCCCGCAGCGCGCGTTGGTACACCGCGCGCTTGAAGTAGATGACCTCGCGCGCCGGCTCCCAGAAGCTCGCCCACCGCCATTCGTCGAATTCCGGCTCGTCGGTACGCTCGAACTCGAACTTCATCGGCTCACGCCGCACCCGCAGCAGGAACCAGCGCTGCTTCTGGCCGATGCAGAGCGGCTGCTGGTTGCGCCGCACGTAGCGGGCCGGGAGCCGATACCGCAGCCAGCGAGCGGTGTGCCCGACCAGCTCGACGTCCGCCTGCTCGAGCCCGATCTCCTCGTTGAGCTCGCGAAAGACGGTCTGCTCGAGGCTCTCGCCCACGCGCATGCCGCCCTGGGGGAACTGCCAGCCTCGCCCGCCGGCGCGCCGCCCCAGGAACACCTCGCCCGCTCCGCGCATCAGGATGATGCCCACGTTCGCGCGAAAGCCCTCCGAGTCGATGACGTCTCCGATCATGCGAGGGTTTTATCAAGCGCGGGTTGTATTGGGCAAGCTCCAGCTTTTAGGCTAATCGGTTTCTACCCCGGCGGCTGTGACTTGAAGTCGATATCCCCATACCACCCCGTGAGCGGGGGGGCCTGGAAAGGCCTCGCCGCCCTGGTGCTGCTCGCGGCCGCGGTGTTCGCGGGCTCGCTCCTCGTCGGCAGCGTGGATCTCTCCCCGGCTCGCGTGCTGGCGGCGCTGTTGGGCTCCGGCGACAGCGTGGCCCGCAGCGTGGCGCTTGCGGTGCGGCTGCCGCGCACGCTGGCCGCATTCGGCGTGGGCAGCCTGCTTGCGCTCGCGGGCGTGCTGCTGCAGGCCCTGTTCCGCAATCCGCTCGCCGACCCGTTCGTTCTCGGGGTGTCCGGCGGCGCGGCGGTGGGCGCCCTGCTCGCCATGATGGCGGGCGCCGCGATGTTGACGATCCAGGGGTCGGCCGTTGCCGGGGCCGTGATTGCCGTCGTGATCGTGCACCTGCTTGCGCGCGGCGGCGGTACGACGCGGCTGCTCCTGACGGGCGTCGTGCTCGCGAGCGCGTGCGGCGCCATCGTGACGGTGCTGCTGTCGGTTGCCGACGCCTCGCGCCTGCGCGGCATGGTGTTCTGGCTGGCGGGCGATCTGGAATGGGCGGTCGACCCGTGGGCGAGCGCGCTCACGGCGCTGCTCGCGGTCGCCTTCGCCGCCCTCCTCGCTCGTCCTCTCAATGTGCTCGCGGCCGGCGAGCTCCGCGCGCGCAGCGTGGGCATGAGACTGGAGGCGTGGCGCAGCTTCGTGTTCATCGGGTGCGCGGTATTGACGGCGGTCGCGGTGGTCAACGCCGGCACGGTGGGCTTCGTCGGGCTCATCACGCCGCACATCGTGCGGCTCGCCTTCCGCACCAGCGACCATCGCGTGGTCGCGCCGGCCTCGGCTCTGCTCGGCGGCACGCTCCTGGCCGGCGCCGACATGGCGGCGCGGACGGTGGTGGCCCCAACTCAGCTTCCGGTCGGGGCGATCATGGCCCTCGTCGGCGCGCCGCTCTTCATCGCGCTCCTGCGGCGGCGCGGATGACGGCGGTTACGTGACGATATTCTTGGACGCAGCGATGCGATCGCGCCCGGCGCTCTTGGCGCGATAGAGCGCCGCATCGGCCTCCGCGATCAGCCGGTCCGCAACAGCCTTGTAGTCGCGCGTCGCCTCATCGGGCGAGGCGGCGGCGACGCCGATCGACAGCGTCACCGTTTCCATCGCATGGCCTCCGATCGGCACGGGCTGGCTGCGCACGGCCTCCAATACTCGGGCGGCGACACGCTCGCCGTCGCCGACGCTGCCTTGCGGCAGCACGATCGCGAACTCGTCACCGCCGAAACGCACGCCGGTGTCACTCACGCGCATCTCGGCATCGATCCGCTGCGCGACTTCCCGCAGCACCGCATCGCCGGCGAGATGTCCGTAACGATCATTGATGCGCTTGAAGTGATCGACGTCGATCATCAGGCAGACGACCGACTGCCGCGCGCGCTGGGCCCGCGCCAGCTCCTCGCGCAGCCTGGCCTGCAGATAGCGGCGGTTGTGGAAGCCTGTCAGGAAGTCCGTCAGACCGCTGCGCACCAGCCGCGCGCGGTTGACCGCATTCTCGATGCAGATCGCCGATACCACGCCCAGATGGGCGAGGAAGTCGCTGGCGAGATCGCTGGTGAAGCGCCGCCCATCGGCGCTGAAGAACACCAGCACGCCGTCGAGCTGCTCCTGACGGGTGAGCGGGATCAGGGCCACGCTGCCGCCGCTCTCGGTGCCGGGCAGCAACAGCTCGTGGTCGGCGATGTGAAACGGACCGAGCCAGGGCCGCTCCAGGTGGGCGACCTGCGGTGCGGCGGTGGTCAGCGCATCGACGAAGTGGACTCCCTCCAGCTCCTCGAGGAGCAAGCCGTCGCCCGACAGGAGATGGCGGATCTCGTGCTGCGGGTCGTGCAGGACCAGCGTGACGGCATCCAGCTGGTACGACTGGCGCAGACCCTGGATGAGGCGCTGCAGCAGCTGCGCCAGGGAGCCGGCCCGCAGCAGCTCGAGCTCCCTCTCCTGCGTCTTGCGAAAGAGCGACTCGTTGCGGCCGACCTCCTCGGTCAGCTCCCGCAGCCGGGCGCGCAGCTTCTCGTTCTCCTCCTCGAGCTCCCTCAGGCGGTCTGCAGCCATGAGCATGCCCCGGCTCGGCCGCACCCCTATGCCCGCCGCTCCGCGACGCTGCGGCGGTCTTCGAGGTAGTCGCGTCCCTGGCGCATCAGCGCGACGAAGACATCATGGTCGCGAGAGAGCACCGCCGCGCGGATGCGCTCCACGGCCTTGGCCAGCGCCTCGAGGGATTCCGCGCCATAGTCGTTCAGGCTCTGGATCTCGAAATAGAGATCGGGACTTTCCTGCGCCACGCGGCTCGCAACGTCGAGCTGCGCGTCGAAGGTCGTGCTCGAGAGGCGCGCAAGGCGCGGCGCCGCCTCGCCGCTCTCGGCCAGCGCGGTGAAGAAAGCGATGTTGAGCGCATGGGAGAGGCCCAGCACATAGGCGATCAACCGGTCGTGATCGTCCAGGCTCATCACCACCTGCTCGGCCATGGTGGGCGCGAACAGGGCCCGCGCCTCGGCCAGCGCCTCGGCGCTGCCCAGATCGACGAAGATGACGTGCCGTCCCGACAGCAGCTCCGTGTCGGGGCCGAACATCGGATGGATGGAAGTGACCCGGCAGCCGTGGGACTTGAGCGCCATGAGGCCCGCACGCAGCGGTGATTTCAGCGACCCGACATCGAAGATCACACCGCTGGGCCGGCGCAGCGCGAGGTCGCGCAGGATCGCATCGGTCACGCCGAGCGGTGTCGCGACCACGATGTAGTCGTGTTTGAGGTCGGTCGTACGCCAGTCCGCGACGCGCGGTATGCCGTCCGGGCCTGCATCGGAATCAGCCACCTCGACGGCGAAGCCCTGCGAGGCAAGGAACTGCACGAACCACCGGCCCATCTTGCCGCCGCCGCCAATGATGAGCGCGCGCCGCCCGGAGCCCGCGCCGCGCGCGGCCACGCTGGCCTGCTCCTGGGTGGTGAGGGAGGAGCGGATGAGCAGGCGCAGCAGCTCTTCGGCGAGCGCGGGCGATACCCCGACCTCGACAGCCGCGGCGCGAGCCCCCTCGATCACCTCGCGCTCGCGCGCGAAGTCGCGGGTGGGGTGGCCGGTCGCCCGCTTCACGCGGGCCACCTCGCCGCTCAACGCTTTGCGCTCGCCGACGAGCGCGAGAAGCTGGCGGTCGATCTCGCTCAGCCGGCGGCGCAGATCATCGAGGGTCACGTGGTCCCGCGTCATATGAGGGATCTTCCCGGAGCCGAAGAGGGTGGGTGGGATCTCCCTTTTATCGGCCCGGCGTGAGCGCTGCAAGTGCGGTGGTTGGCCGCCGCGGTTTTCCTTACCATGTCCCTGTGATGCGACATGTCGAAGTCCTGCCGGAGCCGCTGCCGCCGGAGCCCCTGGTCATCCTCAACCGCTGGATGGCCGAGGCCTGGCAGCACCGCCATCAGCCCAATCCGAATGCCATGGTGCTGGCCACCAGCGGCCCGGACGGGCACCCCTCCGCCCGGGTGGTGCTGTGCAAGGAGGTGGTGCCGCTGCCCGGGTATCTCGTCTTCTATACGAACTACCTCTCGCGCAAGGGGCGGCAGCTGGCCGAGAACCCGCGCGCGGCGGCGGTGATCCACTGGGATGCGCTGCACCGGCAGGTACGCGTCGAGGGGCCGGTGCTGCAGGCCCCCGCCGCCGACAGCGACGCCTACTTCGCCTCGCGCCCCTGGGTCAGCCGAATCGGCGCCTGGGCGAGCGCGCAGAGCGAGGCGGTGCAATCGCGCGAGGTCCTGCTCGCCTCGCTCGCGGCCACGGCGCAGCGCTTCGGCGCGCCCATACCCGGGCAGCCGGGAACCGAGAGCGAGCTCGACGTCCCCATCCCGAGGCCGCCGCATTGGGGCGGCTATCACCTCTGGGCGGATAGCGTGGAGCTGTGGGTAGAAGGCGAAGCGCGAGTGCATGACCGTGCGCGCTGGACGCGCAAGCTCACGGCTCTCCCGAACGGCTTTTTCGAGGCCGGCCCCTGGACCGCGACCCGCCTGCAGCCTTGAATCCTTCCCCGTGCACGCTCGCGGCCCGCGACCTCGAGGTGGCGGTCGGAACTCGGCAGCTGGTGACCGCAATGTCGGTGGAGTTTCGGCCGGGGGAGTTCGTGGCCATCCTGGGACGCAACGGCTCGGGGAAGACGCTGACCCTTCATACGCTCGCGGGGCTGCGCCGGCCGCAGGCCGGGGGGGTGTATCTCGATGCGAGAGCCATTGAGAGCCTGAGCCGGCGAGCGGTGGCGCTGCGGCTGGGGCTGCTCGCGCAGGACGTCGAGGAGTCGTTTGTCACCACCGCGCTGGAGGCGGTGCTGGTGGGGAGGCATCCGCACCTGAAGCTGTGGGAGTGGGAATCGGTCGCGGACGAGCGGATTGCGCTCGATGCGCTGACCGCGGTGGATCTGGACGGGTTCGCGGGGCGGCGGACCGACACGTTATCCGGTGGAGAGCTGCGGCGGGTGGCGGTGGCGGCGCTCTTGGCGCAGGAGCCGGGGGTGTTTCTGCTGGATGAGCCGTCCAATCATCTGGATCCGGCGCATCTCTTGGGGATGTTGGGGCTTTTCAGGGAGCTGTGCAGCGGAGGGAAGACGGTGATCGCCACGCTGCATGATCCGACGCTGGCGGCGAGGTTCGCGGATCGGGCGGTGTTGCTGCACGGGGATGGGCGGTGGGAGGCGGGGGCGGCTTCGCAGCTGCTGACCGCGCAGAAGCTCAGCGAGCTTTATGGGGCGCCCATGCTGCAGTTGGAGGCGCAGGGGCGGCGAATTTTCGTCAGCGCGTAGGGCAGGCCTTATCCCGCGCCGCTCCTCTCTCGAGTCGCGGAAGTCAGAGATCACCGAACCGGTGTTGTAGTAGCGTCAGGGCCGCTACGGCCGCGGTTTCAGTACGCAGGACTCTCGGACCCAGCCGCACCGCGACAAAACCGGCCGCGAGCGCTGCGCGCTGCTCGGGCTCGGACAGGCCCCCTTCGGGGCCGATCAACACGATGACCTGACCCGCGGGAGCGGGCAACTCGTTGATGCGCAGGGCTGCGGTGGGAGAGAGAAGGAGGCGGGTGGCGTTTGCGTCCGTGTCCCTCAGGAAATCAAGAAGAGCGAGGGGGGCGGCGATGTCGGGGATGAGGTTGCGGCCGCTTTGCTCGCAGGCGGCGATGGCGATGGCTTGCCAGTGGCGGAGCTTGCGGGCGGGCTGTTGGGAATCGAGCTTGACCACGGTGCGCTCGGTTTGCACGGGGATGATTCGGGAGACGCCGAGCTCGGTGGCCTTTTGCACGACCCAGTCCATGCGCTCGCCGCGGGAGATGCCTTGGGCGAGAGTGAGGCGCAGGGGCGATTCGCGCAGCGGGGCGCAGCGATCGCCTACGGTCACGATCACGGCGGACTTGCGGAATTCCTCGATGCGGGCGGGGTGCTCGGCGCCGCCGCCGTCGAAGAGGGTGAGCGGATCGCCGGGGCGCAGGCGCAGCACGCGCGAGATGTGGTTGGCGGCATCGCCTTCGAGGGTGCGGCGGCCGCCGGCGGCGAGCGGGCCGGGGACGTGGATGCGGGTCAGTCGCATGTCGCGAGCTCGATGCCCTCGCGTGCGACGTCGACGACCAGGTCGATCTCCTCCGGGGTGATCACGTAAGGCGGCATGAAGTAGACGACCGTGCCGATGGGGCGCAACAGGACGCCGCGACTGAGAGCGTGGCGGTAGATGCGCAGACCGCGGCGCTCCTGCCAGGGATAGAGCTCGCGGGTTGCCTTATCGCGCGCCAGCTCGACGGCGACGATCATGCCGTGCTGGCGGACCTCGGCCACGTGGGGGTGGGACTCGAGCTCGCGGGCTTTCGCCCCCAGATGGGCGGCGAGCACGCGGTTGCGGCTGAGTACCTCGTCGGTGCGGAAGATGTCGAGACTCGCCAGGGCGGCGGCGCAGCCCAGAGGGTTGCCGGTGAAACTGTGCGAGTGCAGAAAGGCGGTCAGGTTGACGTACTCGTCGTAGAACGCCGTGTAG
>JABBNZ010000144.1:4267-6757 GCA_019352035.1 Pseudomonadota bacterium | reverse complement strand
GATCTGAAGACATCGAGGCTCTGCGCTTACGCAGGCCAACTCTTTGAAGCGTTTTCCGAGAAGGCTCGCGCGCGTCGGATTTAGGAGCTGGCCTGCGGGCCTTCGCCCGATCCACATACCGCGGCGAGTTCGCTGCCGTAGCACCCTTCCCGCATGGCGCCGCTGAGGCGCGGAACGGGTTCCGGACGGCCCCCGCGTTGCTCTTCAGCCCTGATCATGTCTCGGGCGCGCGTTTGGGACTGGGTGTGGCCGTGCGCTGCATCAGATCGTAGAGGGTCGGCCGGGTGACCCCCAGCAGCTCCGCGGCCTGGGCGATGTTGCCCCCGGTCAGGGCCAGGGCACGCTGCACCGCGGCGCTCTCCGCCCGCTGGCGGACTTCGCGCAGCGGCAGGATCTGCGCCTCGCCGGCATCCGTCGAGCCGAGGCAGAGATCGGCCGCCGAAATGAGCTTGCCCTCGGTCATGATGGCGGCGCCGTTGATCCGGTTCTCGAGCTCGCGCACGTTGCCGGGCCAGGCATGGCCCTCGATCGCGGCGATCGCATCGGGCCCGAGCTTCAGGAGCGGCTTGCCATGGCGCTTGCAGGATTGCTGCAGCAGATAGTTCGCGAGCAGCACCGCATCCGAGCCCCGCTCGCGCAGCGGCGGGATGGCGACCGACACCTCCCCGATGCGGTAGTAGAGGTCCTCCCGGAAGCGGCCGCGCGCTATCTCGGCTTTAAGATCCTGGTGGGTCGCCGCGACGATGCGCACGTCCACGGCAATCAGCCCACGCCCCCCCAACCGCTCGATGGAGCGCTCCTGCAGGAACCGCAGAAGCTTCGCCTGGAGCGACAGCGGCATGTCCCCGATCTCATCGAGGAAGAGCGTCCCGCCGTTCGCGGTCTCGATCTTCCCGAGCGTCTGTCGCACCGCCCCCGTGAAGGCGCCCCGCTCGTACCCGAAAAGCTCACTCTCGAGGAGGGTGTCGGGAATGGCCGCGCAGTTGATGGCGACCATCGGCTGGGACGCACGCTCGCTCAGGGCATGCAGGGCCTGCGCGAGGCATTCCTTGCCGGTGCCGCTTTCTCCGAGCAGTAGCACTGTCGCCTGGGTGGGGGCGAGCTTCTGGATCAGGCGGCAGACCTTCATCATCGGCTCGCTCGCGCCGATCACTCCGTCGAGCGCGGACGGTGAGCTGCCCTCGGCCAGCCGCTGATTCTCCGCCTCCAGCTGGTAGATCCGATGCGCCCGATCGACGATGAGCGACAGCAGCTGGCTGTCGACAGGCTTCTGGCAGAAGTCGTAGGCGCCGAGTCGGATGGCGCGCAGCGCGTGCTCCCTGCCCTCCCGGCCGGTCACGACGATGACCTTGACGCGAGGCGCCGCCCGCAGCAGCTCCGTGATGGTGGCAAAGCCCTCCTCGACCCCGTTGGGATCGGGGGGCAGGCCGAGGTCCTGCAACACGATGGCCGGCTCGTGGCGCTTGAGGGCGCTCAGCGCCTCCTCTCGGGTCGAAGCGCAGTCGACGTCGAACGCATCGAGCGCCCATTTGAGCTGACGCTGCAGACCCGGATCGTCCTCCACCACCAACAGTCTAGTTCGTTTGGAGCTCATGCACCGTGCCGCTTCCAACGGGAACCAGCGCCGGCGCAAGGGGCAGCCGGATGATGAACCGGGTGCCTTTGCGTGGAGCGCTCTCGACCTCGACCTGCCCGCCACACCCGCGCACGAACTCCCGTGCCTGATAGGCGCCGATGCCGAAGCCACCGTTCCCCTTCGTCGTATCGAAAGGCCGGAACAGGCGATGGTGGATGAACTCGGCGTCCATACCACTGCCCGTATCCGCCACCTCCAGGACTGCCTGCTCGCCCGCCCTGATCACCGATACGATAACCGATCCTTCCGGCGGTGTCGCTTGCTGGGCATTGCGGATGACGTGCTCGAGCGACTGCAGCAGACGCTCCCGATCGAGGACAACTTCGATGTTGCGGTCGATGGTACGAAGCGCGGGCGTGGGCGTGGCCGTTGAGCAGCGTCGGACGGCTTCGGCGCAGAGGATGTTGAGCTCGACTCGGTGGCTCTCCTGCGCGAGCGCACGTCCGCGCAGCTGATCCATCAGGCGCGTCATCCGCTTCACCGAGTGCTCGATCGTCAGAATCGCGTCATCGAAGAACTCCGGGTTGCCGCGATGGCGCGCGGCGTTCTCCACGACGAGCGCCTGCTGGGCGATGAGGTGCCGCAAGTCATGCATGATGATCGCGGACAGGCGGTTCAGCGCCTCGAACTGATGCGCCTCGGCGAGACGCTTGGCCGCCTGCTCGAAGGCGAGAAAGCTCCCGATCTGACGTCCCGCGGCGCGCAGCAGATCGATCTCCTCCCAGCCGAGCTCGACCTCCGCGAGTGAGTGTCCAACGCCGACGAAGCCTACGAGCGTCCCCTCGCAGATGAGCGGCACCACCAGCCACAACCGATGGTCGGCGAGCATCCAGGCGGGCGGCTGCACGGCGAGG
>JABBNZ010000144.1:0-3982 GCA_019352035.1 Pseudomonadota bacterium | reverse complement strand
TAAGGGAAGAAGTGCTTCGTGATCGTCACGCGCGCCCAGGCTCGGAACGCCTCCGAGAGAACGGCAACGGCGAGGACCAGCGCGGCAACGGCCAGGAACAAGATCTGGCCCGCCACTCCCCATGAGCCGCCGAGCACTCTGACGTAGTAGCTGCCGCCGGCCATGATGAAGACGTACAGCGCAACGCCAAGGAGGGTCGTGTTGAAGAAGACGAGGCGCCGCGACAGGAAGGCCGCCGACTCCCACTGCGGAATGCGCTGCAGGCCGATCGCGAGCATTCCGGCAAGGAGCGCATTGACGAAGCCGCTCGCCATCCAGAAGTTGTGCGTCGGCCCGTCGAGCAGCGCCGTCGAGTAAACACAGAGATCCCAGGCGTACAACCCGCCGATGGCGAGCCAGATGTACTTCAGCTCCCAGCTGCGCCCCGAGCGGGTGTTCCGCGCCAGCTGCTCGACGAGCACGAGCCCCCCGGCGGCGAGCGCGAATCCGCTCCACAGCCAGATCGGCTCCACGGCGCGCGCCAGGATGTCCGCCACGCTCGGCAGCAGCGATGCGACACCCCCCAGGGCCACGAGCCCCATGAGCAGCAAGAGCAGCCGTCGGCCGGCGCGCAGGCCACGGCTCTCGTGTGAGGCCCCCAGGCATTGGATGAGGACGAGCGCCCAGGCGAGGTCGCGCAGGTAATGCGCGCTCATCAGGAGCCCGACGGCGACGCGAGCGCCGGCTCCCTCCGCCGCCTCGAGGAGAGACCAACCGAGCTGGACGGTCAGCGCCGTAACGAGACCCGACCCGATGACGCGCTGGCGCCAACGGGTCAGGCAGACCGCTAGCAGTACGGCGTACGCTGCGGCGGAGAGGGCATAGCCGGGCACGGCGCCATCCTAGACCAACTTCGTGTCAGGCGCCGCTTGTCTTGTCAGGACAAGGCGCCCGGGAACGGCCGGATGACCTTTACAGCCGGCAACCGACTGGAGCTGCCAATACCAAGTCGTTGATTTATCTGAGAACAGTCAGTCCTCAAGGAGTCGGCGTAAGCGCGCAGACCTGGCTGGAAAAATAGTCCGTAACATACAAATTCCCCGATGCGCTCACCGCGATGCCATAGGGGTTGTGGAACAGCGGCGGGGACGCGGTGCAAAGGCCCGTGGCAGTAGTGGAGCCGGCCACGGTCGTGACATTGCCCGCCGGCGTGATCATCTGCACCTCGTGATCGTTGCTATCCGCGACATACACATCCCCTGCCGAATCCACAGCGACCCCGAACGGGTTGGCGAAGGTTCCCGGCAGCGCCGTGACCGTGGTCCCTGAGATTTCGAAGACCTTGCTATCGCCCGCGTCGGCCACATACACGTTGCCAGAGGAGTCCACCGCTATGCCGGAAGGCTGATTGAAGGGAAATGTCGGCACGAGCTGCGTCACCGTGGTTGAAGTCGAGATCTTCTCGATCGCATTGTTCCCGGTATCGGCCACGTACACGTTTCCCGAGGAATCCACCGCCACGCCGGCGGGCTGATTGAACGTGAATGTCGGCACGAGCTGCGTTGCGACGCCACCCGAGTACTCGAGGATCTGATTGTTGCCCGTGTCGGCGACATAGACGACGGTGCCCGCGGTATTCACGGCCACGCCTTCCGGGCTCGACAGCCCGGCGCCGGAGCCCAAGAGCGTCGTGAAGGAAGTCCCCGAGGGCGGGATCTCGAGGATCCGATTGTTCAAAGTATCGGCCACGTAGAGGTTGCCGAGGGAGTCCACGGCCACGCCCGACGGATTGTTGAACGTGACAGCGGTCGTCGCGGCGGCTCCCGCTGCGACGGCGGCCGCGCATGCGAAGGTGTCGGTCGTGATGTTGGAGGTGATCGGTCCGGAGAAATTCGATCCGCCGGCGGAGCACGTCTCCCAGAAGGGCTGCGTCGCCACGGTCACCCCGACAGTGGTGCCATAGGACACCGGCGTCGTGAACAGGTAGCTGGCGGCATTCGCGGCGACCGCGAGGGTCTCGCCGCCCGTGTAGTCCTTCAGCTGCAACCCCGGGTTGGTCAGACCGGAAATCGTGCCTGACATCGTGAACGTATCGACCGAGCAGGTGACGCTCACGGAGTTGACGTTGGCCGTGGCCGTTCCGGCGCCGCTGGCCACCGTGCAGGTTTCGCCCGTCGGCTGCGTGGCGATCGTGACCGTGTAAGCCGACCCGCTCTGCAGCGCGGTGGCGAAGGTGAACGAGGTCGCTCCCGAGGCCACCGACAGGTGGTCGCCGCCGTTGTCGGCGAGCACCAGGCCCGAAGCCGAAAGGCCGCTGATCGTGCCGCCGATGGTGTCCAGCGCCTTGCACGAGACCGCCACCGAGGTCACGTTCGCCGTCACCGTCCCCGTCCCTGAGGTGACCGTGCACGTCGCTCCCGCCGGCTGCGTGGCGACCGTGACGTTGTAAGCCGCCCCGCTCTGCAGTGCGGTGGCGAAGGTGAAGGAGGTCGCTCCCGAGGCCACCGACAGGTTGTCGCCGCCATTGTCGGCCAGCACCAGCCCCGAAGCGGAAAGTCCGGCGATGGTGCCGCCGACCGTGTAGGTGGTACTGCCACCCGAGCCCGTTCCCCCTGTGCTCGTGCCGCCACCCCCGCCGCCACAGGCCGCCAGAGACAGGAGCATCAGCGCACCGACAGCATAGCGACCGATCTTCACGTCCGGTTTCCTTAGCAGATCCAAAAGTGCCGGGAGGGTACCATTGCCTCCGATTCTCGGACACGCTTGACTTTGTGGAGGCGGGAGGCGCTGCCTATCTTCTGTCAAGTCCCGCGAAATCAGGGCGTCGAGATCCTTTACAAGGCCCGATTCGGCGTCCGGTAAGGCACCAAATAACTCATTGAATGCTCTCGGCATCCCGACACTGGCATGCCCCTTGCTTCCCCCTAAGCAAAAGCACGCGTCAGCATGCTGGAGTGGACAGCGACAATGAAGTACCTCGTAAGAGCGGGAGTAATAGCGGCAATCGGACTGGCGACGGCCGGTGTGGCCATGGCAACGCCCATTGAGCTCACCGCGACCAGCGGCACCGGAGGGACCAGCGTGCTGCTCCCAGGAGGGGGCGGCCAGGTCACCTATAGCAACCAGAATTTCTATGGCTGGAACATCTCGCTGGCGTATGGCAGGAGCAACTCGCCGTCGCTGGGTCTCAGCCTGCTCACGGCTACCGCCGATTGCTCCATCGCGGCCTGCGCCCCCCTGACGCTCGCCGTCAGCGAGGTCGGCTTCACGATGCCCATCGGCGCAAATGGCCTCTCGACGGTCTTGACCAATGAGAACGTGGCCAATGCGGATAACGGCGTGGGCGGACCTTCGACGGTCAGGCAGTGGGCCTACATGGACACGAGCAATGCCTATTTCGGCAGCACCGATTCCAACGCGATGAGCGATTTCAGCGGGTCTTACAACCCCGGCACCGCCAGTCTCATCGGAATGTTGAGCCTGAATGGAGGCGGCTACGTCACCTCCGCTCCCGGGGGCGGCGCCGCGACGGGTCCCTACTCGCTGACCCTGGTTCAGCAGTTCTGCTCCGACCCGCCCGGTGGCGACGGCACCTGCAGTGGTGGCCTGAGCATGCAGGCTGCCGGCGGTATCACCACGGCCCCGGAGCCGGGTGGACTGGCGCTCTTCGGCGCTGGCCTCCTGGGAGTGGCCCTCTTCGCCGGCCGCCGGCGCTCCTCGAAGGCTCGCGCCTAGTCGCGAATCGATCGAAAAGCCCGGGATGGGTTTTCGCAAACGGCCCCTTCGGGGGCCGTTTGCGTTTGGGGCGGCGGAAGATAGCTGCTCGCCGGCGCCCTCGGGCTCGCCGGATGTGAAGTCATCGCATGCAGCTGCATCCCGAGGCGACCATAATGACTGGGCCCGGGGCAGAGGCCGCTCGGGACAGGGGTCGGCAAGCCAGGACCAGAACGAAGCGCCTCGGGAACGGTCAAGACACGCATGGCTAAACCACAGGAGGCGGTAA
>JABBNZ010000004.1:36192-107049 GCA_019352035.1 Pseudomonadota bacterium | reverse complement strand
CGCCCATCCTTGTATAGCTGATGCAGCGCCACATCGAAGCTCTGAATCCCCCGCTCGCTGCTCGCCGAGATCGCCTCCTTGATCCCGATCACATCCCCCTTTTTCACCAGCTCGGAAATGTGCGGGGTATTGAGCATCACCTCCATCGCCGCCACCCGCCGGTTGTCCTTCCCCATCACCAGACGCTGCGCCAGGATCGCCCGCAGGTACTGTGACAGGTCGAGGAAGATCTGCGTGTGCTGCTCCCGCGGAAAAAGGTTGATGATCCGGTCCAGCGTCTCCGCGCAGTTGTTGGCGTGCAGGGTCGCCATCACCAGATGCCCCGTTCCCGCCAGGTTGACCGCCGCCTCCATGCTCTCCCGGTCCCGCACCTCGCCGATCAGGATGATATCCGGCGCCGCCCGCATCGCGCCGCGCAGCGCCCGCGAGTAAGACTTCGTATCGAGTCCCACCTCCCGCTGATTCACGATCGAGCGCTTGTTCGCGTGCAGGAACTCGATCGGGTCTTCGATCGTGATGATGTGATCCGAGGAGGTCTCGTTGCGCAGGTTGATCATCGCCGCGAGGGTCGTCGACTTGCCGGAGCCCGTGGCGCCGACGACCAGGATGAGCCCGCGCTTGAGCAGCGCCAGATCGCCGATCACATCCGGCAGCCCCAGGGAGTCCAGGCGCGGCATGTCCGCCGTGATGTAGCGCAGCACCATCGCCGGATTCCCGCGCTGCAGGAAGACGTTCACGCGGAAGCGCCCGAGCCCCGGCTCCGAGATGGCGAAGTCGATTTCCATCTCGCCCGCGAACCGCTCCCGCTGCTCCGGGCTCATCAGGGCGAGGGCCGTCTGCCGCACGACCTCCGGCGACAGCACGTGCTTGTTCACCGGATAGATCTGTCCCTCGATCTTGATCTTGATGGGCGCATTGCAGGTGAAAAAGAGGTCGGAAGCCTTCTTCTCCACCATCAGCTTGAACAGCGGCTTGGTGTTGAGCTGCGGATGGGAGTCGGTCGCCGCCACCGCCGCTTGGAAGGTTCCGGTGGCCGCGATCGAGCTCTGCGGCCCCGTCGCGCCGAGCTTCGGGTCCGCCGCGTCCTTCGAGGCTGTCATATCGGCCGCCCGTTTTCCTCTTCGACGATCTTCAGCGCCCCGCCGTCGTCCAGGCTCTTGTTCTCGCGCTTGCTCTCGAGCTTGATCCGCAGGCGCAGCTCGTTCTTCGAGTCCGCATTGCGCAGCGCGTCCTCATAGGAGATGAACCCGGTCTCGTAGAGCTCGTAGAGCGACTGATCGAAAGTCTTCATTCCGAGGCGCGTCGAGCGCGCCATGATGTCCTTGATCTTCGCCACCTCGCCTTTGAAGATGAGGTCCTGGATGAGGGGCGAGTTCAGCATGATCTCCATGGCCGCGATTCGGCCGGCGCCGCCCTCGCGCGGCACCAGCCGCTGGGAGATGAACGCGCGGATGTTCAGCGACAGATCCATCAGCAGCTGCGCCCGGCGCTCGTCGGGGAAGAAGTTGACGATCCGGTCCAGCGCCTGGTTGGCGTTGTTGGCGTGAAGGGTCGCGAGCACGAGGTGCCCGGTCTCGGAGAACTGGATGCCGTACTCCATCGTCTCCCGGTCCCGGATCTCGCCGATCAGGATGACGTCCGGCGCCTGGCGCAGCGTGTTCTTGAGCGCGGCGTGCCAGGACTCGGTGTCGACGCCGATCTCCCGGTGCGTGATGACGCATCCCTTGTGCTGGTGCACGTACTCGAGCGGATCCTCGATCGTGACAATGTGGCCGCGCGTCTTCTCGTTGCGATGGCCGACCATCGCCGCGAGGGTCGTCGACTTGCCCGAGCCGGTGCCGCCGACCACGACGACGAGGCCGCGCTTGCTCAGCACCACTTCCTTCAGAATCGGCGGCAGGTCGAGCTCCTCGAAGCTCGGGATCTTCGCGTTGATCAGGCGGATGACACAGCCCGTGGCGCCCTGCTGCACGAAGGCGCTGACGCGGAAACGCCCGATACCCGGCGGCGCGATCGCGAAGTTGCATTCCTTGGTGGCGTCGAACTCCCGCGACTGCCGGTCGTTCATGATGGCGCGCACCAGCGTGCCGGCCTGCTCTGGGGTGAGCGCGCGCTCGCTCTGGGGACGGATCTCCCCGTCGATCTTGATGGCGGGCGGAAAGCCGGCGGTGACGAAGAGGTCGGAGGCCTTCTTCTCCACCATCCGGCGCAGGAGGTCCTGCATCAGCTTGATCGCCTGATCACGCTCCACGGCAATCTCCCATCGGCGCTCTTGGCGCCGCTTCACGGACGGGGTTACTCGGCCCATCCTCGGCCTCGCCCCGGAGGGGCCGCCGACCGCTGGCGCGTTCGGCGTTGTAAACCGCTCCTGGCGATTGGGTCGATTCGAGCCCCGTTAAGACCTGCGCGCAGCGCATCACAAGGCGTCTTTGTTATGGGCCTTGTAACGAGCCTCTTCCTTGCTGACGACGCCCTTCGTCACGAGCTCGGTCAGGCACTGGTCGAGCGTCTGCATGCCCGAGGCCTGTCCGGTCTGGATCGCGGAATACATCTGGGCGATCTTTCCCTCGCGGATCAGATTGCGGATCGCCGGCGTGCCGATCATGATCTCATGCGCGGCGACCCGGCCGCCGCCGTTGCGCTTCAGCAATGTCTGTGAGATGACCGCGCGCAGCGATTCGGAGAGCATCGAGCGCACCATGTCCTTCTCCGCCGCCGGGAAGACGTCGACCACGCGATCGATGGTCTTGGCGGCGGAGCTCGTATGCAGGGTGCCGAAGACCAGGTGGCCGGTCTCGGCCGCCGTCAGCGCAAGGCGGATCGTCTCCAGATCGCGCATTTCGCCCACCAGGATGATGTCCGGATCCTCGCGCAGCGCCGATCGCAGCGCCTCGCTGAAGCCGAGGGTGTCGCGGTGCACCTCGCGCTGGTTGAGCAGGCAGCGCTTGGACTCGTGCACGAACTCGATCGGGTCCTCGATGGTGATGATGTGGTCGGGGCGGTTGTCGTTGCAGTGATTGACCATCCCCGCGAGCGTCGTCGATTTGCCCGAGCCCGTCGGTCCCGTGACCAGCACCAGCCCCCGCGGCAGCATGCACAGGTCGCGGAAGATCTTCGGCGCCCCCAGATCCTCGAGCGAGATGATGTCCGAGGGGATGTTGCGGAACACCGCGCCCGCGCCGCGGTTCTGGTTGAAGGCGTTGACCCGGAAGCGGGCGAGCTTCGGGATCTCGAAGGAAAAATCGGTCTCGAAGAACTCCTCGTAGGCCTTCCGTTGCTTGTCGTTCATGATGTCGTACACCATGCTGTGCACTTCCTTGTGCGTCAGGGCCGGCATGTTGATCCGCTTCATGTCGCCGTCGACGCGGATCATGGGCGGAACGCCGGAGGACAGATGCAGGTCCGATGCCTTGTTCTTGACGGCGAACGCCAGCAATTGCGCGATGTCGACGGCCATGGGGGATTTCCTGCTGGGAGCTCGGAGGAACGCTCGGGGCAGTATAGCGGAGGGGTTTGGGCGCCCATATGTTAAGGTCCTCGCAGAATTTGCCGGAGTGCATCCGCGCGCTGCGCGGCCGCATGGCCGCGGCCGCCGCCAGGGCCGGCCGGAATGTCGACTCCATCACACTTCTCGCCGTCTCCAAGGGCCAGCCGGCGGAGCAGATCCGCGCCGCCGCCGCCGCGGGGGTGACCGACATCGGGGAGAGCTACCTCGCCGAGGCGCTCGGCAAGCTGGAGGCGCTCGGCGATCTGCCCCTGACCTGGCACTTCATCGGCCGGCTGCAGGCCAACAAAACGCGGCAGGTGGCGGAGCGCTTTGCCTGGGTGCACGGCCTCGATCGGCTGAAGATCGCCGAGCGGCTGTCCGCCCAGCGCCCCTACCACGCGCCGCCGCTGAATGTCTGCCTGCAGGTGAACCTCGCCGGCGAGGCGACCAAGGGGGGGGTGCCCGCCCCGGAGGTGCCCGCCCTGGCGTGCGCCGTGGCGGCGCTGCCGCGCCTCGTGCTCCGGGGCCTCATGTGCATTCCTCCCGGGGAGACCGATCCCGCCCGTCAGCATGAGTGGTTCGCGGGACTCAGGGCGCTGCGGGACTCCCTGAATGCGGGGGGGCTGCGCCTGGACACCCTGTCGATGGGAATGAGCGGCGACTTCGAGGCGGCGATCCAGCAAGGGGCAACCATCGTGCGGATCGGCACCGCGCTCTTCGGCCCGCGCAAGTAGGTTAAAGCGCCGGATCCGGGCGTCATGCCCGGCCCAGCGGGCAAAAAGCGCGGCTTTGGCTCGACGCTGCGCCACCTGCGGCGGCGGGGCACATTGCGCTGCGCAATCCTGCTCCGCGCAAGCCCAGTGTGTCCATCCATGGACACCCGCTCGGCGGAGGCAAGCGTTGCTTCGCTGAAAGACACCGCCCCGCCCATGTGCCTGCTTCACCCGGTACAATCCCCGAATGAGCCATATCGAGCTGACAGTCCTGGGCGCCGGCAACATGGGGCGCGCGCTCATCGGGGGTCTGCTGCGCCACGGCATGCGCCCGGAGCAGATTGCCGTCGGCGAAAGCCAGGATGCGGCGCGGGCCACCCTGTCACGGGAGCTCGGCATTGCCGCGACATCGGACAATGCCGCCGCGATCCGCAATGCCCATCTCGTCGTGCTCGCCGTGAAGCCCCAGGACGCGGGTTCGGTGCTCGGACCTCTCGCGACGGAATTGCAGCAACGCCGGACGATCGTTCTATCCGTCGCCGCAGGCGTCAGGATAGAGACGTTGCAGAGCTGGTGCGGCGCGGGCGTCCCCGTGATCCGCGCCATGCCAAACCGGCCCGCGCTCTTGGGCGCCGGGGTGACGGGGTTGTTCGCGCCGCCAGAGGTTGAGGCCTCCCGGCGCGAGATGGCGGCACAGGTCATGCGGTCCGTCGGCGAAGTCGTCTGGGTTGCAACAGAGGACGCCCTCGATGTCGTGACGGCGCTCTCCGGCAGCGGTCCCGCCTACTTTTTCCTGCTCGCGCAGGCCATGGAAGAAGCCGGCGTGCGGCTCGGACTCCCGGTGCAGACGGCACGGCGGCTCTCGATCGCGACATTGCACGGGGCCGGACTTCTCGCGCACGGCAGCGACGGGGACCTTGCGCGGCTGCGGGCGGAAGTGACGTCGAAGGGCGGCACCACCGAAGCCGCCGTGCGCACTTTGCAAGCTGCGGGATTCGATGAGCTCATCGCCCGCGCGGTCGAGGCGGCGACACGCCGCGGCCGCGAGCTCGCCGCGCAAGCCGGCGGCGCCCGATAAACCGGAAAATCAGCGACTTCTATGAACCTACTGGCAATCATCATCGACGAGCTGCTCTCGCTCGCGCTCTTCGTCGTGCTCATGCGCCTGCTGCTGCAGTTGGTCAGGGCGGACTTCCGCAACCCGATCTGCCAGGCGATCGTCCGTCTCACCAATCCGCTCGTCATCCCCTTGCGGCGCATCCTGCCGCCCATCCGCAAGCTCGATACCGCCACCGTCTTCGCGGTCCTGATGATCGCCTTCGTCCTCGTCGCGGTGGGCTTCGCATTTCAGGCCTTTCCCCTCAACGGGGGGATCTGGATCGTGCAAGCCCTTCTGACGGTCGCGTACGCCATACTCTGGATCTACTTCTGGGCGATCATCGTCTACGCCCTGCTCAGCCTGGTGGCCCCGGGCGGCTACTCGCCGCTGCAATCCGTGCTGGCAAGCCTCACCGAGCCCGTCCTGGCGCCCATTCGGCGGCTCATTCCGAGCTTCGCCGGCATCGACCTGTCGCCGCTCTGGGCGTGCCTGGCCATTCAGGTGATCCTGTACTTTCTGCCACGGCCTCTCTTTTTCGCCTGGTGATCTGCGCAAACCCAAGCGCTTAGCGATGACTCCGCAACGAGAGTCGCAGCATCGGCGCCGGCGGCGGGGCGTCGCAAACGCTGTAAAAAAAGGGATTTCAGCGCCGGGTAACGCGAAAAAAGCTGTTGCTCAGGTGTGCGCATGTGCTATTTTCCGCGCCGATTCACAGCGCGACTGCGGCACAGCGCGCTCACAACCATTAAATATCGAGGAGTAGCGCAATATGGCGAAAAAGGGTGGCGCTCCGACCAAGTCGGAAGTCCTGACTCAGATCTCCAAAGACACGGGGCTGTCGCGCAAGCAGATCGGTGGTGTCTTCGACTCGCTGAACGGCGTGATCAAGAAGAGCCTGAAGAGCAACGGCATCTTCACCATGGCCGGCCTGCTGAAGATGAAGGTCGTGAAGAAGCCTGCGACGAAGGCCCGCGAGGGAGTCAACCCCTTCACCGGCGAGAAGATGATGTTCAAAGCCAAGCCGGCCAGCAAGAAGGTCCGCGTGATGCCGCTGAAGAGCCTGAAGGCGATGGTAAATTCGTAAGGAGCGGCTCGAGATTCAAGAGCCCGGAAGCGCCGCATCCTCGGCCTTCCGGGCTTTATTCGTTTATGGGGCCAGGAAATCGAGCACGACCTGACGCAGCTCGTGCAGACGGCCGTGGAAGAAATGGCCCGCGCCGGCAAGCACCTGGACGGTGGGCGCCGTCACCTGCCGCCGCCCCCACTCGAGCACCGCGGCCGGCTCGATCACATCGTCGGCATCCCCCTGCACGATGAGCCAGGGACAGGCCGGCGAGGCAACGCCCTCCATCCCGACCCGCGTGACGCCCGGCGCAACCGCCACCAGCCTCTGCGGCCGCGCCTCGGCCGCCGCGCGCACCGCGACGGCGCCTCCGAACGAGAACCCCGCCAGCCATAGCGCCGCACCGGGCCAGCGCTGGCGGCCGTAGGCGATCACCGCCAACACGTCCTGCGTCTCGCCGGCACCCTCGTCATACCTTCCCGCGCTGCCGCCGACCCCGCGAAAGTTGAAGCGGATGGCCGGGACTGCGAGTTCCACGAACGCCCGAGCCAGCGTGTAGACGACCTTGTTGTCGAGCGTGCCGCCATAGAGCGGGTGGGGATGGCAGACGACGCCGAACCGCTCCGGCGCGCCGGCGGGGCCATCGGCGGGCATCTCCACCAGCGCTTCGATCTCGCCGGCCGGACCGGAAATCCTGACGCGCTCCGCGCGCAACTCCGAGACCCGCGAACGCGAGAGGACGTGCCCCGGGAAACGCTTCATGGCGCAGGCTGGGGGGCGGCGAGCTCCACGAGCAACCGGTTCAGACGCTGCACGAACTCGGCCGCATTGCCGAGCTGGCCGCCTTCGGCGAGCTGCGCCTGGTCATAGAGGATCAGCGACAGCTCCTTGAAGCGTCCCGTATCGGCGAGGGCATCGAGATGCTTCACCAGCGGATGGCCGACATTGAGCTCGAGCACCGGCTTCGATTCCGGAACGCTCTGGCCCGCGGCCGCGAGGATCCGGCGCATGCCGGCGCCGAGGTCGTGCTCGCCCAGCACCAGACAGGCCGGTGAGTCGGTGAGGCGCGTGCTCACCCGCACTTCCAGCACCCGGTCGCCGACCGCGTCTTTGACCCGCTTGAGCAGACTTTTGCTCTCCTTCAGCTCCTCCTCGTGGCGCTTGCGGTCCGCCTCGCTCTCGAGCGTTCCGAGCTCGAGGTCGCCGCGCGCGGCATCCTTGAAACGCTTGCCGGGGAAGCCCTCGACCTCGCCCACGATCTGGCCCATGAGCCACTCGTCGATGCGCTCCGAGAGCAGCAGCACTTCCAGCCCGCTTCTGGTCAGCCGCTCGATGGAAGGGCTGGCACGCGCCGCCGCGGCGCTCTCGGCGATGACGTAGTAGATCCGGTCCTGCCCCGGCTTCATCCGCTCCACGTACTGTGCGAGGCTCACCGCCGGCTCGTTGCCGGCCTCGTGGGTGCTCGCGAAGCGCAGCAGCTGCAGCAGCGCCGGCCGGTTGGCGGCATCCTGTCCCACGCCCTCCTTCAGCACACTGCCGAACTCCTTCCAGAAGGCGGCGTACTTCTCCGGCTCGTCCTTGGCGAGCTTCGTCAGCATGTCGAGGACGCGTTTGGCGAGGCCGCTGCGGATCGCCTCGACCTCCGGCTCCTGCTGCAGCAGCTCGCGCGAGACGTTGAGCGGCAGGTCACTCGAATCGACCACGCCCCTGATGAATCGCAGGTAGAGCGGCAGGAATTGATCCGCGTCGTCCATGATGAAGACGCGCCGCACGTAGAGCTTCAGTCCATGCGCCGCGTCCCGCTGCCAGAGATCGAACGGAGCGCGGCCGGGGATGTAGAGGAGGCTCGTGTACTCGCGCTTGCCCTCGACGCGATTGTGGCTCCAGGCGAGCGGATCGGTGAAGTCGTGCGCCAGGTGCTGATAGAACTCGCGGTACTCCTCGTCCGTGATCTCCGTACGCGGGCGCGTCCACAGCGCCTTCGCCTGATTCACGGCTTCGTACTCGAGCGATGCCTCGCCTTCCTTGCGCATGCGCACCGGAAAGGCGATGTGATCCGAGTAGCGGCGGATCAGCGCGCGCAGCCGGAAGGGATCGGCGAATTCCTTCGCGTCCGGCTTCAAGTGGAGCGTGACCGTAGTGCCGCGCTGCGGCCGGGTCACCGTCTCAACGGCGAACTCGCCGTCGGCGCTCGATTCCCAGCGCACCCCGCTCTGCGCGGGCAGACCCGCCTTGCGCGAGAGCACCTCCACCCGGTCGGCCACGATGAACGCCGAGTAGAAGCCGACGCCGAATTGTCCGATGAGCTGCGAGTCCTTCTGCTGATCCCCGGACAGGGAGCGGAAGAACTCCGCGGTGCCGGAGCGGGCGATGGTGCCGAGGTTCGCAACGGCGTCCTCACGCGTCATGCCGATCCCGTTGTCGGTGATGCTCAGCGTGCCCGCGGCCGGATCCGCCTCGATGCGGATCTCGAGCTCCGGATCCTCGGCGAGCAGCGCAGGCTCGCCGATGGCGGCGAAGCGCAGCCGGTCGTTCGCGTCGGAGGCGTTCGAGATGAGCTCGCGCAGGAAGATCTCCCTGTGGCTGTACAGGGAATGGATCATGAGCTTCAGCAGCTCACGGACTTCGGCCTGAAACCCGTGTGTCTGCCGCTCGGCGCCCGCGGCCGTGACGTTCTCGGTACTCGACATGATTGGCGCTCCGCTCCTGTTTTATGTCTTTGAGTATGAAGCGCTGGATCCGGGCTCGTGCCCGGCCCAGCGCAGCTTTGGGCAAAAAGCGTGGCTTTGCCCGAGGCTCGCCCGGCGGCGCGAAGCAGTGCTTCGCTGAATGAATCGCCTGGAGCGATTCATGACGACGCTCAGCGTCGGTCCCGAAGGGGCGAGGCCCAGGATGGGCCGGGCAAAGCACCGCCTCGCCCGGCGGCGGCGGGGCACCTCCGTGTGCCTGCTAAGCGTTCCCGCCGCTTGATGATTCGGGGTCGACATGAGTCCATGGGAACCAAGATGCCGGAGCGGGCGAATCTTGGGCGCAGGCGCCCGATTTTCAAGACCGGGGGCGGCGCAGCGAGGGAAATCAGCCCGGTAATCGCAGCAGTCGACGGTAGAGATCGAAGAAGGTCACGCTGCCGGCAAGCAATGCCGCATTGACTCGCAGCTGCGGCACGAGCAGCCAGACACCGAGTGCGGAAGCCCAGGCGAGGAGCGGGGTCGACACGGACGCGGCCTCGGCGAGCGCGGTCGTCGCGACGTGGCGACAGGCGCCCACCGCATCGTCCAGGTCGTCCCAAAAATGGAGGAAGAATTCCATGCCGACTCAACTCTACTCGCCGAAGTCTGCTGTTGTCGTGCGGAATATCACAATCGTGGCTGCTTGCGATACCGCAGTGGGGTGCGTAGGCTTGGCCCCGGCCCGTTCAGTTCAGCCCGCGTTCAGAGAACACAGGACAGCCATGAACCGCATCGTCGTCCTCAACCCGAAGGGAGGCTCGGGCAAGACGACCATCGCGACCAACCTCGCGAGCTACTTCGCTTCCCAGCAGCAAAGGCCAGTCCTGATGGATTTCGATCCGCAAGGATCCTCGCTCCGCTGGGTACGCAAACGCCAGGCGGCGCAGCCGCCGATTCACATCATTGCCGCCTTCGAGAAAGACTCGCGAACGACGCGATCGTTCCAATTGCGCGCGCCCGTCGGCACGACGCACGTGATCCTGGACACGCCGGCGGCGGTGGAGCCGCACCTGCTGCCGCAGCTCACGCGCGAGGCGCGCAAGATCATCGTTCCGGTGCTGCCCTCCGACATCGACATTCACGCCTGCTCGCGCTGCATTCGCGACCTGCTGCTGGTCGCGAAGGTCCGCCGCGAGGACAACCGGATCGGGGTGGTGGCCAATCGCATCCGCCGCAACACCGCCACCTATCAGTCACTCATCCGCTTCCTGCAGACGCTGGGGATTCCCATCGTGGCGACGCTGCGCGACTCGCAGAACTACCTGCGCGCCGCGGAGCTCGGCGTGGGCGTGCACGAGATGAAGAGCTATATCGTCCGGGAGGACGTCGAGGAATGGCGCCCGCTCATCGAGTGGATCGAGACCACCGCAGGCTCGACGTGCGCGCAGGCCGAGAGTCCGCCGCCGAGCGTCGCCGTCCCTTGAGCTGATCAGCGGCCCGGGGGCTTGCCGCCGCCTGAGCCGCGCGGGCCGGCTTGCGGCTGCCGCTCCTCGTCTTCCCAGGACTCGCGCATGCGGTCCGCCCAGTTCTTGTAGCTCGACCAGGTGTTGAGATTGCGCGTGATGGCGGCGTGGCGTACACGCGCACGTTGCATGCGGTCGAGCCAGTCGGGGAATGGCTCCGCCGGGTCCGCGGCCGGCGCTTCGCCGGAGGGCGGATCCTTCTGCTTGCCGGGCGCGCTATCTCGCCCCCTGTCGGTTGAGCTCATGGAAGTACCTGAAGCTTTTCCGCAGGGTACGGCTTTTGGCCGTGGCACGCTGGAACTGGTTCACAGCCATGTCGCCCGTTGCCTACAGTTTCCGCGCATCGCGCGCGTTATGTCCAACGCACGCCCTCGCGGCGGCGCGCTCGAGGCGAACTCAGGCGACGAGGCGATAGACGGGGCGGTAGGCGGTGCCGGGCAGTTTCATGCGCCGCTGCGCGACGAACGCGGCCAGCAGCTCATCGAGCAGTTGCATGATGCCGCGGTCGCCCGCGAGCTCGTAGGGGCCGCGGCGCTCGATCGCCTGGATGCCGTGCTCCTTGACGTTGCCGGTGACGATCCCGGAGAACGCGCGGCGCAGGTCCGCGGCAAGCTGATGCACCGGCTGGCCGCGGTCGAGCTCGAGCGCGCGCATCGACTCGTGCGTGACCTCGAACGGGCGCTGGAATTCCGGCCGGATCGACAGCAGCCAGTTGAAGTTGTAGGAGTCGCTGCGCTCGCGGCGGAACTCGCGCACCGCCTCGATGCCGCGCAGCATGCGGCGGCCGACCTCGGTCGGATCGTCGATGACGATCGTGAGGCGCTTCGCCGCGGCCTCGCCCAGCGTGCCGGCGATGAAGCGGCTGATCTGCTCGAAGTACGCGGCGCTCTCGCGCGGGCCGGTCAGAACGACCGGCAGCGGCTGATCCCGGTTGGCGGGATCGAGCAGAATCCCGAGCAGATACAGGATCTCCTCGGCGGTGCCGGCGCCCCCCGGGAACACGACGATGCCGTGAGCGAAGCGCACGAAGGCCTCGAGGCGCTTCTCGATGTCCGGCATGATGACCAGTTGGTTGACGATCGGATTCGGCGGCTCCGCCGCGATGATGCCGGGCTCGGTGATGCCGATGTAGCGGCCGTGCTCGATGCGCTGCTTGGCATGGCCGATGGTCGCGCCCTTCATCGGACCCTTCATGGCGCCCGGCCCGCAGCCCGTGCAGACATCGAGGCCGCGAAGACCCATCTCGTAGCCGACGCGCTTGCTGTACTTGTACTCCTCGCCGCCGATCGAATGGCCGCCCCAGCACACGACCAGGTTGGGCCGCGCCTTGTAGTCGAGCACGCGGGAGTTGCGCAGCACGTGAAACACCGCGTTGGTGACGTCCGCTGAATTATCGAGAGCGAAGCGGTCGCTCGCCACGATCTCATTGGCGATGAAGACGACATCCCGCAGGACGGCGAAGAGATGCTCCTTGATGCCGCGGATCATCTGGCCGTCGACGAAGGCGGAGCCGGGAGCGTTGTGGACCTCGAGCTTGATGCCCCACGCCTGGCGCACGATGCGGATCTCGAAGTCGCGGTAGCGGTCGAAGATCTCCTTGGCATCGTCCGTATTGGCGCCGCTGTTGAGCACCGCGAGCGCGCATTTGCGAAACAGGGCGTACAGCCCTCCCTGCCCGGAATCGAGGAGCTTCTCGATCTCCGCCTGCGAGAGGTTCTCCAGACTGCCGCGTGGACCGACGCGCGCGTCGATGAACTCGGGAACGGCGACGCTGCTGTCCATGGCTACGGACGGATGTCGATCGGCATGCCGTCGCGGGTCAGCAACCAGATCTGCACCATGTCCGCATCGGAGACGGCGATGCAACCGTCCGTCCAGTCACTGTGCTGGTAGTACCAGAGGGAGTTGTTCAAATGATTCGGTAGTCCGTGGATCATGATCGAGCCGCCGGGCTGCCAGTGGTGCAGGCGCGCGCGCTGCAGGTCGGCGGTATTGGGATAGGAGATCTCGATCGAGAGGAAATATTCGCTGCGCGGATTGCGCCGGCTGAGGCGGTACCAGCCCTCGGGCGTGCGCAGGTCCCCGTCGCGCTGCTTCGCCCCTACCGGGTCGCGGCCCAGGGCGATCTTGTACGAGCGCACGACTTTGTCGCCGTCCATGAGGTACATGCGGCGCTCGGCCTTCTTCACCACGATGCGATTCACATACGGCAGACTGGGCGAAGGCACCAGCTTGATGCGCGGCGCCAGGGCGGCCCGTGCGCCGCGGATCATGGCCCCCGAGCCTGTGGTGGCCGGGATATTGGGGGTCATCGCGGTGTTGGCGCGCGCCGCGCATACCGCGCAGCCGAGCACGATGGCGGTGAATATCGCTCTCGAGGACGACATGGACTGGATTATAGGGGTGTTCCGCAGCCTTTCGTATCAGACGGCGCCGCTTCGAGGCAGTTCACGGTCAAGCTCCCCCTTGCGGGGCCGAGTCCCGCGCATCAGGCACCGCCGCCAGACACTTCCTCGACGCGCGGCACCACAAGTTGCGTGCCCGGACGAAGGTCCGCGAAATCGGTATCCGGGTTGTATTCGCGCAGCAGCCAGAGCGGCATCTGGGAGAAGCGCTGCGTCACCGTCCACAGCGAATCGCCGCGCCGCGCGACGTACGGCTCGGTTCCGGCGATGCGGTGCGCGGCGAAATAGCTCGCCTCGAGCGCCCGATGGTAGTTGACGCGCTGCGCCTCGAAGGCTTGGGGCGACACATACCGGAAGTCGAGCCGGATCCGCTCGCCGATCCGCACCGGCTGGCGGAAACTCAGGTGATTGAGCCGCCGCAGGTCCCAGGCGCTTACGCCGAGCCACTCCGCGTAATAGCCAAGGGACTCCGCGGCCGCCACGGCGATGGTGCCATTGGGCGCGACGGAGTAGTCGGTGGGATCCTCGTTCTGACTGGAGCCGTCCGCGGGCCCGAGCGAGGGGCTCATCGCATCCTCTTGCGCGGCCGAGACGGGCTGCTCGTCGTCGGTATCGCCCGAGACGGAGGGGCGGTAGCCGGGCGAGGCCGAGCCCGCGCCCTGCGAGCTCATGAGCATGGAATCGGGCGCGGCGCGCGGCCTCTGCGAGGCCCGCCCCAAGCCGCTGTAGGCGAGCAGTCCCTGGTTCGTCAAGCCGAACTTCGAGCCGCGCTCCGGCGATGCATCGCCGTCCGGCATGCTCGCCGCGAAGCCCGCGGCTGCCGGTGGCGCAGGCGCAAAGGACACACGCGAGTCGTAGGCCGCCGCGGGCGCTTGCGCCAGCGCCGGCGCCGGCGCGACGTCGCTCGCATGCGCTGACTTCACGACCGCGGCCAGGAATCGGTGGGCCTCTGTGCGGACCGCGCGCATTCGCGGCGCGGCTCTGCGCGGCGTCGCGGCTCTCGCCAGCAGGGTCTGAGTGCTCAATCGGCTGGCGAGCATCGCCGTGGTCAGGGTCGGTTCCTGGAGCGGCAGGCGCAACTCATAGCCTCGCGGCACCGCGAGCCAGCCGCGCCAGACGGCAGGGCGCAATGCGGGGTTCAGATCCCGCAGCGCCTCGGAATTGATGTCGAGCGCATGCTCGAGCGGCCCGATGTCGACGTATTCCGGCACCTTCACTTCCCGGAAGCGCTCTTCCCTCATCGGCACGATCGAGCCGAAGTATTTCTGTGGGTCCCGATCGATCTTCAGGGCCGCCAGGAACGACACGTAGAAGTTGCGGGAAGCGAAGCCGAACATTCGGGTGTGGTAATGGCGCACGATCGTGACGATATTGGTCGTCCCCATGCGCTGCACCGCCCGCCGCATGCCCGCGAGCCCATGGTTGTAAGCGGTGAGCGCGAGCGGCCAGGTACCGAGAATCCGATAGTTGTACGCCAGAAGCTGCGCCGCCGCCTTGGTCGCCATGAACGGGTCCATCCGATCGTCGACCGCCCGGCCGATCTGCATGTAGCGGCGACCCGTCCCGGGCATGAACTGCCACAGGCCCGCGGCCCCAACCCGCGAGTACGCCCGGGGATTGTAGGAGGACTCGACGAGCGGCAGGGCGGCGAGCTGCGGCGGCAGTCCTTCCTCGCGCAGCGCCCTTGCGATGGCGTGCTGCCAGGCGCCGGCACGGATCAGCCCCGCCTTGAAGCGGTTCGACTGCCCGAGCTGGAACCGGATGTCGTGCGTGGCCTCGAGCAGCCGCGCGCGCGTGGCCTTCGCGCCCCAGAGTGACTTGATGCGCGCCTCTTGCGGCGACAGCGGCCCCTTTCCCAAAGCGATCTGGCGCAGCTGCGCGATGTAGCGGTCGCGGGTGCGGTTCACCAGCAGCTGCCGCGCGCGCGGCGAGCTGTCCGGCGCGAAGTGCAGGGTGTCGTAGATGACGGAGAGATTGTATTGGTCGTGGAGATAGCCGGAGTTGGTGTCGATCCGGGTGTAGACCCGCACCCAGAAATTCACATCCCGCTGCAACTGCGGGGGATAGGGCAGAGCCGAATCGGCGGCCGGCGCCCGCGCCACGGCGAGCGGCATCAACAGGACGGCCCAGAGCCAGCGCATCCCGCGCCGCGCGGCCCTACCCCGTGTCGAGTTCATTTACACACCGCCCCACCGAAAAATCGCGTTGATAATCATGAAATTACGAGTTCGACCCCCGGCAGGAGCCGCCTTCACCGCCGCCAAAGTGTCGATGAACTTGACACCTGGCCCGTCGGCACGCCCTGGCGGGCGGCCTTCGGAGTGCTGCGGTCGCCCTTCCGGAGGGCCGATAACTTCTCACAGCGCGCACTGCGTCACAATTGAACCGCGTCGCAGATACAACATGTCACATCGGAGCCCGCCGCGGGCGGGCTGGCACGGGCGTTGCTTATATCACAGCCACGAGGGCTGAGAGAGCCCGGAAGGAAGCAGCTAGCGGAATACGAAGAAAGCACGGGCCGGATCATGCGCGGGATCGCGCACCTTCTGCACCGTGTCCCTTTAGAGAAGAAGAACGACACTCCTCCACACAAGCAAGCGACCAATAGACCAACCCCGCCTCCGGCGGGGTTCTTTTTTGGGCGGCTCGAACTCGCCCGCGCCGCTTGCAGCGGCCCGCCCGATGACCGCCTTCGATCAGGCGGCCCTCCGAGACCCGCCCGCGCCAAGCCGAGCTGCCCCGGCAAGCGGAGGGCTCTGGGCCGCTGAATCCTGGCTTGCGGACCGCGGCTTCGATTGGGGGCCGGAGACTTCGATCGGGCCGGACGGCCTCGACAGGGGGGTGTCCTCGATTTGGACCGGGTTCGCCCGGGACCGTGCGCTGAGCGGGGCGGGCGGAACGGTGCGAGGGCACGGGTGGTAGCATGAGGCGGCGCGCGCCATGCCGCCGATCGCCCCCGGAGAGCACGATGGTCAAAGTCAGCGTCATGTACCCGAACAAGCCCGGAGCCCGGTTCGATCACGATTACTACCGCGATCGGCACATGCCGCTGGTCAAGAGCCGGATGGGCGAGAAGTGCAAGTACTACACGGTGGATAAGGGCCTCGCGGGCGACGCACCGGGCAAGCCCCCCACCTATATCGCAATGTGCCACATTTTCTGCGATTCGGTGGAGGCGTTTCAGGAGGGCTTCGGCCCCCACGCCAGCGAGATCCTGGCCGACATCGCCAATTACACGGATCTGGCGCCCGTCCTGCAGATCAGCGAGGTCGTGGTCGGCCGCAGCTGAGGCGCAGCTTCAGCCTTGCCACGGCGATTCGAGCCGTCCCCGCCGATCGGGCCTGATCGGCGGGGACGGTGCAAGACCTCAGAAGTCGGCGGAGAACCTCACGCCCCAGTACCGCGTCGCATCGCGCGGAATCTGCAGCCGCGCATAGGCCCCGGGCGAGTAGCCCGAGCCCGTGGGAGTGATGAAGGACGTGTAGAACTGGTTGGTGAGATTGCGGCCGATGATGGCGAGGTGGTAGTCGTCGTCGTGGAAACCGAGTACCAATGACGCTCCGAGGAGCGAATAAGCCGGCTGGCGTGCGATCGGATTCTGATCGATGTCGAAGTTCGTGAGGCTGGTATACGAATAGGTGAGGTTCAGCCTCGCGGTATACGACTCGCTGTGCAGGGGCAGCAGCCAGCTCGGCATGATGTCGAACTTGTTCTCCGGCGCGAACGGCAGCATGCCGCCGTCGTGCACGCTGCGGCATGAGGCGAGCTTCGCGCCCGTCTGACCCGCGCACAGATACGACACGATGTAGGCCTTGTCGAAGGCATAGCCGCCGGTGATGGTCAGGCTGTCGATGGGCCGCCAGTTGAAGTCCACGGATACGCCTTTGGAGCGGACCGTGCCCGCATTGGTGAGGCTGGTCGTCACGGCCCCACTGGTCACGACGAAGCTGTTCGCCTGAAAGTTGTCGAAGGTCTCGTAGAAGGCCGCGACGTTGAGCACCAGGCGCCCGCCGAAGAACTGATTCTTCAGGCCCATCTCGTAGTCCGTCGAGGTCTCGGGCGCGATCGGCGCGGTGTTGAGGGCCGACATGTTGAAGAACACGTTGTAGGCCGGGCCCTTCCATCCGCGCGCGGCGGTCACATATCCCATGACGTCGCGGGAGAAGTCGTACTGCGCGCCGCCCTTGGCCGACCAGCCATGCTGGCTGGTGTTGCCGGCGCCCTGGAAGGGCGCGCCGATGCCGGGCCCGGTGGACGGATCGACGAAGCGGTTGAAGCTGTAGGCGACGTAGTCGCGGGTGAATCGGCCGCCGCCGATCAGGCTGAGCCGTTTGTTGACATGGAGGGTCGCCTGCCCGAACAGCGCCTGGTTGTCATCACGGGTGTCGAAGTTCGCCTGCCCGCGGGTGTCGAGGTAGGTGCTGAATCCCGGCGCGCAGGGTGCGAATCCCGTCGCGTCCGGCGGCAGCGTGGAGGCGGTGCAGGAGCGGTCGTGGCGGATGAAGTAGTCCTGCTCATCCGTGTGCCAGATGAACGCACCCACCGTGTACTCGATCAGCTGATCGGACGGCGATGCCAGCCGAAGCTCCTCGCTGTACTGCTTGTAATCGAGACCGCCTCGATCGTGCAGCGTGATGTCGAGCGGCGCGACGTAGCTGCAGCAGCCGGCGTGGAAGTCGCCGTCGCGGCCCTGGAAGTTGTACCAGCGGCGGAAAGCGGAAATCGACGTCAGAGTATCTTCCCCGAGCGCCCAGTCCACGGTCGCGGACACGCCGGTGCTCGTATCGACCTGTCTCGGGACGAAGTCGTTGTTGATGTTGAGCGAATGGGGACCCGGCACCGAGGGCTTCAGCTCGGGGAGGAAGACGTTGGTCCACTGCGCGTTCGGCACGTACGTGCCGAGCACGTCGGCGCAACAGTCTTCGTTGGCATGAACGTAATCGCCCTCGAGGGTGACCTTGAGCGAATGGCTGATCCGGTCGACGAGCTTGCCGCGAATGCCCTGACGCCGGGTCCCGTTGGTCTGCTGATGGTTGTAGACGTTGTAGATGTTTCCCGGGTAATCATCGTAGATCGCCGAAAGCGTATACCCGATGTGATCGTTCACGGGACCCGAGAGATTCAGCGCCGCATCGTATTGATGGCCTTCGAACCACGAGACGCTGGCATTGCCCTCGAACCGCCGCGTCGGATCCGGCGTGACGATGTTGATGACACCCGCCGACGCGTTGATGCCAAAGAGGGTCCCTTGCGGACCGTCCAGCACCTCGATGCGCTTGATGTCCGTGAATTCGGTCGTCGTCATGCCAGGTCGGCCCATCACGACCCCATCGACGACGAAGGCGACGCTGGGCTCGGCGGCCGGCGAGAACGACTGGGTACCGATGCCCCTGACAGCGAGCGTGGAATTCGAGTTGGTCGAGCCGCGCTTGAAGCTGACCGACGGCACCAGCTGCCCGAGGCTGTCGGCGTTGCGGATACCGGCATCGGCGAGCGCCGAGCCGGTGATCACGCTGACCGCGGCCGGTACGTCATGGAGCGGCTCGCGGCGCTTTTCCGCGGTGACGACGACTTCGGCGAGCGGTGCCGCCTCGGTCGAGTCGGCGGAACTGGATGTGGCGGCTGACTGCGCGAAGCTCGGCAGGGACAGAAGCGACGCGGACAGGAGCAGCAGGCCTGAGCGAAAAAGCGTCATGAAATCCCCCTCACGGACACTGTGCTATGTCTTATATAAGATATAAGATAAAAATGCAACCCAGCGCAGCTTGCGCTGGCCGTGCCGCGCGAAGGCGGTCGGCGCCCTCAGCCGCCCGGTTCGATGCCGAGTTTGGCCAACACTTGCGGCGGCGGCCCGGCGAACCGGGCCGAGGGTTGATAGCCGACGTAGCCGAGCTGCGCGACACCCGCGGGCGTGGTGTAGTAGCCGATCAGACAGATCTGGCGAAAGCGCCTGAAGAAGCGCCCCTCCGGCGCGGCGCCGGCGGCGGCGCGCGCGTGAAGCCTCGCGACCAGATCCTCCGCCTGCCTCGCATCGAGCTCGCCGATCGGTGCGCCCGCATCGCGCTCGAGGTCCGTGAGTCCCTGCAGCACGACGATGCGGTCGCGCTGCTGCTGCGGGTAGGGAGCGCTGACCCACTCATCGACAAAATCCGGCACCCCCAGCGCGCTTGCCGCGGGTGAGGCGCCGTGCTCGGGCAGGAACACGTCGGCCAGGCGCGCGACCGCGCCCTTTTGGGGAGGAGTGAGGATCGAAGGCCACGGAATGTGCGGATGCAGCAGGCTCGGATCGCGGCCGTAGCCTTCTGCGCCGGGAGCGCCGCCGGCGCCGGGGCGAAGTATCCGGGCGCCGGCGCGCTCGGTCCCTGCGATCGGCGCCGCGCTCAGCGCCAGTGCGCGCAGCAGCCAGGAGAGGGTTTCCCGGCGATCAGGCATGACGCAGCGCCTTGCGCAGGTGCTCGCTGGCGCGCGAGGCGAACGCGACGATGGTGAGCGTGGGGTTCTTGTGCGCGCTGCTCGGAAACACCGCCCCATCGATGACATAGAGGTTGGGTACGCCCCAGACGCGGCCGAACGGATCGGTGACGGATCTGGCCGGATCGACCCCCGTGCGCGCCCCGCCGACCTCGTGGATGATCCGGCCCGGAGGCAGGATCGCTTCGGCCGGATTGCGCGGTAGAGGAGTGACCAGCTTGCCGCCGGCCGCCTCGATGAACTCCGCCATGCTCTGCTGCGCGTGCGCGGTCTGGCGCAGCTCCTGATCGCTGAAGCGCACATCGAACCGCAGGCTCGGAATGCCCCACTGGTCGCGCAGCACCGGATCGATCTGCACCCGGTTGTGCTCGCGGGCGATCATCTCCCCGCGCTGTGAGAGGCGCACGAAGCTGCCGTAGTAGCGCTGCGCTTCTTCCTTGAGACGGCGCCCGTAGGTCAGGGGCGAGACGTCGTCGAGGAAATCGAAGGTATCCGCCGACGGCTCGAGCCGGCCGCCGTAGAGCTCCAGATGGTAGCCGCGCGTGAACGGCAGCCGGCCGGCGCGCTGCTCGGGCCACGCCCACCAGGGAATGTAAACGTGCGGCAGCCAGACGCCATCGTCATTGAACGGCGGCAGATTCTCCATCTGCGGAAACTGGCCCCAGACATTGCTGCCGGTGCTGTCCATGACTCCGCGGCCGAGCAGTCCGCTGTCGGCGCCGATGCCGTCGGGAAACTGCGTGCTGCGGGAGTTGAGGAGCAATCGCACCGACTCCATCGCACTCGCGCCGAGCATCACCGCGCGCCCCGGTATGAAGTGATGGCGGTGGGTGAGACGGTCGAGGTAATGCACGCCGCGCGCGCGCCCGTCGGGCGCCATCTCGATCTCGTAAGCCTGCGCGTGCGTGAGGGTGGTCAACCGGCCGGTCGCCCTTGCCGGCGGCAACAGCACCGTCGTGGACTGGAAATTGGCACGGATCGAGCAGCCGCGAAGGCACGGAGTGGCGTAGAAGCAGGCGAGGCGCCCATCGATCGGCTGTGTGATGACCGCCGTATGGCTCGGGACCACGGGCCGGCCGAGCCGGCGGCCGCCCGCCATGATGAGCAGCTCGTGGGAGCGGGGCACCGGCGGCGGCTGCAGACAACCCGGCGGCGAATCGGGCTGGTCGGGAAGACCGGGATTGGAGCCGAACACGCCCACCAATCGCTCGGCACGGTCGTACCAGGGCGCGAACTCATCGTAGGTGAACGGCCAGTCGGCGCCGAGCCCGTCGCGCGAGTACGCCTTGAAGTCATGGTTGGCGTAGCGCAGCGCGACCCGTCCCCAGTGGTTGGTGCGGCCTCCGAGCATCCGTGCCCGGAACCAGCGGAACTCCGTGCCTGGCGCGGTCGCGAACGGCTCCTCGGGCAACTCCCAACCGCCGTCCACCGTCGCATCGTAGAAGCCGAACGGTTTGTCGGGCGTGCCCGCGTCCCGCAGCGGCGCCGCCGCGGTCCGCTGAAACATGGGTGTCTCGCGTCCCGGATCGTAAGATCGGCCCGCCTCGAGCAGGCAGACACGGGCGCCGGCCCCCGTCAGCGCGTGCGCCGCAGTGCCCCCGGCCGCACCCGAGCCCACCACGATCACATCGAACGGCTCAGCGGCCATGAGGATGCAGCGGCCGGACCCAGATGTTGCGGAAGGCCACGATGGAGCTCGGCTCACCATGGTCCTGGAGCCCTACCGGCCCGCGGTCGGTGCGCGTCACATAGCCGAGCGGGACCTTGTGGGCGCTGGTATTGCCGAAGATCACCTGATGATCCTGCACGACGATGCCATCGAGCAGCACCGTCACGTAAGGCGGCCTGACGAGCCTCTTGCCCTGGAAGCGCGGCGCATCGAAGAGGATGTCGAGGCTCTGCCACTGTCCGGGACGCATCACCGGCACCGCGATGGGCGGAGTCTGGCCATACACCGCGCCCGGGAGGCCGTCGGCGTACGTCTGGTTGTGGTCGGCGTCCAGGATTTGGATCTCGTAGACCCCCATCAACCGCACGCCGCTGTTGCCGCGCTCCTGGCCGTTGCCGCCGGCCGGTTCCGGCTCGCGGAACTCCAGATGCACCTGCACGCTGCCGAAGCTGCGCTTGCTGAGGAGCCAGTTGAACACCTTGCCGCCGGGCAGCATCCGGCCCCGGGACTGGTGCCAGCCGCTGCGCGGATCGGCGGCGAGATTCCACTGCCCGAGCCCGCGGCCGTCGTAAAGCACCACCGCATCGGGCGGCGGCGGCACGCCGAGGAGCGCTGCCGCAACCGGCATTCGCGGCGGCTGCGGCCGGCTGAGGTCATTGGGTGGCCAGGGCTGGCGCGGCGGCCACGGCCGCGAAGCGGCGAACGCCGGCGCCGCGCTGAGGAAGGCGAGCGCCGCCAAAGACGTGCACAGAGACTTCATCATCGAGACTCACTCCCTTGGGATGGGATCGATCGAGGCGGGCCGCGCTTCAAGGCCGCTCCCAGGCGCCGGAGCGCTCCGAGCGAAAGAGCGCATCCAGCGCGCGCATGTTGCAGATGGCATCGTCGATGCCGAAGGGCGGCTGCCGATCGGCCGCGATCGCCTCGGAGAAGGCGTCCAGCTGCAGGGCATACTGATCGGCAGCGGCCACGACCTCGACCTCGAGTCCGGCTCCGTAGAGATCACGGCCGTCGTCCACGAGCAGCCGTGTAGGCAGATCGGCCGCCGGATTGAACGGCGTCTCGATCGTCATTCGGCCGCGCGTTCCATACAACATCACCGACTGCACGCGGGGCAAAGCCGTCGAGACGGTGAAGACGAGCTGCCGCCCGCCGCCGAAGTCGGCCATGCCGCTCGTGAGGTGATCCACTCCTTCGGCGGCATCGCGCGCGAAGAGGCCGATGACCCGCTCCGGCCGGGTGCCGAACAGCCACTGCGCCGCCACCAGCGCATAGCCGCCGATGTCATAGAGGGCGCCGCCGCCGTGGGCGGGGCTGTTGCGCAGGTTGTCCCCCGGCGGGTTGTCATACGAGAACCAGGCGTAAACGGCGCGGGCCTCGCCGAGATCGCCCGCGGCAACCCGCGCGCGCGCCCGCTGCCACTGCGGGTGGAATCTGATCATGTAGGCTTCTGCGACGTGCCGGCCGCAGCGGGCCGCGGCCTCGGCGATCGCTCGTGCCTGCTCCGCGCTCATCGCGATCGGCTTCTCGCACAGGACGTGCTTGCCTGCCGCGAGCGCGCGCAGTGTCCAGATCGAGTGCAGGTCGTTCGGCAGCGGGATGTAAACCGCATCGATCGCCGGGTCGGCGAGCAACTCCTCGTAGGAGGCGTACGTCCGTGGGATGCCGAACCGCGACGCGACGCTGCGCGCCCGGTCCGGATCCCGCGCGGCGATCCCCGCCAGCGCAGAGCGCCTGGCGGATCTGAACGACGGTAGGACGTGCTTGACGGCGATCCGCGCGGCGCCCAGCACCCCCCAACGTATCGGCTGCTGCATCGGCATGCTACGCGCTCCGCGCGCCGGCTCCGGGCAACATCAGACGCAGCCACGCGTACGCCAGTCCGAACGAGACCGCCGCGGAATCGAAGAACGGCGCATACCCGCCGCCCGCCGCCAGATGCACACCGCACAGCCACACGACAGCCATGCCGGCCATGTTGCCGGCGAAGGCGCCCAGGCTGGTGACGGTGCCGACCCGCTCCGGCTCGACGACATCGGTGATGAGCGTGAACATGTTGACCGAGAACCCCTGCATGGCGGTGATGCCGATCGTGAGCAGCGCGACCGCCCCCCACAAGCCGCTCGCGTGCGATACACCGAGCAGCGCGAGTCCGATCACCGAGCAGACGAGCATGACGGTGAGGCGCGAGCGCACGGCGCCCATCCCCCTCAGGACCAGGCGGGAGGAGGCCCACCCGCCCCCGATGGAGCCGAGCATGGAGCCGCCATAGATCACCGCCAGCGGGCCGCCGTAGCCGCTCACCGACAGGTGGAACGTGCGATGCAGCAGATCCGGCGTCCAGTAGAGCAACAGCCACCAGACCTGATCGATGAGCGCCTTGCCGACCACGATCGCCCAGGTACCCCGCTCCCTCAGCAAGCGCAGATACCCCCGCAGGGTCGGCTTCGGCGCGCGTGCGGTGCCGGTCTGCAGCGGCTGACTGCCGCGCAGCGACACCCCCCATGCGACCGTCCAGAGCAGGCCCACGGCGCCAAGGAGCACGAACGCCGCGCGCCAGCCCACCGTGAGCGCCACCGAGGGGATGACCAGCGGGGTGATGATGGCGCCCAGACTGTTGGCCGAGTTGACCCAGCCGAGCACCCGCGCTCGGGGTCCCGGCTCAAAGTAGGCGCCGACCGCCTGGATGACCGCCGGCGTGGTGAGCGATTCGCTCGCGCCCAGCCCGATGCGGGCCAGCATGAAGCCGCCTGTCGTGCGCGCCAGGGCATGCGCGGCATCCGCGATGCTGAAAGCCGTCACGGCGACGGGCATCGACATCCTCGCGCCCAGGCGATCGACCACCGTTCCGGCCCAGAGGTAGGACAGCGCCGTCGCAAGCTGAAACATGGCGACGACGCGGCCGTAGTCGGCATCGGTCCAACCCACGCTGCGCTCGATGAGCGGCTTGAGGATCGCGATCGCCTGCAGGTCGGCGTAGTTGATCACCCCGATGAGGGCGAGCAGCAGGAGCAGGGCCGTTCGCCGTTGCGGCATCACCGCTCGAGCGCCATCGACACCGTCGCGCGCGAGCTCACCGGCTGGCACGCTGCGCTCCGGGGGGTGAGGGCCAGCGGATCGCGGGCGGCGCGCGATGCGCGGCGAGCCAGCGCTCGACACGCTGCACGGCCCCGCTATCGAGAGTGAGCCCGAGCTTCGAGCGGCGCCACAGCACGTCTTGGCCCCCGCGAGCCCACTCGGCGCCGCGCAGGTACTCGAGCTCCGCCTCGAAGAGCTGCGGCGCGATCTCCTGTCCGAGGTCTTCGAGGCGACGCGCGCCGTGGAGGACGCGCTCAATACGGGTTCCGTAGGCGGCGCACATGCGTTGGATCATCCCAGCGGGCGCGAACGCGTAGCACGCGATCCGATCGGCGCTGAAGGCTTCAGCGTCCCGACCGGGAAGATCCCCTCCCGGGAGCGTGGCACCGCGAGTCCACCGCCGGGCTTGGATTCTCAGGGACGGCAGCAGCTCCGAGAGCGCATGCTCGGCGAGCCGGCGGTAGGTCGTCAGCTTGCCGCCGAACACGGAAAGCAGCGGTGCGCTGCCCGCGGGCGCATCCAGATCGAACACGTAGTCACGGGTCACCGTCGATGCGCTCGACTCGCCGTTGTCGTAGAGCGGCCGCACGCCGGCATACTGCCACACCACCTGCTGCGGCCTCACCGGCGTGCGAAAGTACTCCGAGGCCGCGCGGCACAGGTATTCGATCTCCTCCGAGCTGACCGTCGCCGGCAGGGACTCGCTCCCACAGGGAACGTCGGTCGTGCCGATCAGCGTGAATCTTCCTTGGAACGGGATCGTGAAGATGACGCGCCCATCGAGGCTCTGCAGCGTGTAGGCGTGCTCGCCGGGATAGAGTTGCGGCACGACGATGTGGCTGCCCTTCACCAGCCGCAAAGCGCTGCGGCTGGGCACGCCCACGCCCGCCAGCACCTGCTCCACCCACGGTCCCGCAGCGTTCACCAGCGCCCGCGCATGCAGCGTTTGACGCTCGCCCAGCTCCGATTCGATGTCGATGCGCCAGAGGCCCGAGTCACGTCGCGCCTCGATGAAACTCCAGCCGACTGCGATGCACGCGCCGCGCTCGTGCGCATCGAGCGCGTTCAAGACAACCAGCCGTGCATCGTCCGCCCAGCAGTCGGAGTACTCGAACGCGCGGCCGTAGCGCGCATCGAGCGGATCGAGCTGCGGGTCACGGCCGCGGCGCAGCACGCGGGTAGGCGGCAGGCGCCTGCGCCCGCCGAGATGGTCATAAATGAGCAGACCCGCACGCAGGAGCCAGGTGCTGCGCAGCCCGCTGCGGACCGGAAGCACGAACCGCAGCGGCCGGATGACGTGGGGCGCGGCGGCCCAGAGCACCTCGCGCTCCGTGAGGCTCTCGCGCACGAGGCGAAACTCCCGCTGCTCGAGATACCTGAGTCCGCCGTGGATCAGCTTCGATGAGGCCGAAGAGGTCTCCCCCGCCAGATCGCGCCGCTCGAGCAGCAGCACTTGCAGACCCTGCCCCGCCGCGTCGCGGGCGATTCCGGCTCCATTGATGCCGCCGCCGATGACGACCAGATCGATCGGCGGCTGCGCGGGAGGCCGGGCAGCGGCAGCGGCGGGATTGGCGCTTGCGCCAGACATTCAACAGCCGGCGAGACCGGCGAAGAGCGCCGCGTGCGGACTGTCCGCACGGAAAAATACCGGCGGCTGCCCGATCGGCGCCTCGATCAGCGCTTCGGCGCCGCCCGGCAGCTCCCGGCCGCTCCAGAGATGGCGCCACCGCGTGCCCGCGGGCAGGTACACACGCCGCCGAACCGCGCCCGCCTCGATCACGGGCGCGATGAGAAGATCCGCACCGAGAAGATAGCTCGTTTGATCCGCATAGGCGTCCGGGTCGTCTTCGAAGTGCAGGAACAGCGGCCGCTGCAGCGGCAGTCCCGCCGTGACGGCCTCGGCGGTGAGCGCGCGAAAGTAAGGCGCCAGGTGGCGGTGCATGCGCGTCATCCGCGCGAAGTGGGCAAGCACGTCCGGATCCTCATCGATTTGCAGATTCTCGCGCGGCCGATTGCCCTCGTGCGAGCGCATGACGGCCGTGAAGGCGGCCATCTCCGCCCAGCGCTGCAGCAGCTCCGCGGTTCGGACATTGCCGAAGAGACTCGTGTACCCGCCGATGTCGCTGTGATGATAGGCGTTGCCGAGGAGCCCTGAGGACAGCGCCGCGCAGATGACGGTCTGCAGTCCGTCGTGGCGGCTGAAGTCCACCGATTGGTCACCGGCCCAGAGGAGCGGACAGTGCCGCTGAACGCCGGAGAAGCCCGCGCGCATGAAGAAGAGCGCCTCGCCGGTCTGGCCGCGCCGCGCGACCGCCTCGGCATTGACCCGCGCCCACAGCACCGGCCACGCGTTGTGGGCGAGCGCTCCGGCCTCTCCCGAGGCGAGCCGCACGTCCACCGGCAGGTACTCGCCGAAGTCAGCCATCCAGCCCGAGAGGCCGAAGTCGATGAGATTGCGGCCGATGACTTCCTCCTCGAACCACTCGAGCGCCTCCGGCCGCGTGAAATCCATCATGCCACAGGTGAATTCGCCGAAGTCGACCAGGTAGGGCTCGTCCCGATCGAGCCGCTTGACGAGCAGGTCCCGGGCGGCCGCGTGCGGATAGAGGGACCCGTCGACACAGAGATAGGGATTGAGGTAGCCGAGGAAGCGGATGCCGCGCTTGCGCAGCGCGGCAATCCGCTGATCGAGCCCCGGATACCGCCGGGCGTTCCATTTCCAGTCCCAGAAGAGCCGGGTGCCGAAGGAGGTCTCACGGACGCCGACCCAGTCCTCGCACCACAGTCCCGAGATGGCGGCGCCGGCGGCCTCGAACCGCTCCAGCCGCGTGAAACTGCGCTCCCCGTCCTTCAGCCCCACGATCGCGCCCGCGCGCACCCAGTCCGGCAGCGGCGGCTGGCGCCCGAAGTGGCTCGACAGAGCGCTCACGAGCTCGGTGAACCGCTGCGCGGTCCACAGCTCGATCCGCTCCGGGATGGCCCACGACTCGATCTCATGGAATTCCCCGTGCCGGAAATCGAAGGCCGTGAACGCGGTGGTCTGCACGTGCAGCGCGTACCGGCGCGAGGAAACGTACGTGGGCTGAGGGTAGTTGGTGGTGAAGTAATCGCCGCCGGCACCTGTCCGGTCGGCCTGGAAGGTGATGAGCGTCGCCTTGTCGCGGCCGACGCCGGGCTCGGACGTCCATAGCGGGAAGCGCCGGCCGCGCAGATCGAAATACGAGAGTTGCTCGCCGCCGCCCCAGATGCGCTCCCCCTCCTCGGCGGGGATCCGCAGCCACAAGCGGTTCACCCGCGGCTCATGGCATGCGAGCCGCAGCGTTGCACGGCCGCCCTCGCCGCTGATCACGATCTCGAGCGCGGGCGCCGATGCGGCGGACTGCGACAGGACGACCCGCAGGCCCCCGCTCTCGCGGCGCACCTCGGCATGGCAGAGAGGCCTGCGCTCGCTGAGGTAATCCTCGACCTGGAAATGCCCCCGGGTCATCCGGTAATCGGCCGTCCCCGTGCCGATGAAGAGGCACGGTGCGTCCCGGCGGTGGCGCAGCAGCACCCGATCGCCCAGTGCCAGATCGAAGCCGTCGGAAAACTCAGTGATCTTCATGTCGGGCCCGGAGTAGACTTATATCTTATATAAGAGTTGATAGACTTCACAATACCGACCTTGAAAGGGATGTTCCGCGCGTACTGACACGAACCAGTTAAAGTAGCGTTCCCAGCGCCTTCGGGCGTACGGCCGCCCCATCGCCAGGAACCATCGTGAACGAGACCCCCGGATTTCGCCCCCTGTACCGCCAGGTCTACGAAATCGTCGTGCGTCGCGTGGTCCAGGGCGAATGGCGTCCCGGCGAAGCGCTGCCGAGCGAGCAGAATCTCGCCAGGGAGCTCGGGGTCAGCCAGGGGACCATCCGCAAGGTGTTGGATGCCCTCACCGCGGAGAAGGTTCTCGTGCGTCATCAGGGCAAGGGCACCTTCATCGCGGAGAACACACAGGAGCGCGCTCAGTTCCGCTTCTTCCGGATGGCCCGCCCCGGCGGCAAACGCCTCAGCCCCACGCTCGGGAGCGAAAATGTCCGCGTGCGGGCCGCGCGCGCGCCGGAGCGCGAGCGGCTCGAGCTCGCGCGCGAGGCGCGCGTCGTCGAGATCTCCCGCGTGCGCCTCCTCGATGGGGTCCCGGCGATCCGCGAGCTCATCGTGCTGGCGGCGGATCTGTTCGCAGGCATCGAGAAGATCACCGAGCTGCCGAACAGCCTGTACTCGCTCTATCAAGCGAAATTCGGCGTCACGATCGTGACCACGCACGAGGAGCTGAGCGCCCAGCTCGCCACCGCCGACGATCATCGGCAGATCGGGGTCGACATCGGCTCTCCCGTCCTCGTGATCGACCGTCTCGCCGTGTGCCTGCCCGAGCGCAAGGTCGAATGGCGCTTGAGCCGCGTGCGCTCCGACAACCTCGTGTACGCCATCACCCTCACCTGAGCGATCAGTTCTGGGTCAGGCCGGCGTCGACCATGAAATTCGCGCCGGTGCAGCCGGCACTCTCGTCCGAGCCCAGATACAGCGCCATGCGCGCCACGTGCTCGGGCGTGAGCCGGAATTTCAGCGCCTGCAGATTGATGAATTCCGCATCGAGCTGCGGCGTCAGCCACAAGGCGCGCTGACGCTCGGTCAGAATGGCGCCGGGCACGATGCAGTTGACCCGGATACCGGCTGGACCCAACTCGCGCGCCAGCGTCCGGGTCAGCCCATTGATGGCCGCCTTCGAGGTCGTATACCCGGCCATCCCTGGGCGTCCGCGCATCCAGGACACCGAGCCCAGCATGACGATCGAGCCGTGCCCGCGCCGGCTCATGCCGGCGGCCACCGCCTGCGCGGCGAAGAATTGATGATCGACGTTGAGGGCCAGCATGCGGCGCCAGTCGGCCGGCTCGATCGCCGCCAGGGGCTGACGGTCGTCACGTCCGGCGTTGTTCACCAGCACGTCGATGCCGCCCTGCTCGGCTTCGACCTGGGCGACCACCGCGCGCAGCGCATCGATATCGAGCAGGTCGCACGGCAGGAAGCGGCTGCCGGTGGCCTGCGCGTGCGGCTCACCATGCTCCCGATCGACATCGAGGAAGACGACGCGCGCCTCCTGCGCGGCAAAGGCGCGGACCAGCTCGGCGCCGATGCCCGAGGCGCCGCCGGTGATGAGCACGGAGCGTCCGCGCAATGAGTGATAGCGCACGCTGGAATAGGCGTCGGCGGTCATGATTGAAAGCCCCCGTCGTCGAACGGCTGGTGAGCGAGGCCGGGTATCTCCACACGCAGCGCATACAGTCCGCCCCCGGACCCGTCGGCGGCCTGCGCGGTGGTGACATAGAGGGTCTTCAGGTCCGCATCGCCGAAGGCCGGCATGGTCGGAGAGCGCACCGGCAGCGGATATTCGGCGACCAGGCTGCCGCTGGCATCATAACGATTGACACGCGAGCCCTCGTAGAGCGCGGACCAGTAGTCCCCGGCACGATCGACTGCCGCGCCGTCCGGCCGGCCGCGGTCCGCAGCCTGCGGATCGAGGCGGGCAAAGATGCGCCGCTCCCCGACCTCACCGGTGTCGGGACGGTAATCGCGCTCGTAGATGACGAACCTCGGCGTGTCGGAGTGATAGAGCCTGCGGCCGTCCGGAGAGAACGCGACGCCGTTGGAGGTCATGAGGCCGGAAGCGACCTCGGCCAGTCCGTCGGCGTCGAGCCGGTACAGCCCGGCACGCCCCTCGCGCTTCGTCTCGTCGATGGTCCCGATCAGCAGCCGCCCGCGCGGGTCGATGCCGCCATCGTTGAAGCGCAGGGTGCGCGCATCGCCCGGGTTTCGCGCCAGCAGGCGCCGTTTGCGCCCGTCATCTTCGAGCAGCCATACGCCGCTGCGCAGACCGGCAATGAGGCCGCCGGAGCGCGCCGGTGCCACGAATCCGATATCTTCCTCGGTGGCGGCGGTCGTGAGGGTGCCCGAGGCGGGCGCGAAGCGGTGCAGGCGCCGGCCGGTCACGTCCACGAACAGCAGTTGCCCGACATCGGCAAGCCACACCGGACACTCGCCGAGCCGGCATGCGGCGGGATGGATGAGCTCGAAGCGGCTCACTCGGCCTCCTCCAGCATGATCGCGACGGTGCCGGTGAGCGTCTCACCGGGCTGCAGCACCCGATACCCCGACCCTGCGATCGCCGGGCGATGCACGGCATCCGTGATGTGGGTCATCGGCTCCACCGCGAAGAATCCTCTTCCCGCCGCAGTGAACACCCTCAGCACCGAGAACACCTCACTGGCCGAGACGCGGATCGCGCCGGCGGAGCCGAAGCCGGTGCCGGTACCGATGCGAGCCTGACCGCGCCAGCCGTGAAAGTCGTGATCGAGCGCGAGTGCCGCGACGGGCCGGGCGTTGGTGAAATCCCAGACGGCACCGCAGACTGGATCCGCGGGTAGGTGATCGGGTCCGTTGGACCAAGCACCAGCGGCCTCGAACTGCAGAGTCGCCCCCGTGCGCAGCGGGAAGTTGGGGTGCAGGCCAAGGCCCGCCGGCCATGCCGAGACGTCCCGGTTGGTCAGCGACAGCGCGATCGCGAGTCCGCTCGCATCGAGCTCGAAGGACTGCCGCGCCTCGAACGCGAACGGCCAGTCCGCAGGCGTGTCAGCCTCGTATTGCAGGATCAACTCTGCCATGGACGCCTCCGCGCGCACGACCTCCCAGGGACGCTGCCAACCGAGTCCGTGCACCGCATGCGGCTCGGGTGGGAAATTGGCCCGCAGCGTGAAGGTGCGTCCGGCCGCAGGCAGCTGGCCGTCGGCGATGCGATTGGCGTAGGGCAATAGCGGATAGCAAGCGGCCGCACGTACGCCCAGCGTCCGCAGCGCCTCCTCCGAGGCGCGTCGCAGGACAGGCTCCCCGGCATGGCTCAAGTCGAGCAATGCGCCGCCCAGACGTGGATCGATCACCGCGCTCGAGGCGCCGGCGGTGAGCGCGATGAGTCCTGCCGGGGTCATCCCTCAATAAGGAGCGGAGCCCGCGGGCGCGCCGGCGCGCTCACTCAAAGTCTGCAGCCACTCGGCGGCCCTGCCGGTGAGCATCGCCAGATCCGAGCTGACAGCGCTCCAGGTGTAGCCGTACTCGAGGAACCGCCGCACCATCTGCGGATTGCCGCCGACGATGCCTATGGGTTTGCCTGCCGCGCGCGCGCGGGCGGCCGCTTGCGCGATCAGCTTCTGAACCTCATCGTGTCCGAGATCGCCGATGTGCCCCAGAGCCGCCGCCAGGTCGCCCGGGCCCACGAAGAGGGAGTCGACCCCGGGCACCGCCGCAATCTCCTCCAGCCGCTCTATCGCCTCGGGCGTCTCCAACTGAATCACGACGGCGATCCGTTCGTTCGCCGTCCGCAGGTAATCGGGAGCGTGCCCGTATCGCGAGGCGCGATGCATGGCGGCCACACCGCGCACGCCCGCGGGCGGATAGCGCGTGTACGACACGGCCGCCCGTGCCTGCTCGGCCGTCTGAATGAATGGAAACATCAGGCTCGTGGCGCCCGCATCGAGCACCTGCTTCACCGTGACCTGATCATTGCCCGCGAGGCGCACCAGCGGCGTTGCCCGCGTGCCTGCGAGCGCTCGCAGCAGGTCGATCGTGTTGGCGATGTGCAGCGGACTGTGCTCCATGTCGATGACCAGGAAGTCGAATCCGCAATGCCCCATGGCTTCCGCCACGGCGGCCGAGGCGGACATCAGCCAGGAGCCGATCGCGGGGCGGACACGGGCATCGAGCACGGCCGCTTTGAAGGCATTCACTGTCATGGCGTCAGGGTCCCGTGTCAGAAAATCGGCGGCTCCGGGGTGGGAGCGCGTCCGGTGAGGAAGTCGAAATCACAGCCCTGCGGCGCCTGCGTGACGTGCGCCTGGTACAGCGCCGCGTACGAGCGCAGGTATTCCCGCGCCGGCGGGCGCCAGGCGCTGCGGCGGGCAGCGATCTCCTCCTCGGACACCAACATGTCCAGGCGGCCGGCGGGCACGTCCAGCCGGACACGGTCGCCGGTCTTCAAGAGCGCGAGCGGACCGCCGATCGCCGACTCCGGAGCGGCGTGGACGATGCAGCAGCCATAGTGGGTGCCGCTCATGCGGCCGTCGCAAAGCCTGACCATGTCGCGCACGCCGCGCGCGAGCAGCTTGCGCGGAATCGGCAGATTGCCCCATTCGGGCATCCCCGGCGCGCCGACGGGCCCGGCGTTGCGCAACACCAGGACGGTGCTCTCGTCCACGGGCAGTGCCGGGTCGTCGATGCGCGCCGAGAGCTCGGCGTGCGAATCGAATACCAGCGCGGCGCCCTCGTGGCGCATCAGCCGCGGATCGGCGGCGCTCGATTTGAGGACCGCGCCGTCGGGACAGAGATTGCCGCGCAGCACATCGAGCGTGCGGCCGCGGCTTAACGGCACGACAGGATCGTCCAGGCCACGGATGATCGTGTCGTCGTGACACTGCGCGCCGGCGATGACGGCACCGAGCGAGCGGCCTTCCACGGTGAGGCAGCCGAGATCGAGCCGGGCCGCGATCTTGGCGAGGAGCGCCGGCAGGCCCCCGGCGAAGAAGAAGTCCTCCATGAGCCGATCGCCCGAGGGAAAGAGATTGGCGCAGACCGGAATCTCGCGCGCGATTGCGGCAAGGTCATCCAGCGACATCTCGACGCCGGCCCGCCCCGCCATCGCGATGAGATGGATGGCCGCGTTGGTCGAGCCGCCGAGCGCCATGTACACCGCGGCGGCGTTCCTGAATGCCGCCGCTGACAGAATGCGCGAAGGCCGCAGATCCTCGCGGACCATGGCCACGATGCGCGCGCCGCATGCGGACGCCATGCGCACGTGCCCGGAATCGGCCGCCGGGATCGAGGAGGCGCCGCCCAAGGTCATGCCGAGCGCCTCCGCGATCGCGCTCAGGGTCGATGCGGTGCCCATGGTGTTGCAGGTGCCGATGGAGCGCGTCATGCGCGACTCGAGCTCGATCCAATCATCGGCGGTGATGTTTCCCGCCCGCAGCTCGTCCCAGTACTTCTTCGTGTGCGTCCCTGCACCGGTACGCACGCCGCGCCACTGTCCGTTCGACATCGGCCCGGCCGGGCAGATGATGGCCGGCAGGTCCATGCTGGCCGCGCCCATGAGCATGCCGGGAATCGATTTGTCGCACCCCCCGAGCAGCACCGCCCCATCCACCGGATGCGAGCGCAGGAGCTCCTCGGTCTCCATGGCGAGGAAGTTCCGGTAGAGCATGGTCGAGGGCTTGACCATGACCTCCCCTACCGAGAGCGCCGGCAGCTCCGCGGGGTAGCCGCCGGCGAGCAGGACACCGCGCTTCACCGCCTCGGCGCGCTCACGCAGGTGCGCGTGGCACGGACTCATGTCGCTCCACGTATTGATGATCGCGATGACCGGACGGCCGAGGAATTCCTCGCGGCGCAGCCCCATCTGCTGCATCCGCTGGCGGTGGGCGAAGCCGCGCATGTCGTTGCGCTCGAACCAGCGGGCACTGCGCAGCGGAAGCCTTGTGCTGTCTGCCATATTCCGATATCTTATATCTTATATAAGAGCTGCGCCACCGAGGATCCGCCGCAATGCCGAGACAGCCTCAATTGCTCGTCCATGACCACCGCGACAACGTCGGCGTGGTCGTGGTCGAGAATCTCACCGCCGGACCCGACATCCTGGGTGTCGTGACCGAGGATAACAGTGAAATTCGCGCCGTGTGCAACCAGGACGTGCCGATCGGCCACAAGGTCGCGTTGCGGGACCTTGCCGTCGGCGATTCGGTGATCAAGTACGGCCAGGACATCGGCAAAGTCGTCGCGCCGATCCGCCGCGGCGATCACGTGCACACCCACAATCTGAAGACGAAGCGCTGGTGAGATCATGGCAACTGTGAACCGGACCATCTGGGGTTATCGCCGCGAGAACGGCCGCATCGGCGTGCGCAACCACGTCGCCATCCTGCCCCTCGACGATATCTCCAACGCGGCGTGCGAGGCTGTCGCCGCTCACATCAAGGGCGCCATCGCCCTGCCCCACGCCTACGGCCGGCTGCAGTTCGGCGAGGATCTGGACCTGCACTTCCGCACGATGATCGGCACGGGCGCCAACCCGAACGTCGCGGCCTGCATCGTCATCGGCATCGAGCCGCAGTGGACCCAGCGCGTGGTCGATGGCATCGCCGCGACGGGCAAGCCCGTCGCGGGCTTCTCGATCGAGGGCAACGGCGACATTGCGACCGTCGCCGCGGCGTCGCGCAAGGCGAAGGAGTTCGTCCATTTCGCCACCGGTCAGGTCCGACAGGAACTCCCGCTCGCGGAGCTGTGGGTGGCCGCGAAATGCGGCGAAAGCGACACTACGACCGGGCTCGCCTCCTGCCCGACCGTGGGCAACATGTACGACAAGCTCATCCCCGCGGGCCTGTACGGCTGCTTCGGCGAGACCTCCGAGCTCACCGGCGCCGAGCACCTCGCGGCCGCCCGCGCCGCGAGCCCCGAGATCGCCGAGAAGTTCATGCGCACCTGGACGGCGTATCAGAACGATGTCATCGAGGCCCACAAGACCTCCGACCTCTCCGACAGCCAGCCCACCAAGGGCAACATCGCGGGCGGCCTGACCACCATCGAGGAGAAGGCGCTCGGCAATCTCGAGAAGATCGGCAAGCGCGTGAGCTTCATCGACGTGCTGCAGCCGGCCGAGGCGCCGGCGCGCGGACCGGGCCTGTACTTCATGGACACCTCCTCCGCCGCGGCGGAGTGCTGCACGCTGCAGGCCGCGGCCGGCTACGTGGTGCACTGCTTCCCGACCGGCCAGGGCAACATCATCGGCAATCCGATCATGCCGGTCATCAAGATCAGCGGCAATCCGCGCACCGTGCGCACCATGAGCGAGCACATCGACGTGGATGTCTCGGCCATCGTGCGCCGTGAGATGACCATCGCTCAGGCGGGGGATGCGCTGATCGAGGCGATCGTGCAGACGGCGAACGGGCGCTACACCTGCGCCGAGGCGCTGGGCCATCACGAGTTCGTGATGACCAAGCTCTATCGCAGCGCCTGATCCGCAGCGCGCATGCCGACGCTCAGCATTGCCGAGTGCCGACAGCTCGCGCAGTGCGCCCTCACCGCCAGCGGCGCCGCCGCGGGCCAGAGCGCATCGACCGCACGCGCGCTGGTGGCAGCCGAGATCGACGGGCAGTCCGGCCACGGCCTCGGACGCATCCCGAGCTATGCCGCCCAGGTGCGCGCGGGCAAAGTCGACGGGCGGGCCCTTCCGAGCTTTCGGCGCATTCGGCCGGCTGCCGTGCGCATCGACGCGGCATGCGGTTTCGCCTACCCGGCGCTCGACCTTGCGGTCGAGACTCTTCCCGGCCTGGCGCGGGAATATGGCGTGGCCACCGCCGCGATTCATCGGTCGCATCACATCGGCGCGGCGGGCCTCACCGTCGAGCGTCTGGCGCAACAGGGTTGTGTGGGACTCATTTGCTCCAACACACCCCGCGCCATGGCGTTCGCGGGCGGCATCCGGCCCATGATGGGAACCAATCCGATCGCCTTCGCGGCGCCGCTCGCCGGCCGCGACCCGCTGGTCATCGACATGGCGCTGTCGCAGGTGGCTCGCAGCCGCATCGTCGCCGCCCAGAAAGCCGGCGAGACGATTCCTGCGGACTGGGCCATCGACAGTGCGGGCCGGCCCACGACCGATCCCGCTGCGGCGCTATCGGGTGCACTGACGGGAGCCGGGGGAGCAAAGGGCGCCGCCCTGGCGCTGATCGTCGAGATTCTGTGCGGTGCCCTCGCGGGCGGACACTACGGTTGGGAAGCCAGCTCGTTCCTCGATGAGCGGGGAGCGCCTCCCGCCGTGGGGCAGGTGCTGATCGCGTTGGACGCCGACAGTCTTTCGGGCGACGGCTTCGGCGCGCGGATGTCGGACCTGCTCGCGGCGATGGGATCCGAGAGCGGCGTCAGGATTCCCGGCGACCGGAGGCTGGCGAGCCGCGCGCGCGCCGAAGCGCAGGGCGTGAATGTCCCCGCGGCGTTGCACTCGACGCTGATCGGACTGGCGGAGCAGGCGGAGGCGACCCGATGACCGACATCGTGATCACTGAATTCATGGATGAGGCGGCAATCCGCGAGCACCTGGGCGCTTTCGAGGTGCTCTATGACCCGAAGCTCGTCGATCAGCCGCAGCTGCTCGGGTCCGCGTTGAGCGACTGCCGTGCGCTCGTGGTGCGCAACCGCACGCAAGTGCGCGCAGCGCTGCTCGAGTCGGCGCCGCGGCTGCGCGTCGTCGGCCGGCTCGGCGTGGGTTTGGACAACATAGACGTTGCCGCCTGCACGGCCCGAAATGTCCGGGTGTACCCCGCAACCGGCGCGAACGATCTGGCCGTCGCGGAATACGTCATTTGCGCCGCCATGCTGCTCTTGCGCCGCGCATGGTTCGCGACCGAGGCGGTCGTTGCGGGCAAGTGGCCCCGCATGGAGCTGATCGGGCAGGAGCTGGCCGGGAAGCGCCTCGGGCTGGTCGGATTCGGCGCCATAGCGCGTCTCACGGCGCAAAAGGCAATCGCCCTGGGAATGTCCGTGGCCGCGTACGATCCGTTCGTGGAGCCGCGGAATGCGGCCTGGCGCGGCATCGAGCGCCTCGAGTTGCCCCAGCTCCTGGCGATGAGCGATGTCGTGAGCCTCCACACGCCGCTCACGCAGCAAACCCGTCACCTGATCGATGCGGGGGCCATCGAGCAGATGCGGCCTGGATCGATCCTGATCAATGCGGCGCGCGGCGGCGTGGCCGATGAGGCCGCCGTCATCGAAGCGCTGCGCTCGAAGCGGCTGGGCGGCGCGGCGCTCGATGTATTCGAGAGCGAGCCGCTGACGGCCGCCGCCGCGCAAGCCTGGCGAGACCTGCCCAACCTCGTACTGACGCCCCACATCGCCGGCGTGACCGAGGAATCGAACGTGCGCGTCAGCCAGGTGGTCGCCCGCGCCGTGAAGGATGCGCTCAGTTGAAACTCCAGGATCCGGCGCTGCTGCGGCAGCAGTGTCTCATTGGCGGCGATTGGGTGGACGCGGCGCAAGGAGCGACCCTCGCCGTGCACAACCCGGCGACCGGCGCGGCACTCGGAACGGTGCCGGATATGGCCGCGGCCGAGACGCGGCGGGCGATCGAGGCGGCCGCCGGCGCGCTGCCGCAATGGGCCGCGCGGTCCGCCCGGGAGCGAGCCATCGTCCTGCGCCGTTGGTTCGAGCTCATGCTGGCGCATCAGAGCGATCTCGCCATCCTGATGACCGCCGAGCAGGGCAAGCCCCTGGCCGAGGCCCGCGGCGAGATCGCCTTCGCGGCCGCATTCATCGAGTGGTTCAGCGAGGAAGCCCGGCGCGTGTACGGCGACATCATCCCCGGACACGCCGCCGACAAGCGCATCATGGTGCTGCGCCAGCCGATCGGTGTCGTGGCGGCGATCACGCCCTGGAACTTCCCGGCCGCCATGATCGCGCGCAAGGCTGGCGCGGCGCTCGCCGCCGGATGCACTTTCGTGTGCAAGCCCGCGCCGCAGACGCCCTTCTCCGCGCTGGCGCTCGCCGAGCTGGCATGCCGGGCGGGTGTCCCGCCGGGCGTATTCAACGTCGTCACCGGCGATGCCGCCGCGATCGGGGGCGAGATGACATCGAGTCCCCTGGTGCGCAAGATCACCTTCACGGGCTCGACGGCCGTCGGCAAGCGGTTGATGGCGCAAAGCGCGAGCACGCTGAAGAAGTTGTCCCTCGAGCTGGGCGGCAATGCGCCCTTCATCGTCTTCGACGACGCGGACATCGATGCGGCCGTGCAGGGCGCGATGGCCGGCAAGTACCGCAACACCGGTCAGACCTGCGTCTGTCCCAACCGCTTTCTGATCCAGAACGGGGTGTACGAGGAGTTCGCACGCAAGCTGAAGGCAGCCGTCGAGCAGCTGCGCGTCGGCGATGGGCTCGCGGGCCCCACCGATCAGGGACCGCTGATCGATGCCAAGGCCATGGGCAAAGTCGAGCGGCACTTGTCAGACGCTACGGCCAAGGGCGCCAAGGTCATCACGGGCGGCAAGCGCCACGCGCTCGGCGGCACGTTTTTCGAGCCGACCGTGATCACCGATGCCACGACGGACATGTGCATCGCGCGCGAAGAGACTTTTGGGCCGGTCGCGCCCCTGTTCAGATTCGCTTCCGAAGCCGAGGCGATCGCGCTCGCCAATGCGACCGAGTTCGGCCTGGCGTCTTATCTCTACACCCGCGATCTCGCCCGCAGCTGGCGGGTGTCCGAGGCGCTCGAGTGCGGCATGGTCGCACTCAACACGGGGCTGTTCTCGACCGAGGTGGCGCCCTTCGGCGGCGTCAAGGAATCGGGCATCGGCCGCGAAGGCTCCAAGTACGGGATTCTCGACTACACCGAGCTCAAGTACGTCTGCGTGGGCGGGCTCTAGACACCGCTCCGCGCGGGCCGAGGCCCGCGGCGCCAGCAGCAACCGGCGGCTCTGCGATCGGCACTCTGATCCGCCGCGCCGCAGCTGACGCGGCCGGCATCATTATGGTCAGCGACCGCTGATCGGCCTATAGTTCCCGAAAGAGCCGGACCGCATCAGCGCAGATTCCTCTGCGGGGGCGGTGCCGTGCACTCGATCCTGGGGGGAGCTTGCCACTGATCAGTCATTCGATCGGGTAGTCGGGATGGGGCTGAAGAACTCCATGGTCGGCCTCGTCTCGCGCCTGGTCGGCATCGAGAAGGCTTACAAGGTCGTCTATCAGCTGCGCCGGAACGAGTTGTCGGCCAAGATGGCCGCCGAGTGCGGCAACGTGGTCCAGCACGGTCCGTTCGCCGGCATGCTCCTGACGGACAGGGCTTCGTGGGCACGCGGGGGAGACAAGGCCTCGAAGCTCGCGGGACTTTACGAAGCGGAGCTCCATCCGGCGCTGCGCACCGCTTGCGATCGCTCGCCTGGATGGGTGATCAACGTCGGCTGCGCGGAAGGGTACTACGCTGTCGGCCTCGCACGCATGCTGCCCGGCGCCAGGATCTTCGCCTTTGACCTCGACCCCATGGCCCGCGCCGTCTGCGCCGAGGCCGCGGGCAAGAACGGTGTCGGCGATCGCCTCACCGTGAGAGGGGCGGCCACCTGCGAAGCGCTGTCGCAAATCGTCGGATCAGCGCCCTTTGCGCTCATCGTGATGGATTGCGAAGGCTGCGAAGGCGTGCTTCTCGATCCGGCGAAGGTGCCCGAGCTGGCGCGATGCGACATCATCGTGGAGACGCACGACTGCTTCGTGCCGAATGTAACGGACACGCTCATCCAGCGTTTTCGTGACACCCACGAGGTGGCGGTCATCGGCGCAGGCCCCCGAGACCCGGCCGCAGTGCTGCCGCACTGGCCGGAGCGAGACCGCTGGCTCCTCGTCAGTGAAGGCAGGCCGGCGGGCATGAGCTGGCTCGCCTGCTGGTCGAAAGCTCATCGCGCGTGAGCGCCCGGCCAGAGCGTAATCGCCATCACGGCGAAAGCAAGAGACTGCAACAGGTTACGGCGCCCTCGGCCTTTTCCGTCTCGGACATCTCCACCGTGCTCACCCGGATACCGCGTTGGCGCAGGATTTCGGCGGTGCGGGGATACGAGCGGGAATAGATCACGTCGGCGCCGATCATGAGGGCGTTGGCGCCCGACGGTTCCGATTCGTCCACTTCAATGAAGCGCATTTGCGGGAAGTGCCGCCGCTCGACATACCGGGAGTTGATCAATAAGTCGCCGGCGGTGACCTGCGTGACGGCGGACTTCAGATGAAGGCACCCCTGCACCGGCACGGGCAGCACCCGATATCCGAAAGGTCGAAGCAGCGCGCCGAGCCGCCCGATGCCGGTCGAGTTGCTGCGGCTGGACGTGCCCACATAAAGCGACCGCCCCACGCGCAGCACATCACCGCCGTCCAACGTGCCGGGGCTTTCGATGCAGACCAGGTCCCTGTATTTTCCGAGCACGGCCGCGATCGACGCCGTCTCCGCTCTGCGTGAGGGTGCTCCGGGACGAGTAATCACCGCCACCTCATCCAGAACGATGGCGGTGTCTTCCACGAAAACGGAATCGGGAAGCTCGGGCTCCTCCGGGAGGCTCTCGATCCGCCAGCCGAGATCGCGCAGTGCCTGCTCGTAGGCACGATGTTGCTCCCGGGCGAGGGCAACATCGATGGCGGCGCGCTGCAGATGAGTGAGCTCGCACCGCGACAGCGCGGAGCTGATCTCGCGCGTCAGGGCAATGCGCTCGCGCTTGGGCGGCTCGGGCACGGAAGGAACGTGGGTCTCGCTCATACCAATCAGGGAGCATATCAGGTACTGTAATCGCATCGGATTTCGCCTCCGGAAACCAGAAAACCCAGATGCAATCCCCTGGCGAACCGCGCCGCAGCCTCGGGCTCGCGACCACGACCTCGGTGGTGATCGGCAACATGGTGGGGTCCGGGATATTCCTGCTGCCGGCATCGCTGGCGGTGTACGGCGTCTACAGCCTTTGGGGATGGATCGTAAGCACCATGGGCGCGCTGCTCCTCGCCCGGGTCTTCAGCCGGCTCGCGCGGCGCGCACCCTTGGCCGGCGGCCCGTACGCCTATCCGCGTGAAGTCTTCGGTGACTTTGCAGGGTTCCTGCTCGCGTGGATGTATTGGATCAGCTGCGCGGCAGCCGTCGCGGCCATCGCCGTAGCCTTCGCGAGTTATCTGACGACGATCTTCCCGCTCCTCGCCGCCCGCCCCCTGGCAGGCGCGGGCGCCGCGCTGGCGGCCACTTGGGCGCTGACAGCGGTGAACATCCTGGGCGTCCGTGCTGCCGGACGGCTGCAGCTCATCACGGTCATCCTGAAGCTCTCCCCGCTCCTCGTGCTGGCCCTGTTCGGAATCTTTCACTTCAATCTGCACATTCTCGCCTCCGGCGGCGCCGGTCAGTCCGCGCCGGCGGCCATCGACGCGAGCGCTGCGCTCACCATGTGGGCTTTCCTCGGTCTCGAGTGCGCCACGATTCCATCCGATCACGTGAAGGATCCGGAATGGACCATCCCCCGTGCAACCTGGATCGGTACGGGAATAGCAGCCGTTTTCTACATCCTTTGCACCACGGTGGTGATGGGCGTCATCCCCGCCAGCTCACTGGCTCACTCCAACGCCCCGTTCGCCGACGCTGCGAGACTCCTCTGGGGCAGCTGGGCGGGTAAACTGGTCGCTGTCGCCGCGATCATCTCCTGCTTCGGTGCGCTCAACGGCTGGATCCTGATGTCAGGTCAGTTTCCGCAGGCGGCGGCCAAGGATCATTTGTTTCCGAAGCCTTTTGCAGCGGAAGGGAGCCGGGGCACGCCGGTCGCCGGCCTGGTGCTCTCGAGCGTCATCGCCACCATCGCGATCCTGATGAGCTACAGCCGGGGACTGGTGGGCATGTTCAACGTGATGATCCTGATTGCGACGTTCTACACGCTGGTGCCGTACATGCTGTGCTCCATGGCCGAATTGTTGCTCGGACGCCGCGACAAGGCGCGCGGCCGCAACATCGCACTCGCCTCCCTGGCGTTCGCATTCGCGTTATGGGCCGCCGCGGGTGCCGGCCGGGACACCCTCTACTGGGGCACTCTACTGATGCTCGCGGGCCTGCCGTTGTACGCCTGGCAGAAGTGGAGTCAGGCCGAGACGGCGCGGACCTGAAGCGGCGCTGTCGCGGCGGAGGATGGCGGGGCTCCCGCGGATGCTCGAGCGCCGGGCAGCCTGGGCCGACCCGCCGGCGACCCGTTGCCGCAAGCGCCGCACGTCGCGCAGAACCTTGAGGTCCGGCGGCAGTTGCTCGAGCAGCGTCGCCGCTCGTCCGCGCAGGCGCGCGTGCTGGACCGGATCGCATAGGGATTGGGCGTAGAGTGCGCGCGCAAGCTCGTAAGGCACCCAGACATCACCATGATTGCGCCGGAGAAGACCCTCCTCGAAGATCACCACCGGGCCGATGACTTGCGCGGCCTGCCGCAGTTTGCCCTGCCGGGCGAGCGCCATCGCCAGCCGCTCCGAAGTGCGCGCCCTGTCGCGCTCGCTCGCCAGCACCGAGGAGGAGAACGGCGCGACGATTTTGGCCTGATCGAGCGCGAGGCGCGCGGCGCCTGCCGCTGCGGCAAAATGGCCGAGCTGGTACTCGGCGCGGCCGCCGACCCGCGCGAATGCGTAGAGCAGATACGCGCGCGCGAGCCTGCCGGCGTCATCCACCTTGGCGCCCCTCAAGCTCTGGATGGCACCCTGCGCCATGTGACTCGCGGCGGCGAAATCACCACGCTCGAAGGCCACCTCGGCCGCCACGGCTCGCGCATCGAGGGAGATGCCGAACCTACCACCCGTCGTCGGCTCGTGGGGGGAACTTGATGCGACCAGACGCTCGGCGGTCGCGGCCGTGCGCAGGGCACCGGACAGATCGCCTGCGACGGCCTGCCAATCGGCCGTACGGCCGGCGACGTAGCGGACCTGGACCAGGAAGCCGCCGCTCAAGCTCTTCGACACCCGCACCCAGGCATCGAGCGCTTTGCGGCACCAGCCCAGGGCCTGCGGCAGATGCCCCTGAGCCCAGAGCGGAACGCAGACATCCGTGATCGCCAGGCCGAGGTTGTTGCGCATGTCCACGTTCTTGGGATCGAGTCGCAGAAAGGCCAACGCCGCCTGCCGCTCCGCCCGCCCGAATCGCGCCCCCGCCCGCGGATCGAGCTCGTCTCCGGCGGCTTGGGCCAGGGTGCTCTCGGTGATCTCCTTGGCGCCGAGCGTCAGCCGGTACCAGGGGCGTTGCGCGAGCACTCCATCGGTCACGGCCAGGACTTTCTTGCCGACGCGCAGCGCTTCCTGATTGCGGTCGAGGTTGACTAGCGCGTTCACGCGCCAGGCCCCCGCAAAGGCGTAATCGGCGCTGACCTGCAGGTGCCTCAAGTCCTCGGCCCCCAGGCCGGTGGCGATCCGCATCGCCTCGCGCGTAGCCTGCTCGGCCCCCTGATAATCGACGCCGAAGTTCTGCACCGCCCAACCCAGACCTGTGAGGGCCTCGAGGTACGCCTGCCGGGCCGGCACCGAGGCGCCCGGCCGCTCGGCGAGCGGCCGAAGGAGCGCGATGGCCTGGCGGCACGCGGCGAGGCCCGGTGTTGGATCACGCACGGTGAGGATCAGGCAGCGCGCGGTGTCGGCACGCCCGAGCGCGATGTCGGTCGCCTGCGAGGCGTGACCGCCACGGCTCAATTGCGACAGCAGCCGCACGGCCTCACTCAGATTGCGGATGCCCGTGTCGTAATCGCCGAGCTGGCGCAGCGTCTCAGCATGCTCGATCAGCGCCAGCGCGCCGTAGCGGATGGTCTCGGGGCTTCGCAGCTCCGGGGGGAGCGAATGAAAGTAGTCGATCTGGCGCTGAGTGAACTCGGCGATGATTTTCAGCTGCCCGAAGCTCTCGAGCTGGCGCTCGAAATCGTCCGCGAGATAGCCGAGGAGGTGTTCGGCATGATTGCGCGCCTGCTCGGCGAGTGCCCGGTTCTGCTGCGCCAGGCGCTCGGCGCGTCGCGCGCGCTCGGCGTTCACGTACGCGTAGCCGGCGGCCGAGAGCGCGAGCACTGCGAGCAGGATGCAGCCAAGCGCGACGGAACGCGCCCGCCGGAAGGCATGGCGCGCGGCGCGCTCGCGCGAGCGCTGCTCCTCGAGCACGCGCTCGGCCGCCTCGCGTGCCTCACGCTCCAGGCGCTGATCGCGGCTCGCCTTGACGACGCCGCAGAGCACATCGTGCGTGAGCTCCACCCGGCGCATGTCGAGCCGCTCCTCGATGCGCAGCAGCCGGCGATTCACCAGCATCGCGAGCGCCCCGGGGGCGGCGCCGGCCGCCTGCAAGCGCTTCAGCAGCCGCTCCTCGGCTACATTCTCGCGAAAGCCCGAGTCCGTCAGCAACTCATCCTCGATGACCCGCCGGACGGCCGCAGGCTGGTCGGCGAGCGAGCGCTCGTAGAAGTTGACGAGAATGCTCTGGTGCGAGCCGGCGAGGAGGTCGAGCGAGATCGCCTCCCGGCCCTGCGCCAGGCGCGCATCGTTCAGCTCGCGGCAGATGAGAGAAAGGAGCGAGGGCTCGACTGCCGCGTTGGCGCGCTCGGAGCCGGCGACGAAGCGCACGATGGCCTCCGCGGCCCCCTCGGAGACCAGATGGCCGCCGGGCCGTCGCACCGCCTCGAGCGCCTGAGCGCTCCGCATCGGCGCCAGGCGGACGCGGTTCTGCAGCAGGCTGGGCATCGCCTGCCGCAAGCTCTCGAGCGGAGCGAGATAGTCCTCGCGCAGCGCGATCAGCACCCGGTAGTCGCTGCGCGCGAAGTCGAAGCGCTCGGCGGCACTGTCGTCCTCATCGAGCCTCGCCTCGAGCGCCTTCGGCGGCCGGTTCTCTACCAGGTCACCGAGCTCCTCGATGAAATGCGCCGCCCGCGCGCGACCAAAGTCATCGCTTTGCGCGAGGGTGAAGAGCTCCTCGAACTGATCGAAGATGAGCAACGGGAGCAGCGGGGCGCCCGCGGCGTCGCGCAGCACATCGTCGCGGTGGTGCAGGAATTCCCAGAGCGTCTCCCCGGCGGCGGCGACTCCCGCTTGCGTCCATTCGCCCGAGACGCTCGCGGCGCGCCGGATCGCCGCCTTGATCTGCTCGGCGGGCTCGGGGCTGTCGCGGCCATAGGCGATGCGCACGTACACCGGGCAGCAGCCATGCTGGCGCAGCCTCGGGACGAGGCCCGCGCGCAGGATCGAGGTCTTGCCGAGCCCCGACTTCCCGAAGAGCACCGTGAGGAGCTTGCGCTGCACGCGCCGCGCGAGCTCCGCTACCTCCTCATCGCGCCCGAAGAAGTACTCGCGCGTCTCCTCAGTGAAAGAGACGAGCCCGAGATAGGGGTTGTGGGCATCGACTGTCGCCTGCGGGTCGGAGCTGGCCGCAGCGTTCGCAGACTCGGACGCGATACTCACCCGCGGCGCGCCCTCATGAGCTCCGCCAGCCGGCGGGCGAACTCGGGGGTGACCTCGCCACCCTCGAGCGGCGCGAAGTGCAGCGCCCGGAAGCGCTCCGGAACGAGCGCTGCGACCGGGTTCGTGGTGTCGATGGTCACCGGCAGGATGAAGAGTGCGCCGTCGGCCATGTTGCGCGTGCGGTCTAGCGCATAGCTCCACTCACGACGGAAGTACGCCTCGAGGCGACGCTCTGTGTTCTGCGAGATCACGGGAATGAAGTACGAGCAGCGGGCGATGTTGCGCTGTACCTTGAGGTCGTAGTCATCGCCGCTTTCCAGGCGCTCGAGGTCGAACCAGGTGGTGATGCCTGCGGCTTCGAGTCCCGCCTTGATCCGCTTTACCGCCGGCAGGTCCTCGCGCGCGTAGCTGATGAACACCGCGTTCTCGGGCATCTCCCGCACCGGCGGCAGGAAGCGGGCCGGATCCATGCCGGCATCCGCGGGCTTGCGCCGCGCCTGCCAGCGTTCATGGAGCTCCGCGACAAAGCGCTCCGCGCCACGGTAGATGCGCGTATGCACGCTCACCTGATGCAGAAAACTCACCAGGTGCGGCTCCTCGCCGATCAGGTCATCGGCGAGCACCTCACCGACATCGCGCGGGGCCGAGAGCCGCTGGCGCTTGGCCATGCGCAGAAAGAGCCGCGCGACCCAGTTGCTGAGGGACCCGCCGATCACGAGCAGGTGGTTGTGCTCGAGCTCGTAGAAGAGCCGCTCGGGCGCCAGATGCTCGTTCTGCAGCGCACACAGATACTCGAGTAGATCCTCGTCCGAGATGACGTAGGTCGGGGAGGCCGAGATCTTGCCGAAGAGGTGATACACCGTTGGCCGGGTGAGCCGCTCACGCTCGACCGGCAGGTCCGTCACGCGATTGGGCGCGTAGGAGAGCGCCTCCGTCGAGTGCGCCCCCTCGAAGCGGGCGAGATTGATCGCCGTCTCGAGCAGCGAGTCGAAAGTGGTGGACACGAAGAGGTCGAAGTCGGTAATGGCCGCGAGCTGCCGCAGCGCCGCGGGCGGCTCGACGTCGAGGTCCTTCAGCACGCCGCGCAGCCGAACGTAGGCCTCCTCGCGCCGCCCGCGATGGGCGAGAAACAGACACACCACATCGTTCAGCGAGTAGCGCTCGGGGAGTTCTCGCATGTCGACATTGAGGCGCGTCGCCAGGCGTTCTGCGAGCACATCGTAGAGCAGACGTGGCCGACCCTCGCTCGCGACCATCAGCAGCTCCGGCCCTACGATCGGGATGACCCGGCGCTCCTCGATGAAGCTTAAGAGATCCTCCCAGGCGTTCTCATCCAATGCCGTCTCGGGCGGTATGGGGGCTGCGGCGTTCATCGTCTGCGGCGGCGTAGCCTTGTAGTTATCCGCGCGATGCTACGCCCGGCCTCGCGTGCCCGTCCAATATGACAAACGCTGACCGCCGCGGCCGGCGAGCGGGGCTGCAAAGAGCGTCGATGTTTTTTACACAGGCCTGCCGCGGCGCGAGGGCATAACGCTAACTTATTGATATGGAACAGGACATCAGAGGTGGAACCGTTCTTGCAGCGGCAGGAGTTACCGTTCAGGAAAAGCCTCAGACGAGGACCAGAAATGCTCAGCCGCATTGCCACCCTTGGACTTGGCGCGATCGTCGCCAGCGCGATGGCCGCCAGCCCGGCTTTTGCCGATCCCATCGAGGTATTCCTGCAAAGCGGCACGGCGACCGCCACGGTGATGGGCAGCACCTCCACCACCGGCTCCCCATCCATCGCGACGTATGCCACCACGACGGCCCTGAATGGCTGGACGGTCGCCCTCGCCGCCATCAGCTATGCGCCCACGCTCAACACCAATGCCGGCATCGACCTGGGCGGTGTCGCCTCGACATGCGTGACTGCAGCGGGCGGCTGCTCTACGGACCCCCTGTCGATCGTGATCAGCGCCCCCGGCTTTAATCAGGTCATCGGCGAGAACGGCTTCCTGCTGCAGTATGGCGGCACGATCAACAGCGGCGCGTTGACCACCTCCGCCTGGTGGGACACCAGCGGCAGCTACTTCTGCAATCCGAGCGATCCCGGGAACCCCGCAACGAACTGCGGCCCGAGCAATCTGATCGGCACGCTCAACCTGAGCAGCGGCAGCACGGGCGCCACACTCACCGGCGGTCCGGATCCCATCCGGTCTTACTCGCTGACCGTCGCCGCCGCGTTCTCGACAGGCACCAGCGCGGTGCCGGATCCCTTCTACAGCTTCGACACCAGCGTCGTGCAGGCGTCCGAGCCCGGTTCGCTCGCCCTCTTCGGAGCGGGCCTCCTCGGCTGCCTGATGCTCGGCCGCCGGCGTCGCACGCGGCAGAGCTGAGGCTCACGCGCGCGGCGCGAAATCGCCCCGCCGCTTCAGCGCCGCGGCCCCGACACCCTCAGCCGCACTTGGAGTCGCCGCAGTTGAGGCACGTCATGCAGCCGTCCATCATGACCACCGCCGCGGTGCTGCACTTGCCGCAAAGCTGGGCGCCTTCAGGGAAGTGAGACTTCGCGAAGGCATCCGCCTGCTTCGCGCGCGCCTCGAATTCCGCGCGCTTCTCGTCCACCAGCTTCTGCTGATGCTCGTCCAGCTGGGGCTTACGCATGAGGCCGATGGTCTGCAGGTGCTTCTCGATGACATAGCCCAGCTCGGCGATGATGGAAGACATGAACTTGCCTCCCGGCTGCCAGTAGCCGCCGCGGGGGTCGAAGACGGCCTTCAGCTCATCGACCAGGAAGGTGACGTCGCCCCCCTTGCGAAAGACCGCGGAAATGATCCGCGTCAGCGCCACGATCCACTGAAAGTGGTCGAGATTCTTCGAGTTGATGAAGATCTCGAAGGGCCGGCGCTGCTCGTACTCCGTGCCCTCGTTCAGCACGATATCGTTGATGGTCACGTACATCGCGTGATCGGAGATCGGCGTCTTGACCTTGTAAGTGGAGCCGATCAGCACCTCCGGACGCTCGAGCTTCTCGTGCATCCGGATGACTTTCGCGGTGCGGCCGTTCTTGTCGCGAAAGACCTCCTCGGTCGGCGATGCCGGAGCCGCTTTCGCAGCTTTCGCAGGTTCCGCCGCTGCCGCCGCCGCTGTGTCCTCCGGCTTCTGCACCTGGTACTTGACGATTTTGCGCTCGATCTTGATGGTCATGGTCTGAGTTCCAGTATACGGGGCCGCATACGCTGCATCACAACGTGCTCAGTACCGTCCATAGTAGCCGTCCTTCATCGCGTCAAATAGGTTCGCCGCTGTGTGCAGCTCCCCGTCGTACTCGATTTCCTCATCACCGCGCGCCTCCACGACCGTTCCGTCATCCAGCGTGAACTTGTAAGTCGTATTCTTCAGGTCCTGCTCCTTCACCAGGACGCCCTGAAACGCTTCCGGATTGAAGCGGAACGTGGTGCAGCCCTTCAGACCCTTCTCGTGAGCGTAGAGATAAATGTCCTTGAACTTCTCGTAGGGAAAATCCGTCGGCACATTCGCCGTTTTGGAGATGGAAGAGTCCACCCATCTCTGTGCCGCAGCCTGCACGTCCACATGCTCGCTCGGCTTGACGTCCTCGGACGCGATGAAATAGTCCGGCAGTCTCTCGCCCTCCGCGGTCGAGCCGGGCTTCGCTTTCGGGTTCATGAGCTCACGGTAGGCCAGCAGCTCGAAGGAGTAGACGTCGACCTTCTCCTTCGACTTCTTGCCGCCCCTGATCACGTTGCGGAAGTAATAATGTGCGAATGAGGGCTCGATGCCGTTCGATGCATTGTTGGCGAGCGAGAGCGAGATCGTCCCCGTCGGCGCTATCGAAGTGTGGTGCGTGAATCGGGAGCCGGTCTCCGCCAGCTCTTCCACCAGCCTGGGCGCGACTTGCGCAACGCGCTGCATGTAGCGGCTGTATTTCGCGTGCAGAATCCGCCCGGGGATCTTGTCGCCGGGCTTCCAGCCGTCGCGGGCCATCTCGGGACGCTTCCTCAGCATCTCCTTCGTGACCTTGAAACCCTCGTTCATGATGGGTGCCGGCCCCTTCTCGCGCGCCAGCTCGAGCCCCGCTTCCCAGCCGGCCAGGGCCATCTCGCGCGACACTTCCTCCGTGAAGCGGGTCGACTCGGACGAGCCGTACTTCATGCGCAGCAGCGTCATCGTGCTCCCGAGGCCCAGGTACCCCATGCCGTGGCGGCGCTTGCGCAGAATCTCTTCGCGCTGCTTCTCGAGCGGCAGTCCGTTGATCTCCACGACGTTGTCGAGCATGCGCGTGAAGACCTTCACCACCGCGCGGTACTCCTCCCAATCGAACTTGGCGCGCTCGGTGAACGGCTCCCGCACAAAGCGAGTCAGGTTCACTGAACCTAACAGACATGACCCGTACGGCGGCAATGGCTGCTCTCCGCATTGCCCTGTCACGATGCCGTTGAAGATCACGGCATTGTGGTCAGGCTGGGTCGTATCGAACACGGCCTCCTTGCCCACGTACACGATTTCAGCGATGCGGCTGGCAAATCGCTGGGTTTTCCGCGGCGCTTTGCCTTCCGCCCATCTTTCGTACTTCTCCTTTTTCGGATCCGCGAGGAAGCCGATTTCCGACATGAAGCGCTCACGCGACTCCCCGTCGACGATGAGCTCATAGTCGGCCTTGCATGCATAAGCCTTCTTGCCGCCCTTGCCGTCCGGCAGAAGCCTCTCACCCGCTTCACGGCGCTTGTGCACGCTCGAGAAGATGCCGATGTTCGCGAGCAGCATCTGCACGTCCCTGAGGAGCGACGGATGGCAGGAAGCCAGACGAACCGAGCAGCTGGTACCGGCGTTTCCGCTCGTGTTCACCGTGCCGTCAGATTGGAACAATCCGCGCAGATACCCCTTGACGCACTCCTCGTTGCCGCGCCAGATGATCTCCGGCACGGCGGTCTTGCACGCCACGCTGATTCCGTAAAATTCCCTGAGGTAGCGCATGAGGATCACGGAGCGAATCATCACCAGGTTCCGCTCCGGTACCGCAACCGCGCTCACGCGGTAATTCCTTGGCCCGGCAGCCCAACCCGTAATCATGGTGTTGACGTAGGACACCAGAACATCAGCGTAATCGCGGTCCGCGCCCCACAAGTTCACCACGGCGGCTTGCCGCCCTTTGCCGTGGTTGGTGATGTGCCCGTCTGCGGTGATCAGGCCCAGCAACACGCCAACCTCTGCGCCGCCGCAGCCGCCGAACTGTCCTTTGCCCGACTGGATCAGCAGCTCGTCACCGGGCTTGAGATCCTTGAGCTTGACCTTGCCGCGGGTGGTGTAGAAGTCGTGCCACTCAGTGGCCTTGATCTCGTAACCCGCTTCGGTGACTACTCGATATACATCAGCCGATGGAGCCGTCATGAACGCGGGCACCGCGGGACGCACAGCCACTCCGCCTTCGCTCTCGCCGAGAGCCCGGCGATCCACCGTGGCCTGAATGTCCACGCGCGCATCATGGAGATCGCCGATACGCACGAGTCCATACTGGGTCGCCAGCCGGGTATCCGCGGTGACGCACGGATTGGTGGCGCGGATGTTCTCGCACCACCAGTTGTTGTTCATCTCGTTGACGCGGTCGATGAGGATGAATCCCGGCTCGGCGAAATCGTAGGTCGACGTCATGATGACGTCCCACATGCGCCGGGCCGGCAGTGTCTTGTACACCTTGCAGGCGACCAGGCCTTCCTCGTTCACGATGTAGCCATCGTGAACCGGCCATTCGCGCCAGACGTAACTGGCGCTGTCGGTCAGATCAGGCTGTTCGCCCTCGATCTCCGTGCGGATGACGGGAAACGCCAGCTTCCACTCGCGGTTCTCGCGCACGGCGGCCATGAACTCATCGGTGATGAGGAGCGACAGGTTGAACTGACGCAGCCTGCCGTTCTCACGTTTGGCGCGGATGAACTCCATGGCGTCGGGGTGCCCTACGTCGAACGTGCCCATCTGCGCGCCGCGGCGCCCCCCGGCCGAGGAGACCGTGAAGCACATCTTGTCGTAGATATCCATGAACGACAGCGGACCTGACGTGTAGGCGCCCGCACCGGAGACGTAGGCGCCGCGCGGCCGCAGGGTGGAGTGCTCGTAGCCGATGCCGCAGCCGGCCTTGAGTGTCAGGCCGGCTTCATGGACCTTTCGCAAAATGTCGTCCATCGAGTCGCGGATCGTTCCCGACACCGTGCAGTTGATCGTGGAGGTGGCCGGCTTGTGCTCCAGCGCGCCCGCGTTGGAAGTCACGCGTCCCGCGGGAATGGCGCCGCGGCGCAGAGCCCAGAGGAACCGCTCGTACCAGTGCTCGCGCACCTCTTCACGCTCGACATCGGCGAGCGCACGGGCGACGCGCTTGTAGGTATCGTCCATCGTCCTATCGATGGGCGTCCCGTCTTTGGCGGTCAGGCGGTATTTCTTGTCCCAGATGTCAAGCGATGCCTCCTGGAACGGAATGGCATCGATATCCTTCGGCTCGATCTTCACGACGGTATTCATGTGTCCGCGGCGCTCCGATTGTCTTTAGCACGCCTGTCCTACGGATCACAGGGGATGCGGCTTCGCGCGGCCGCGCGAAGCGGCCTATGCCGGCGGGATTGCCCGCTCGCTGCTCTGGCAGCCGGCGCCCCCTGAACCTCCCCGAACGCGCGATCCCGTGGAGCCGCCTCGCGGGCACAAGATCTTGTGTCGGGGTACAGAGCCTAATGAGCACCCCGGCAGGCGTCAAGATTCTCGGACATATTTCAGCGGTCAAAATGCAGTCTTATAAAACAATAACTTACAGCGTAATGGGCCGCGACGGACATCCTTAAGAATTTTCGGAAGCCCCTTTTTCGCGGCTTGCGCAACCCCAATATATTGTGCTCAGCCCGCTCACATGTTCTGCACAGCATGTCCACATGCCGCGCTCCAGGTTTTGCCACTCGCCAACGCAGCAGGCTGGGCCGTGCCACTGGCCATCCATGGCGGCAGGGCCCCCGGCCCGCGCGTCGGGCGCGGGCGCTCGCCGCTTGAAACGCGGCCCGCCCGCCCGCAAATCGCCTCCAACGACATAGTGAGGCTGACGGCCTGACATCCACTCTCGCTTGGAGGTTTGTAACATGACCATTCTGCGCTACGAGCCCTGGTCGCTCGTCAACCGCCTGCATCGGCAATTCGATGAGGCATTCCCCCCCACCGCCGACGCCGGCGAATCCGAGGGCGGCTGGTGGCTCCCGCAGGTCGACGTCTACGAGGAGCCGGAGCGGTTCGCGGTGTTGGTCGACGTCCCCGGCGTGGAGTCGAAGGACATCGAGATCACTGCCGATAAGGGCGTCCTCACCATCCGGGGCGAGCGGCATGCGCTCGCGCAGGGGGAATCGAGCGCCTACCGGCGTCTCGAGCGGCGCAGCGGCAGGTTCCTGCGGCGCTTCACCCTGCCGGAGAGCGCGAACCTGGAGTCGATCACCGCGAAGCATGCTCACGGCGTGCTCGAGGTGACGATTCCGAAGCAGGCGAAGCTGCAGCCGCGGCGCATCGAGGTCGCCGCGGCCTGAAGGGCCCCATCCCCCCGAGCTGCCGGGAGCCCCGCTCCCGGCAGCTTCACCGGGGCTTTTACGGACTTCGTCCCCGGCCCGGCGGACTTGTAGAATGGGCTCTCCGTAGATATCCATCGACACGGTCGATCCCGAATCATGAAGCGGAGCGAACGCATGCCCCCAGGCCCAGGAAGGCGCCCCGCCGCCGCGGGTGGCGGCGCTTTGGGCACGGCGTCCTGCCTAAACCCCGCTCTTTGCCCAAAGCAGCGTCGGGCCGGGCATGAGCCCGGATCCAGCGCTTTTCTATAATCTCATGAACTCCCGGGAGCTTGCCTTCACCGCCCTGCTCATCGCGGCCGCGGCAGGAATGCCTTTCGCGGCCGCAGCCGCCGCGATACCCGCCGCCGTGATCGGGACGCGGGGCCCCTCGCTCGCCCCCATGATCCGCCGGGTGTCGCCCGCAGTCGTCACGATCTCCATACGAGGCGTCCGGCCTGAGCGCGACAGCGGCGATCCGCTGCACGACGACCCCTTTTTCAACCGCTTCTTTCGCAACCTCCCGGGCCAGGATCACGACGAGCAACCGTTCGCAGCGGCGGGCTCCGGCGTCATCGTCGATGCCAGGCGCGGCTACATCCTGACCAACGCCCACGTGGTGGATCACGCCACCGGCATCACCGTCACTCTGGAGGACGGGCGTAAACTCAAAGCGAAGCTGGTCGGTGCCGACCCTCCTTCCGACGTCGCGGTGGTGCAGGTCCACGCCCACGGCCTGGCCCAGGTCGCGCTCGGCGATTCCGCGAAGCTGGCGGTGGGCGATTTCGTGGTGGCGATCGGCAATCCGTTCGGGCTGCCGGACTCCGCAACCGCGGGCATCGTCAGCGGGTTGCGGCGCTCCGGCCTCAGCCCCAACCATTATGAGGACTACATCCAGACGGACGCCTCGATCAATCCCGGCAACTCGGGAGGAGCGCTCGTCGATCTGCGCGGCCATCTGGTCGGCATCAACACGGCCATCCTCTCGGGCAGCGGCGGCAACATCGGCATCGGGTTCGCCATACCCGTGGATACCGCCAGGCGCATCATGCGCCAGCTCATCGAGTACGGTGCCGTCAGACGCGGCCAGCTGGGCGTCAGCGTGTATGCCGTCACCCCGGAAGTGGCTCGCTCCCTCGGGCTGCAGAGGACCGCGGGAGGACTCGTGACGCAAGTGGTTCGCGGCTCTCCGGCCGAGGCGGCCGGCGTCCGGGCAGGCGATGTGATCACGGCGATTGCCGGCCACGACATCCGGTCCAACGCCGACCTGCGCAATGCGATCGCATTCCTGCGGGTCGGCGATGAAGTCACCATCGATCTGCTGCACGACGGCCGGCGGGAGCAGCGGCACGCCATCCTCGCCAACACGCTCGTCCGCGCCCCGGCCGGCAACCCGGCTCGCGCGCCGGACGGCCCACCTGCTCGCTCGAGGCAATGACATGCCGCGACCGATGAACATCTGTGTGCTGGGCGGCGCCGGCTTCCTCGGCACGGAGCTCGTGACGAGGCTCGTCCGCCAGGGACATTGGGTCCGCGTACCGACGCGCAGCCCGGCTCACGCCCACCATCTCAAGATCCTCTCGACCGCCGAGCTCGTCACCGCGAACGTGCACGACCCGCGCACCCTCGGCCAGCTCCTGACCGGCATGGATGCGGTGATCAATCTCATCGGCATCCTCAATGAGAGCGGCCGCGCCACATTCCAGTCGGTTCACGCGGATTTCGCGGCGAAGCTGATCGCCGCCATGCGCGGGACCCGCATCCGCCGGCTGCTGCAGATGAGCGCCGCCGGCGCCGATCGGGATCGGGGCCCCAGCCGCTATCTGCGCTCCAAGGGCGAGGCGGAGGGGCACATCCGCGCCGCCGCCGGGCACCTCGACTTCACGATCTTCCGCCCCTCGGTGATCTTCGGTCCCCGCGACTCCCTCACCAACCGCTTCGCGGCGCTCCTGCGGCTGGGAGGCGGGTTTCTGCCACTGGCGCGCGCTCAGGCGCGCTTCGCGCCGGTGGACGTTGCGGATGTGGCGGAGGCGTTCGTGCGGACTCTGGAGGACAGCGGCAGTTTCGGCGGGACATACGAGCTCTGCGGCCCGGAAATTCTGACGCTCGAGCAGATCGTGCGCATGACCTCGGCCGTGGCCCAGCTCCCGTGCCACATCCTGAGGCTGCCGGATGCGCTCGGCCGTCTGCAGGCCGCGATCCTCGGTCTGTTGCCCGGGAAGCCGCTCACCCTCGACAACTTCCGCTCACTGGCCGTGGACTGCGTCTGCACCGAGAACGGTCTCGCGCGGCTCGGGATCTCACCCCGCCACATGATCGCGGCGCTGCCCTACTACCTGGGCCCTTTCACCGGGCCGACCGAGCTCAACGCCGCCCGCAAGACCAACGATTGAGCCAGGGCCGGCTCAAAGCGCTCGAATCGCAGCCAGGCGTTTCTCGCGGATCTTCTCCCCGATCGCCGGACCGGCAAGACCCTCACGCTCGCTCGCGTCCAGGCTCACCGCAGCCGCCGCGGCGCGTGCCCGGAGCAGATAGTCGCGCTGGGGGTAGGGTTGCCCCTCGAGGCCGGTGCGTCCGCGCGCATCGGCCTCGCACGCAGCCAGCATCTCCTCGAACCGCTCCGGCCGGCGGAACGCGTCCGTCGCCTCCAGGAGTTTCAACACGGTTGCGGCCCGCAGCTCCGCCGCGCGGTGGACGACGGCATGATGCCGCGCCGTCATGACGGCCAGATCCCTGAAGCCGTTCGGCACCTTGAGCCGTGTGCAGAGCCCCTCGATCAGCGGCACGCCGGCCTCCTCATGTCCGCGATGGCTCGGCCAGCGCTCCGGAGCCGTCAACGCCTTGCCGAGATCATGCATGAGAGCGGCAAATCGGACCGTCGCGGGGGCGCCGGTGGCTGCTGAATAGCGCAATGCCAGCATGACGTGCACGCCCGTGTCCACTTCCGGATGCCAGCGCGGCGGCTGCGGCACGCCATAGAGAGCATCGAGCTCCGGGAAGATCACCCGCAGCGCGCCGCACTCGCGCAACGTCTCGAAGAAAACCTCGGGACGCGCCTCGCCGAGCGCACGCTCGGTCTCCTGCCAGACCCGCTCCGGAACGAGCGCGGTCAGTTCTCCGGACGCGGTCATCGTGCGCATGAGCGCGACGGTCTCCTCCGCCACGCGAAACCCGAGCTGCGCATAGCGTGCCGCGAAGCGCGCCACGCGCAGGACCCGCACGGGATCCTCGATGAAGCTGTCGGACACGTGCCGCAACAGCCGCGCCTCGAGATCGCGACGGCCGCCGTAAGGGTCCACGATCTCGCCGGAGGGCGTCTCGGCCATGGCATTGATCGTGAGATCCCGGCGGCGCAGATCCTCCTCCAGCGTCACATCCGGGGAGAACTGCGTCGTGAACCCCCGATACCCGGGCGCCACCTTGCGCTCGAGGCGGGCGAGCGCGTACTCCTCGTGAGTCTGCGGGTGCAGGAACACCGGAAACTCCCGGCCCACGGGAACGAAGCCCTGCTGCTCGAGCTCCTGCGGCGAAGCGCCGACCACGACCCAGTCACGCTCCTTAACGGGACGCCCGAGCAACTGGTCCCGCACGGCACCGCCGACCAAATACACCTGCATAATGCGCCCATGTTAACCGAGAAGGCCCACCCCGCCCCCACGCGCGCCCTCAGCATGGCCTCTCGGCTGGCGCTCGTCTCGGTGCTGCTCGCCGCGATCTGCGGCTGCACCAGCACCATGTATCTGCTACAGGCCGCCGGCGGCGAATGGCACGTCATTCACGATCGCAAGCCGATCGTGCAAGTGATCGACGATCCGAAGACATCACAGCCGCTGATACGCGAGCTCGCCGAGGTCCGCAGCGCCCGCAACTTCGCATCACGCGTGCTGAAGCTGCCGAACAACGACAGCTATCGCACGTACGTTCGGATCGACCGTCCTTACGTCGTATGGAACGTCGTCGCCGCACCAGCGCTGTCGGTGCAGCCGAAGCAATGGTGCTTCCCCGTCGCGGGCTGCGTGGCCTATCGCGGTTACTTCAGCGAGCAGCGCGCCCGCGCCTTCGCGGCAGGGTTGAAGCGCCGCGGCTATGACGTCGTCGTGGAGGGCGTGCCTGCATACTCTACACTCGGCAAGCTTCCCGATCCGGTGATGAGCACGATGATGCGCTACGGGAGCGAGGAGCTGGCCGGCATGATTTTCCACGAGCTCGCCCACCAGCTTCTTTATGTGCCGAATGACTCGAGGTTCGATGAGGCCTTCGCGGTGACCGTGCAGTACGAGGGACTGAAGCGCTGGCTCGAGTACCGGGGCCACCCGCAGCGCATCGAGGAGTTCGAGCAGGAGCGGACCGAGGACCGGCAGTTGGTCGCACTGCTGCGGCGCACCCGGGGCCGGCTGGCGCGCGTCTATGCCTCGGCCGCTCCGCGGCGGGAGAAGCTGCGGCGCAAGCGGCAGATCTTCACCGGGCTGGCGGGGAGCATCCGCTCGCTCGAGCAGCGCCTGAGAATCCGCTGGCCACTCTACGACAAATGGATCGCCGACGGACTCAACAACGCGGATCTGGTCTCAGTGGGCACTTATTACGACTGTGTGCCGGGATTCGAGCGCCTGCTGCGACAAGAGGGTGATGACCTGCCGCGGTTCTACGCGGCGGCACGCAGGCTCGCGCACGAGCCGAAGGCGAAGCGGGACGCCCAGCTCTGCGCCAACCCCACGGCCGAAGGCCTCGCTCGAGCCGGCCAGGCGCCGCGCGCGCCCGGCGCGCCGCCTCGCTCATAGCGAGTGGCGCAGGTCCTGCAGTGCGAAGCCTTCCAGGGCGGCATCGCACTCACGGGTCAGCGCCATCACCTTGAACGCTTCGCCCATTTCCCCAGGCAGCAGTAGCCGACGCGCCTCGCCCGCCAGGCGCGCGTGCGCGATGGGGTCCACAGCTTCCGCGAGATAGCTCTCGATGCCGGTACCGAGGAGAAATGCTGCCTGTGTCGCGAATCCGCTGACGTCCAATCCGGACGCAAGCGCCGCCTCGGCGACGCGCGTGAAGTCGACCCAGGCCGTGATGTCCTGCACGCCGACGTTGATATAAGGATCGTCGTGCACGCGCTGCTTGAAGTGGCAGCGCAAGGTTCCGGCAGTCCGCTGCGGATGATAATAGTGCGCCCGGGGCAACCCATAGTCGAACAGCAGCATTACCCCACGCTCGAGACAATCCGCGATGCCGGCGATCCACGGTGCCACCCTCGAGCAGATCTCCGACGAGTAGCCCTCCGGCAGCGGCGCCGGCAATTCGCGAAGCAATTCAGCGCAGGCGCTCTCGAGCGCCTGATCCGGCGCCGCAGCGCGCTCGGTGAGCTTCACGGCGGCGGCAGAGGCACCGGCTTCCAGGGACGCCTCTGCCGCGAGCGCCACTCCCAACTCACGGACCTCGCCGCCGACCAGCACGAACCGCTGACAGGGCAATGCGTCCAGCACCTCGTTCGCCAGGATCACCCCGTTGATCGGCCGTTCCGGCAACCGGTCGAGCCACACGACTCGCTCGCGGATCTCGCGCGGCAGCCGTCCCAATCGCTCTCGCTGCCGCTGCGACAGGTCCGCACTCACTTCCAGGATCGCGTAGCGCGTGGGCAGTGCCCCGATCGCCGCCAGACTCTCGAGGATCACCGCCGCCATGCGGCCGGTCCCCGCGCCCAGCTCGAGGATCTCTGCGCCGTGGCCGAGCACCTGCGCGCACTGGCGCGCCACGCAACGGCCGAAGAGATCGGAGATCTCCGGCGCCGTGACGAAGTCCCCGCCCGGGCCGAGCTTCACGCTGCCCGCGCTGTAGTACCCGAGGCCCGGCGCGTAGAGCGCCAGCTCCATGAATTGCTCGAACGGGATCCAGCCTCCGGCCGCACGGATACGCTCTGCGATGAGCGCGGTGACCGCGCGCGAGTGCGCCTGCTCTTCCGGTGACAGCGCGGGCGTCATAATGTAGGCACCTCATGCCAGAGCCCACCCACACCGATGCCGCCCGGCGCCCGCCTCTCGCCGGCAAGGCCGCGCTGATCACAGGCGCCGCCCGCCGTGTCGGCGCCGTCATCGCGCGTACCTTGCACGCAGCTGGCGCAAGCGTGGTCCTTCACTACCACAGCTCCGCGGAGGAAGCGGCCGCCCTGGCCCGGGAGCTCAATGGCCTCAGGCCAGACTCGGCGACGCTCGCCTCGTGCGACCTGCTCGCCAGCACCGCCGTGACACAGCTCGCCCACACGGCCGTGGCCGCCTTCGGGAGCCTCGACATTCTGGTCAACAACGCCTCGTCGTTCTATCCGACTCCGCTCGGAGAAATCGGCGAGGACCAGTGGAACGACCTGATCGGCACCAACCTCAAGGCGCCGCTCTTCCTGGCGCAAGCGGCCGCCCCGGCGCTGCGCGAGCGCGGCGGCCTGATCGTCAATCTCACCGACATTCATGGCATGCGCCCCTTGCGCCGCCATCCGGTGTACTGCATCGCCAAGGCCGGCCTCATCATGCTCACCAAATCGCTGGCGCGGGAGCTCGGGCCGCAGGTGCGGGTCAATGCGATCGCTCCGGGACCGGTCATGTGGCCGGAAAGCGGCGTCGATGCGGCGCTGCGCGAGCAGATCATCGCCCGCACCGCCCTGAAGCGCATCGGATCGGCGGAGGACGTCGCACGCGCGGTACTCTTCTTCGCCGCCGAGGCGCCCTTCGTCACCGGCCAGATTCTCGCGGTCGATGGCGGCAGGAGCATCGGCTGGTAGCGCTGCGCGAGGTGCTGGATCCGGGCAGAACACCTCAGCGCGCCGTTGCGCTGGGCACTTCCACCAACGGATGCGCCGCACGATCGAAGCTTCGCCACAGCGCTGCGATGGTCTGCCGCTCGGTCGGGTGCACGAGATCGGGGGCCAGTACGGCCAGCGGGCCCAGCATGAAAGCGCGCTTGAGCAGGTCGGGGCGTGGCAGATTCAGGTGCGGCTCCTGACAAACCAGATCGCCGTAGAGGAGCACATCGAGGTCCATCGATCGCGGCGCCCATCGCGGGGCTTCCCGCGGCCGTCCGCAGAGCGCCTCGATGGCGTGCAGGCGCGCCAGCACTTCGCCCACCGCGAGCCGCGTCGGAAAGCCGGCGACGAAGTTGATGAAGTCCGCCCCTTCGAATCCCACCGCGGTGTTGCGATACCAGGGCGAGAAGCGCACTCCTGGGAATTCCCGCTCGAGTTCCCGGACCGCCGTCGCGAGGTGCCGCTCGGGCTCGACGTTGCTTCCGGCTGCGACGTATACGTGAGGCATGGGCGAGATGGATCAGCCGCGCGCCGCCGCCAGATCGGCGCGGCTGCGCTCGATGAGGACGCCGACGTCACGGGAGTTGCGGATGGCACCCGGCTTGTTGAGGCAGATGCGCACCCAGTCGAGCCCGAACTCCTCGAGCAGCAGCAGGGCCAGCCGGTGCGCCAGAGTCTCGACCAGCTTGAACTCCGAGGCCTCGATGTAGGCCAGGACGCGCTTCGCGACCCTCTTGTAGTCCACGGTATCCGCGACATCGTCGCTGCTCGAGGCGCGCCGGCAGTCGACCGGCAGCTCGAGATCGATCACCACGGTCTGCTTGACGCGCCGCTCCCAGTCGATGAATCCGATGATGCATTCGGCGGTGAGTCCGCGCAGGAAGATATGGTCGCCGGGGGGTGAAAGAGTTTCCTGGTGCATGTCGTTACGCAGTGACGGAACTCATGGGGGGGATATACATCGAGGGATCGCGGCAGAGGGCTGCAACGGAACCGCGGATAGCGTCTCGAGCGGCCACTGCGCGCGCGGTTGGATTGCGAGACCCTCATGCTCGCCCGCCCGCAGCCGCGCCAGGCCCGCCACCGCGATCATCGCCGCGTTGTCGGTGCAAAACTCGATGCGCGGATAGTACACGCGGCCGCCCCGCCGGCCGACCGCGTCGCTGAGCTGCGCGCGCAGCCGCTGGTTCGCGCTCACGCCGCCGGAGACCACGAGCGTATCGAGGCCGGTGGCCTCCAGGGCCCGCACCGCCTTGGCGGCGAGCGTGCCCACGATCGCTTCCTCGACGCCGCGGGCGACATCCGCCCGCAGCTGGGAGGTCAGCTCCCGCCCGCGAAGCGAATGCAGCACCGCCGTTTTCAGGCCCGAGAAGCTCAGCTCGAGACCAGGCCGGTCGAGCATCGGCCGGGGGAAGCGGAAGACGCCCGCGGTGCCGCTCTGGGCCAGCCGCGCGAGCTCCGGGCCGCCGGGATAGGGCAGCCCCAGCAGCTTCGCGGTCTTGTCGAAGGCCTCGCCCGCGGCATCGTCGCGGGTATCCCCGAGGATGGCATATTGGCCGATCCCGGCGACCTCGATGAGCTGGGTGTGCCCCCCCGAGACGAGGAGCGCCACATGCGGAAACGGGGGCGGGTTCGGCTCGAGCAAAGGGGCGAGCAGATGCCCCTCCAGGTGGTGCACTCCCACGGCGGGCACCTGCCACGCATAAGCCAGGCTGCGCGCGAGGGCCGCCCCGGTGAGCAGCGCCCCGATCAGCCCGGGACCCGCGGTGAAGGCGATGCCCGCCAGCCGCTCCGGAGCGGTGCCCGCGCGCTCCAGGGCCTGCCGGATGAGGGGCAGGAGCCGGCGCACATGGTCGCGGGAGGCCAGCTCCGGCACCACCCCCCCGTAGGTCCGGTGCAGCTCCACCTGACTGTAGAGCTCATGCGCCAGGAGCCCCCCGGACTCGTCCAGGACGGCCGCGGCGCTCTCGTCGCAGGAGGATTCGATTGCGAGGATGGCTCCCCGGGGCTTATCGGCTTGCATTGACGGGTCTCAGAGAAATGGATTTTTGCCTTTGCCACGAGCCTCAACTAGAATTGCGCGCCCGTTTTTAAGGTCCCCCGTTCACCTGGCCCCGATAGGCCCTTGAGGTTTCGATGCCGAGCGTCCGTATCCGTGAGAATGAGTACTTCGATGCCGCCTTGCGGCGTTTCAAGCGCGCCTGCGAGAAGGCCGGCATTCTCACCGAGCTGCGTCGGCGGGAATTCTACGAGAAGCCGACCCAGGAGCGGAAACGCAAAAAGGCGGCTGCCATCAAGCGCCACATGAAGCGCATCTCGCGCGAGGGCATGCGGGCCTCCCGCTGATCCTCCCGGCCGGCGGCATGACTCTCAGGGAACGCATCACGGAGGACATGAAGAGCGCCATGCGCTCGGGCGAGAAGGAGCGCCTGGCCACCATCCGCCTGGCACTCGCCGCCATCAAGCAACGCGAGGTCGACGAGCGCATTACGCTCGATGACGCGCAGGTGCTCGCGGTACTGGAGAAAATGATCAAGCAGCGCAAGGAGGCGATCGTCCAGTTCCAGGCCGGCGGCCGCGCCGACCTGGTGGCCAAGGAGAGCGCCGAAATCTCGATCATCGAGGGCTACCTGCCGGCCCGCATGGGCGATGCGGAGCTCGACGCGCTGATTGCGGGCGCCATCACCTCGACCGGGGCGAGCTCCGCCAAGGACATGGGGAAGGTCATGGCGCTGGTGAAATCCCAGGCGCAGGGCCGCGCCGACATGGGCGCCGTCAGCGCCCGCGTGAAGGAAAAGCTGGCCTCACGCTGAGGGGTGCTGGCCGCGCACTGGCAGTGCCCCGACGGTCCCGCGGCTTCGAATCGAGCGGCGGCGAGGCTCCGACCAGTCTACGGCTTCGAGTAGAATTCCCCCATCATCCCCCAGAGCTTCATCGACGAGCTGATCGCCCGCGCGGACATCGTGGAGGTGGTCGGCTCACGCTTGCAGCTGAAGAAGGCCGGCCGCGAGTACAAGGCCTGCTGCCCCTTCCACAACGAGAAAACCGCCTCCTTCTGGGTGAGCCCGGAGAAGCAGTTCTATCACTGCTTCGGCTGCGGTGCGCACGGCACGGTGCTTCGCTTCCTGATGGAGCACGACCGCATGGCCTTCCCCGAGGCCGTGGAGGAACTGGCCGGCCGGCTCGGCCTCGAAGTGCCGCAGGAAAGCGGCGGCCACCCCGGCGCCACCCGCGATTCCGAGAGGCTCCACGACCTCATGTCACGCGTGGCCAAGTTTTACGCCGAGACGCTGTCGCGGGACGCGCGGGCGCACGACTACCTGACGCGCCGCGGCCTGACTGCGGAGACGATCACGCAGTTCGGCATCGGTTACGCGCCGGATTCCTGGAACGCCGTGCTGAAGCGTTTCGGCGGCAGCGAGGCGGAGCGCCGGGCGCTTGCCGATCTCGGCCTGATCATCGAGCGCGATGCTGGACGCACCACGGCGGCGGCGCGTGAAGGCGACCGCTACTACGACCGCTTCCGCGACCGCATCATGTTCCCCATTCGGGACGCGCGCGGCCGCGTCATCGCCTTCGGCGGCCGCGTCATCGACCGCGGGGAGCCAAAGTACCTCAACTCCCCGGAGACGGTTCTCTTCCACAAGGGACGCGAGCTCTACGGGCTGCATGAGACCCGCCGGTCCCGCGCGCGGCTCGAGCGTCTGTTGGTCGTCGAAGGCTACATGGATACCGTCCGCCTGCATCAGGCCGGCATCCCGTATGCCGTCGCCACCCTCGGCACGTCGACGACGCCCGAGCATTTCCGGCGCATCTTCCAACTGGTGAGAGAGGTGGCGTTTGCTTTTGACGGCGACCGCGCGGGCCGGGCCGCGGCGTGGCGCGCCTTGCAGCATGCGCTGCCGGAAGCGCGCGAGGGCCGGGAGATCCGCTTTCTCTTCCTGCCCGAAGGGCAGGATCCCGACAGCCTCGTGGGAGCGGAGGGGCGCGAGGCGTTCGAGCGGCGGCTGGAGTCGACGCTGCCGCTCTCGGAATACCTGGTGAGGGAGTTGTCCGAGCAAACGGACCTCACCCACGCCGACGGCCGCGCGCGCTTTGCCGAGAGCGCCCGGCCGCTCATCGCCAAAGTGCCCGAAGGCGTCTACCGGGAACTTCTGACCGCCAGAGTTGCCGCGGTCGTGGGGCTCGCGGCCGAGCGGCTGCAGGCGCTTTGGGCCGGCACCGGCAGGGCGGCTGAGGGTGCCGAGAGGGTCAGCCGCGAAGCGGCGAACCCCCGCCCGGGACCCGCCGGGCCGGGGGCCCAAGGCCGAGTCTCCGCCGGCCGCGGCAGCCTCGTGCGCCAGGCCATCGCGCGCCTCGTCGGATTCCCCTCCATCGCAGGCTCCATCAGCGCCGAGGAGCGCACGGGGCTCGACGCCTGCGAGGAGCCGGGAATCGCGCTCCTGCGCGAGCTGCTGGACGATTTGCGCGCGCGCCCGGTCTCAGTTCCGGCTCAAGTCCTGGAGCGCTGGGCCGACAGGAGCGGAGGAGAGCACCTGGGGCGGCTGCTCGAGCGCGAGGAAATGCTGGGAGACGCCGAGGCTGCGGCCCTGGAGCTCAAGGCCGCCCTCGCCAAGCTCGCCGGCCAGGTCATCGAGCGGCGCCTGAAGGCCCTCGAGGACAGGAGCCAGGCCGGCAGCCTGAGCCCTGATGAACTAAAGGAATTTCAGCAACTTATGCTCCGAAACGCCGGCCGGAAGGCCTGAGCCGGTGCGGGGTGGGAGGAACGAATTTGGTATTTTCGACCGCGTCCAATAGAATTGCGCGCTTTACTTTGGCGCCTCTTGAGTTGGCCCGTCGCCGCCAGCAAATAGGGGATCGGTACTCTTTTCGCCAAAATTCCCGGTGCTCATGAAAGCCAAGCAGAAGTCTGCCCCCGCCAGCAGGAAACGTCCGGCCGCACATGCGGCCAAGCCCGCCAAGGCGGCGTCCGCCGAGAAGGGGGCGCCCGCTGCCGCTACGGCACGGGAGAAATCGCACGCGAAGGCGTCTCCGGCGTCCAAGAAGGCGGCCGCTGAGGCGCCGGCGCGTCGCGCCGGTCCGACTCATGCTGCTCCTCCGGCCCAGGAAAAGCGCCCCCTGGGTCTCGAGCGCCGCCCGCCTGTCATGCCCGAAGATCGTCAATCGCAACTGAAGCTGCTCATTGCCCGCGGCAAGGAGCAGGGCTACCTCACCTACTCGCAGGTCAACGACCACCTGCCGTCGGAGATCGTCGATCCGGAGCAGATCGAGGACATCGTCAACACCATCAACGACATGGGCATTCCGGTGTACGAGAAGGCACCGGACACCGAGTCGTTGCTCGCCAGCGAGCCGTCCGCTCCCGCCGACGAGGAGGCGATCGAGGAAGCCGCCGCCGCGCTCGCGGCGCTCGATGCGGAGCTCGGCCGCACCACCGACCCGGTGCGCATGTACATGCGCGAGATGGGCACGGTGGAGCTCCTCACCCGTGAGGGCGAGATCCGCATTGCCCGGCGCATCGAGGAAGGTCTCGAGGCCGTGCGGCGGGCGCTCTCGCTCTATCCGCCCACGCACGACTTCCTGCTGAAGGCCTATGAGCCGGTGAAGGGCGGCCAGGCGCGCCTGGTCGATGTGATCGTCGGCTTCGTCGATCCCAACGCCCCGGATGTCATCGCGCAGCCGCAGAACCCGACCAAGATGGATCTGGCCGCGGAGGAAGAGAAGTCCGAGGAGGAGGAAGGCGAGGACGGCGTCGAGGAAGAGGAACAGACCGTCGACACCGGCCCCGACCCGCAGGAGGCCGCCGCGCGCTTCGCGAGCATCGCGAAGTCCTACGCGCACGTGCTCGCGGCGATCGAGAAGCACGGTGCGCGCGAGCCCAAGACCCTGAAGCTGCGCAAGAAGCTCGCCGATGAGTTCATGGAGCTCAAGCTCTCGCCGCGGATGTTCGATGCGCTGATCCTCAATCTGCGCACCCACGTCGCGGAGGTCCGTCAGCTCGAGAAGGAGATCATGATCATCGCGGTGCGCGATGCCGGCATGCCGCGCAAGGACTTCATCGCCAGCTTCCCGAAGAACGAGACCAGCCCCCGCTGGCTCGCCAAGCACGTGAAGGCGGGCAAGAAGTACTCCACGCCGCTCGCCAAGTTCAAGGACGAGATCGAGCGCCGGCAGAAGAAGCTCGAGCAGCTGGAGGGCGACTTCCACCTCACCATCAACGAGATCAAGGAAGTCAACCGCGAGGTGTCCATTGGCGAGGCCAAGGCCCGCCGTGCGAAAAAGGAGATGGTCGAGGCCAACCTGCGCCTCGTCATCTCGATCGCCAAGAAGTACACCAACCGCGGGCTGCAGTTCCTCGATCTCATCCAGGAAGGCAACATCGGCCTGATGAAGGCGGTGGACAAGTTCGAATATCGCCGCGGCTACAAGTTCAGCACCTACGCGACGTGGTGGATCCGCCAGGCGATCACCCGCTCGATCGCCGACCAGGCGCGGACCATCCGCATCCCGGTGCATATGATCGAGACCATCAACAAGCTGAACCGCATCTCGCGGCAGATGCTGCAGGAGATGGGCCGGGAGCCGACGCCCGAGGAGCTGGCGGTGCGCATGGAGATGCCCGAGGACAAGGTGCGCAAGGTGCTGAAGATCGCCAAGGAGCCGATCTCCATGGAGACCCCGATCGGCGACGACGAGGATTCGCATCTCGGGGACTTCATCGAGGACACCTCGGTGGCCTCGCCGATCGATCAGGCGACGATGGAGTCGCTGCGGGAGACGACGCACGCCGTGCTCGCGCAACTCACGCCGCGCGAGGCCAAGGTGCTGCGCATGCGCTTCGGGATCGACATGAATACCGACCACACCCTGGAGGAGGTCGGCAAGCAGTTCGATGTCACGCGCGAGCGGATCCGCCAGATCGAGGCGAAGGCGCTGCGCAAGCTGCGGCATCCGAGCCGCAGCGAGCAGCTGCGCAGTTTTTTGATGGAAGACTAGCTAAAAGCGCTGGACCCGGGCTTTACGCTGCGCAGTCCCTGCTACGCGCAAAGCTCCGGGGTGTCCGTCCATGGCCACCCGTGCGACGCATGAGTCGCAGCCTGCCCGGCCCGGCGCGCCGGCGGCGCTCGTCCCTGTACCTATGCTAAATCCCGACGCGAACGAGCGCGTCGATCACTTCGCGGATCACCTCGGCAACGCCGGGGTGATCCGCCTCGAACCGCACGGCCAGGGATTCCAGCCTGGTTGCGTGCGAGCCCGCCGCCCCGGCAGTACCGGCCGCCCCGCCCCGTCCCAGGGCGCGATCGATGTCGCGCACCAGCGTGGACAGCAGCTTGCGCGACTCCGGGTCCACGGATCCCGCCTGACCCAGCCGCTCATGCACGCGCGCAAGCAGCTCGCGCAGACTCTCTTCGCTCACGCGCTCCTCACCCATTTCAGTCCATCCGCAGCCATGTTGTAGCCATTGTAGTCGCCCCCTTCCGGGGCGTGCCACTGGCGCCCTGGCGCCGGCGGTGCCTCGGCTGGACTAAAGACATTACTGCGGGTAGAACTTTGGCCTGGCAAAGGCCCACGCCGCAGACCGTTATTCAGCCATGGACAAGATCGACCGCGAGATCATGCGCCTGCTCGAGGAGGACGCCCGCATCTCATTCGCGGAGCTGGGCGAGCGCGTAGGACTCTCGAAGACGCCCTGCTGGCAGCGGGTGCGGGAGTTGGAGCGCCAGGGATTGATCCGCGGCTACCGGACGGAGGTCGATGCCGAAGGCCTCGGGTTGCGGGTACACGCGTTCGTCCACGTGACCATCAATGCGGCCCGCCACGCGGAGTTCGAAGCGGCCGCCGCGAGCCACCCTTCCGTGCTGCAGTGCTTCACCACCGCGGGACAGGCGGATTATCTGATGCACGTGCTGGTCGGGGAGATCGAGCAGCTCGATCAGCTGCTGCGCATGGAGGTCCGGCGCATGCCCGGGGTGCAGAGGCTCGAGACGACGGTCTGCATGAAGACCATCAAGCCTCGGGCCCCTCTCACGGGCTGCCTGCGATAAAGGCCAGTGATTCTGCACCGCGCCGCTGGCCATCCATGGGGGCAGGGGGCTCCCCGGTCCCCGCGCATCGCGCGCCCCTGGGCCCCGATGCTTGGCCGACGCGCCCGCCTACTCCTCGGCCGCGGTCTCCGCCTCCTCCATCGATGCGCCCGCCGCGCTCGGCGCCGCAGCCTGGCCGTCGAGCAAGCCCTTCCAGCTGAGTTCCTGGCCCTTGCGCCGGCCCTTCTCGGTGAGCTTCAGGCCGTCGGGGGAGATGGCCAGCATGTAGGCCTTGCCGTCCACGTCGATCTCGCGCTTCAGGGTCTTCTCGAGCTTGGTAGCCATGTCGTTCCTCAGTTGATTTTTCGTTTGTGACCGGGTACCCAGAGCCCTGGGCCCCCCTGTCGAGTGGCCGTCCCGCGATTTTGCGCCATTGCGCGGACGGAAGGCCAGTGGTTCGGGCCGAATCAAAGCCTTAGCTGCAATCCGGCTTCAGGCCGGCCGACCGCGCCACTGCACGCTGAAGCAGCCTCTCGAGCCCGTTCGGGTCGATGGGCTTGGTCAGGTGCTGGTCGAATCCAGCCGCGAGCGCCCGCTGCTTGTCCTGCTCCTGGCCCCAGCCGGTGATGGCGATGAGCGGCACCCGCCTGCCCCAAGGGGTGCCGCGGATGCGCTCGGCAAGCTGATAGCCGTTGAGCTCCGGCATTCCGATGTCGAGAAGCAGCGCGTCGGGTTTGACCCTGCAGGCGAGGTCGAAGGCCTCGAGTCCCGCATCGGCGACACTGACCTCGTGCCCGGACGCCTCGAGGAGCGCGGCGCAGGTCGCCGCGCTGTCGCGATTGTCGTCCGCCACGAGCAGGCGAAGCGGCACCGCGCCCGACGAGTCTGCCGGGCAGGCCTCACCGTCGTGCTCATCCACGGGATCGCCGATCGGAAGGCGCACCACGAACTCGGCCCCCTGCCCCGCGCCCCCGCTGTAGGCGCTGACGGTGCCGCCGTGCAGCCCCACCAGCCCGCGCACGAGCGAGAGCCCGATGCCGAGCCCTCCTTCCGAGCGCTCGATCGCGGGGGATGCCTGCGCGAACAAAGTGAACATCCTCGGCATCATGTCCGCGGAGATGCCGATGCCGTTGTCCCGAACGCAGAAAACCAACTCGCCGCCGTCCGGTCGCGCTTCGAGGGCGATGCGTCCGCCCGGATCCGTGTACTTGGCGGAGTTGATGAGGAGGTTGGCCAGAATCTGGGCGAGCCGCACGGGATCGGCGACGAGCCGCACGGGCTCTCGCGGCAGCTGTACCACCAGCGTATGGCCCCTGGCTTCGATGAGCGGCCCCGCCGACTCCTGCGCCGCGGTCACGACCGAGGCGAGGTCGACCGAAGAGGGTCGCAGCATGAGCGTGCCGCGCGTGATGCGCGAGACATCGAGAAGGTCGTCCAGCAGCCGGCCCATATGCTCGACCTGACGCTCGATGATGGCCTGCGCCTGCCGCCGCTCACCGTCGGTCCGATCCTCCTTTCTCGCCATCGCGACTGCGTAGCGGATCGGCGCCAGCGGATTGCGCAGCTCGTGCGCCAGCACCGCGAGGAATTCGTCCTTGCGCCGGTCCGCCTCGCGCAGCGCCTCCTCGGCACGCCTGAGCTCGCCAATGGTCCGCTCCCGCTCCTGCTCCGACACCTTTCTCTCGGTGATGTCGCGAGCGATCTTGGAGGCCCCGACCACGGCGCCGTTGGCATCACGGATGGGTGAGATGGTGAGCGCGACGTGGATGCGCCGGCCGTTCCTGGCGACCCGCTCCGTCTCGAAGTGATCGACGCGCTCCCCGCGCCCCACCTTCCTGAGGATCTCGACCTCTTCCTGCACACGCTCCGGTGGGATGATCAGCTCGATCGGCTGACCGACAGCCTCGTCCGCGGAGTAGCCGAACAGCCGCTCCGCCGCCCGGTTCCAGGAACGGACGGTGCCGTCCAGGGTCTTGCTGACAATGGCATCGTCGGAGGATTCGACGATCGAGCCGAGGTGCGCGCGCGCCCCCTCCGCCAGTCTCTCGTGTGTGAGGTCGCGGATGAACCAGCGGCTATGGATCATCCTGCCCGCATCCCACAGCGCATTGGCGGCGACACGAACGTGACGGACGGAGCCGTCACGGCCGTACAGGGTCGTCGCATGGTTGCGCAGGCTCTCGCCCGCGAGGAGCCGCCGGAGCGACTCCCGGGCATCGAGCGGGTCGACGTGAAAGTCCTCGATCGAACGCCCGACGCACTCCGCTTCCCGGCACCCCAGAAGCTCCAGGCCCGCGCCGTTGACCGAGAACACCGTGCCGTCCGGCCCCACCTTGAGCAGCCCTTCGAGCGCGTTCTCCAGGACGTCGGTGAGCTCCCGGTCCCGCTCCGCGAGCGCGTGCTCCACCAGGATGCGCCGCTGGACCTCGCACTCGAGGGCGCGCGCTTTCTGCTTCAGTTGCGCGATGAGCTGCGCACGCGCTTGAGGGTCGGCACCGGCGCAACTCTGCGCCGGGATCACCCGGCTGTGCAGCGAGCACAGCCGCTCGAGCGCGCGCAGGTCGGCCGCCGCGGCGTCCTTGGGCAGCGGGTAAGCGCAGTAGATCGAGAAGCGCTCGCGCTCCCCGAGCTCATTCCACAGCTCCTCGAGCTGCAGTGCCGCCGCCTGAGATCCGTCCCGCCACAGCAACGCCACCATCTCGCCGAATGCCATGACCGGTGGATAACGCCGCCGCATCTGCGCGATTGCCGCTCCGACCACCTCCATGAAGCGGCTCCATTGCGGCGCACCGTGATGCATGATGCGGGCAAGGGTCGCCGAGGCCTCCAGAACGAGCAGCTGCTGCCGCGCCCTCGCGCCGGCCGTGTCGATCCCGCGGGCTCGCAGCTCCCGATCCAGCTGCTCCAGATGCGCCGCCGTCGCGATCACGACCGCTCCGGCGCCCCTGTCGAGCCCGTGTTGGAAGAAGTCCGTGACGGACTGCACCAGCGCCGAGTCCTCCTCATAGAATTGCACGAAATGCTCTTCATCTGCGGCGCCGCGCCAGCTCGTGGCCGGCGCGAGCCTGTGGCTGCGATCGATGACGCTCATTCGACACGCCCTTCAGTCATCGTCTGCCGGCCCGCCGGCGGCACGCGGCCCCCGGGACGGTGACGGCGGCCGCCGTGCGTGAGTCTCTCGATCGCGGGCAACAGCGGCCGCGCGGATTCGGGGTATTCCTCCCACGCCGCGCTGCGCGCCAACAGCGCCAGTGCCGTGCGGACCGTGAACTTCCTCGGGTCAAGA
>JABBNZ010000004.1:10901-36182 GCA_019352035.1 Pseudomonadota bacterium | reverse complement strand
GGCCCAGGCGAGCGGCATGGAGACGGTCGCGCCCTCACGCGCCCGCGGGGAGAGCGGCGCCACCGCGGTGGCGGTCCGGTCATTGCGCAGAAAGTCGAGAAAGATGCGGCCGGTCCGCACCCGCTTCGCCATGTTGATGACGTAGCGCTGCGGAGCGTCGGCGGCCATGCGGGCACAGAGCTCCCGTGCGAAGGACTTCACCAATGGCCACTCGAGTGCCACATTGCGGGGCTGAGTGAAAGGGGTCACCACGTGCAGCCCCTTGCCTCCGGTCGTTTTGAGAAAGCTCTCCAGTCCGAGCGCCTCGAGCCGCTCGCGCAACTCGCGCGCGGCCTCGATCACCGCCTCCAGCCCGACCTCGGGCGCCGGATCGAGATCGAACACCAGCCGGCCGGGCACCTCGGGCTGATGCGCAACGCAGTTCCAGGGATGCAGCTCCAAGGCGGCGATCTGGGCGAGCGCGGCCAGTCCCTCGATGCGGTCCACCTGCACGTACGGCTTGCGGTCGCCCGAGACGCGCACGAGGCTGATGAGGCTGGAGAGGCCGGGCATGGCGTGTCGCTGAAAGAATCGCTGGCCGCCGATGCCATCCGGGCAACGCACGAGGGAGCAGGGCCTGCCTGAGATGTGCGGCAGCATCCACTCGCCCGCCGAGGTCAGATATTCGGCGAACTCCCGTTTGGTCACCGGCCGGCCGTCGCCGGCGTGCGGCCACAGCACCTTGTCGGAGTTGGAGATCGTGACCCCGAGCAGCGGGCCGGAGGCGGGCGCCGCCGGGCGCCCCTTGTGGGCCGATCGGCGCCTCTTCCCGCGCGTGGGCTGTTTGGCTTGCACACGGCCCACGGGGGCCGCCGTTTCCGCCCTGACTTCTCCCGCGGGCTTGTCCTCGCGTAGTCCCTTGAATGCCGCCTGGCGGATGTTGCCGCCCTCGGTCCAGCCGGCGAACTCGATCTCCGCCACGAGCCCGGGCTTCAGCCAATGGATCCTGCGGCCCGAGGGCACCGGCACGCGCTGCCCGAAGGGATTCTCGTCACTTGCCATCCGTTTCAGCCGCGGCAGGAGCTGCCGCATTTTCTCGCCGCTGAAACCCGTGCCGATCCGGCCCACCGGGACGAGACATCCGTCCCGATACACCCCGGCGATGAGCGAGCTGAGATTGGCGCCCTCGGAGGTCCAGCCGCCGATCACCACCTCCTGCCCGGCGCGGCACTTGGATTTCGTCCAGCTTCCGGTCCGTCCCGACTCGTACGGCGCGCGGAGGCGCTTCGAGACGATGCCCTCGAGGGAGAGCCGGCAGGCCGACTCGAGGACCGCGGCGCCCGCGCTGTCGAAATGGTCCAGATACCGCAGACGTGTCCGGCTTGCGGCCGGCAACGTCTCCAGCATCTTCGCGAGCACCTCCTTGCGCCGCGACAGCGGCAGGGGACGCAGGTCCCGGAAGGCGAGGAACATGAGATCGAACGCGAAGAGAATCAGCGCCGACTCCCGCCCTTGCGCGAGAGCGCCCTGCAGAGCGGAGAAGTCCGAGACGCCTTGCTTGTTCAGCGCCACCGCCTCGCCGTCGAGGATGCAATCCGGAAGTGCCTCGGCCGCTCGGGCAATGGACGCGAACCGCTCCGTCCAATCGAGCCCCTTGCGCGTCAGCAACACGGCGCGTCCACCTTCGACGCGCAATTGCAGCCGGTAGCCATCGAGCTTGATCTCATGTGCCCAGCCCGCTCCCTCCGGGGGCCGCGGCAACAGCCGGCAGAGCGCCGGATCTATGAATTCCGGCATCGCAGCGGCGGGGATCCCTGGCGCCCGAGCGTCCCGCCGCGTCGATGAGATGCGTCCCCGCGCGCTCGCCGCGGATGTCGATCTCGCGGACCGCATCGATCCGCGTGCTTGGGGTGACTTCGCTGATCGGATGGATACCCCCGGCCGGCCCGCCGCCCGTGCTTTCACGCGCGCCGCAATGCCGCCCGCGGGCGCATCCGCCGCGGCGTGGGAATTCCAGACGGCATTGGCCCGGCCCGCGCTGCGCCGGGGCCTCATGAACGGCTTGGGACCCCGTCCGCGGCCGGCGGCAATCTCTTCCAGGGTCCTGCCTGAAGCCACTGAGCGATCCTCCTCGGGAAGGCCGCCGCCTGCGCGGGCGAATTCATCCCGGTGCTTGATCATGAGCCAGCTCGGCCGCCTGCCCGAGCGCGAGTCTCGCAGCCGCACCAGCACCCAGCCGCCGCGCAGCCGCTCACCCGCGAAGATCAGCTTGAGCTCCCCCGCCGCGAGCGCCTGCTGCGCGGTGCCTTTGACCTGGGGCTCCCAGAAGCCACGGTCCCAGATCTGCACCGTCCCGCCGCCGTACTGCCCCTGCGGGATGGCGCCCTCGAAGTCGCCGTACTCGAGCGGGTGGTCCTCGACTTGCACCGCCAGGCGCTTCTCGGCGGGATCGAGGGAGGGCCCCCGGGTCACCGCCCATGATTTGAAGACGCCGTCGAGCTCCAGCCGCAAGTCATAGTGCAGGCGCCGCGCCGCGTGCTTCTGCACGACGAACCGCAATCGCGGGGCTGGCGCCACGGCTCCACTGCCCGACGGCTCCGCGGTGCGGCTGAAGTCGCGCCTGGCGCGGTAGGTGGAGAGTTTCCGGCTGCTCATGGCTGCTTCATTGCAAGCGCAACCGTATCGAGGCGACAGGCCTCGCGCCGGATCACGCGTCCTGCAAGCCCAGCGCCCGTCGCTGACCTGCGGGCACAGTCCTAGCCACAAACGTGCCTGAGCCGCCGGGCTGCTACAATCCGCCCCCGCTTTGGGCCTGTAGCACAGCGGTTAGTGCAGGGGACTCATAATCCCTTGGTCGTAGGTTCGAATCCTACCGGGCCCAGATCCGCCCACTGGGAAACCACTCGGAAACGACCGTGACCACATACGTCGCCTTGCTTCGCGCCGTCAATGTCGGGGGCACCGGGAAGCTCCCCATGGCCACGCTCGTGAAGATGTGCGAGGCGTCCGGTTTCGCAGGGGTGCGGACCTACATCGCCTCGGGAAACGCGGTATTCGCCAGCCAGCTGAGGGAGCGGAAGGTCAAGGCGCTGCTCGAGGAACGGCTTGCCGCCTACGCGGGCAGGCCGGTGGGAGTCATCGTGCGCACCGCGGAGGAGATCGCGGCCGTGCTCGAGGCCAATCCCTTCCGCAGTGCACCGCCCAACCGCACGGTCGCCGTCTTCCTCGATGAGGCGCCGGCGCCGAATGCACTCGAGGAGGTCAGAGGAAAGCGTTCGGAGCGTCTCGCTCTCGGGGCACGCGAGATCTACGTCGCATACATGGACGGTATCGCGGATTCGAAGCTCGTGATCCCGGCCGCCAAGGCAGGCACGGCGCGCAACATCAACACGATCGGCAGGCTGGCGGCCATGGCGTTGGAGTGAGCCGAATGGGAACCGTGTTGATTACCGGCGGGTCGCGGGGAATCGGACGCGCCACGGCCCTGCTGGCCGCGCAGCGCGGCTGGCCCGCCGCCATCAACTATCGCCATGACGCCCTGGCTGCCGCTGATACGGCGGCCGAGGTCAAGAGACGCGGCGCACGCGCAACGACCATACAAGGCGACGTCTCGGTGGAAGCCGACGTGGTTGCCATGTTCGCGAAAGCGCAAGCCGATCTGGGCCGCCTGGGCGGCGTCGTGATCAATGCCGGCATCGTCGCTCCGGCCATGCGCCTCGCGGACATGAGCGCGGAGCGCATCGGCAAGGTCTTTCAAGTCAACGTCCTCGGCGCCTATCTTTGCGCCCGCGAGGCAGCTCGCGCTCTCGCGCGCAGCCGCGGCGGCAACGGCGGCTCGGTGGTGCTCGTGTCATCCGTAGCGGCGCGGCTCGGGGCGCCCGGTGAATATGTCGACTACGCCGGCTCCAAGGCCGCGCTCGATACGCTGGCCATAGGGCTGGCCAAGGAGCTCGGCGCCGACGGGGTGCGCGTCAACGCGGTCAGACCGGGCCTCATCGACACGCAGATCCATGCGGACTCCGGCGATCCCGACCGGGCTCGCAAGCTCGCAAGCGCGACACCGCTGGGCCGCGCCGGCAAAGCCGAGGAGACCGCCGAGGCCATCGTCTGGCTGCTCAGCGATGCCGCCTCATACGTCACCGGCTCCGTCCTGGACGTCACCGGCGGCCGGTAGCGATCAAAAGGGCGGCTGAGGCACGGGGCGGCGGGCCACCGGCCCAAGCCTTCGAGGCCGAGCGGCAGCCCGGCTGAGGCGGGGCGGGCCGCGTCCGAACCTCCCCTGGTCGCACCGGCCGCGGCCCGCCAGGGCGCCAGGGGGCCCTTTGAGGTAGCCTTGGCCGCCTCCCGCGGCTCGTTCCGGGGCGAAGCCCTCATGGCTGTAACTTTTCGGCGCCCGCCGTGTTCTTGCCTCAAACGATGACACACCCGTGCAACTGGCAAGCCCCCGGCCCACAGACCCGAATGAGTTCGCAGCGTTCATGCGCGCCTATCAGGATATGGTTTTCTCGACCGCGGTCCGGCTGACGGCCAACCCCGCCCAGGCCGAGGACATCAGCCAGGAAGTGTTCCTGCGGGCCTATGAGAGCTTCGAGAAGCTGCGCTCGAGCCCGAAGATAGGCGGGTGGCTGAAAACCGTCGCCACCCACCTGACACTCAACCACCTCACCCGGCACCGCCGGCGCTGGCGCCTCTTCTCGGAGGTGTTCTCCGACGACACCCGGGAGGAGGAGATCGAGTCCGCCGCGGAGGTGTTCGACAGCGTCGTCGCGGAGTTGGAGACCGATGAGCGGCGGGCGCGGGTGGAACAGGCCCTGCAGCGCCTGCCCGATCATCAGCGCATTCCCCTGGTGCTATTCCATTACGAAGAGATGCCCTACCAGGACATCGCCGACCGCCTGGGCATCTCCCTCGCCAAGGTCAAGACCGACATCCTCCGCGGAAGAGTCGCCATGGCGGCGCTCCTGGCCCCAAGCGGTGTCGGTGCGCCGAACGACCGGGACGGTCACCCCTCTGCCACGCGCGGTGCACAAACATGAGCTCACGCAACCCGTCTGACGAGAAGCTCGAGCGCCTGGTGAGCCAGGTCCTGCGGGACCAGCCGCCGCGGCGGGCGCCCGCGTCGCTCGAGGCCCGCGTGCTGGGCGAGCTCGCGGCCCGGGCGCGGCTGCCGTGGTGGCGCCGCGCCGTGGCCTCCTGGCCTGCCGGGGTGCGCATACCGGTCATCGTCGGCTGCGCCGTCTGCGTGCCTCTGGTATGGATTCTCTCGCTCTGGCTGGCGGGACACCTGGTCTCGCTGGCAACGCATCCCGGCGTGGCGGGGCCCATCGCCACGCTGTGGGCCACCGGGCGTGCGTTCGCGTCGCTCAACACGGTCACCGCTCATATCGTTCGGAGCATCCCCCGCGAGTGGCTTCTCGGCGGCATGGTCGCCACCGCCACTCTCTACGCCGCCCTGTTCGCGCTCGTCGCGGCCGGCTACTGGCTGCTCTGCCCCAGAACCGGATATTCCAAGGCTCATCGCCCATGAAAAACACTCTCCGCCGATTGTCCACCTGTCTCCTCCTCGCGGGCCTGTGCGGCTACGCGGTTGCGGCGCAGGCGCACGACAGCGTTGTCCTGGTAGCCCAGAGCAGCAACAGACAGATCGTGTCCATCGGACACAACTCCGTGCTTCCCGCCGGTGAGAAGGCCCAGGACGTGGTCTCGGTCATGGGGTCCACCACAGTCGACGGCGATGCGTCCGACTCCGCCGTGGCGGTCATGGGCAATGTGACTGTGAACGGCGCCGTCGGCAATGGAGGCGCGGTGGCCGTGATGGGCAACGTATACGTCAACGGCACCATCGACGGCGACGTCGTTGCGGTGTTCGGCAACGTGAAGCTGGGACCGCAGGCGCTGATCCGGGGTCAGGTCACGGAGATCCTCGGTACCCTTGAGAGCAGTCCTACCGCTGTGGTGCAAGGCGGCACCTCCAGCTTCCTGCCCGTGGTCTTCGGCAATTTCGAGGGGATGCACGCCTGGGTCGAGGATTGCCTCTTGTACGGCCGGCCGCTCGCACCCACGCTCGCCATCGCGTGGGCGTGGTGGCTGGCGCTGGCGATGCTCGCCTTGCATCTGCTGATCGCCGCAGTGTTCCGTGACGGCGTGCAGCGCTGCGTACAGACGCTGCAGACGCATCCTGGTCCGTCGATTCTCGCCACCATCATCGTAACGCTCCTCGTACCGGTGCTGTTGCTGGCGCTCCTGATCACCGTGGTCGGCATCGCCGTGATTCCGCTCTTCTGGATCGCGTTGATCTGCGCGGGAATCTTCGGGCGGGTGGTGGCGCTCGGGTGGCTCGGCGGCCGGTGTCTGCGGCTGGCCAACACCGGGATGGCCTCGCGGCCCGTGCTCGATGTGCTCGCGGGAAGCATCCTCGTGCTCGCGCTCTACATGGTTCCGGTGCTCGGCTTCCTCGTCTATGTGCTCCTCGGCGTGTTCGGATTCGGCGCCGTGGTCTACGCGCTGCTGCGGGCGGTCAGGCCGGAGCCGGCAAGGCCCGGCGCCGGCGCAGGCCGCCCCGGAGTGAGCACTCCATCGGGCCCGAGCGGAACGGGCGCACCGGCTGACGCTGCCCCGCCCGCGAGCGCATCGGCTTTCGGCTCATCGGGCGCCGGTGCCGCCGCGAGCGTGGTTTCGCCGCAAGCCCAGATGGGCACAGAGCCCCCGCCCAACGGGCCGTCGGCGGCCGCCGCGGCCCCTCCGGCGCTCGATGTGGCAACACTGCCGCGCGCCGGCTTCTGGATCCGGATGCTGGCGCTGCTGATCGACTTGATCCTCGTCGCCGTGGTGATGGGTTGGCTGTTCGATCACGGGTCGAGCGTGCTGCTGGTGCTCGCGGCCTACGGTGCCCTCATGTGGAAGTTCAAGGGCACCACGGTCGGCGGCATCATCTGCGACCTGAAGGTGGTGCGCATCGGCGGCGGCCCGCTCGACTGGAGCACCGCGATCATCCGCGCGCTCGGCTGTTTTCTCTCGCTCGTGGTCGCCGGCCTCGGTTTCATCTGGATCGCGGTCGATCGTGAGCATCAGGCGTGGCACGACAAGATCGCAGGTACGTTGGTCGTGCGGGTACCTAAGGGTGCAGGGCTGATCTAGGAGGTCTCATGGAAGCTCAGCTTCGGGAAAAAACGCAAGCCGACGTGCTGGTGCTGAACCCGCCGCGGCTGAATCCACGCCGCAAGTGGCTGCTCGCAGCCGCGGGTATCGTCGTGGTGGTGGCTATCGGCGCCGCCGTCTGGATGGAGCGCGCATCCTCGAGCAAGGCCCTCGTCCCGCTGGCGGACCGCACCTCGATTCCCATGGTCAGCGTGATCGTCCCCGGCGTGCAGCCCGTGTCCACCCAGATCATGGTGACCGGCACGATCGCGGCGCGTCACGATCTGCCGATCGGCGACGCCGGAGCCGCGGGCCGCATCGACAAGGTCTATGTCCAGGCGGGCGATCGTGTCAGGAAAGGACAGATCCTGGCCCAGATCGATGACTCGGTCCTCGTGCCGCAGGTCAACGAGCTGGTCGCCTCGCTGGCGAGGGCCCGCGCGCAGGCCGCGCTCTCGGCAGCGGAATACCGCCGCGCGGTGGCCATCGGACCTCAGGGCGGACTCTCCGTACAGAACATCGAGCAGACCCAGGCCACCGCGGCGATGGACGCCGCCAACGTCAAGATGGTGGCGGCGCAGCTCGCGCAGAAGCGCGCCGACCTGGCGTTGACCCGCGTGGTGACGCCGGTGCCGGGCATCGTGTTGACTCGCAATGCCGAGGTCGGCCAGGTCGCGAGCCCCGGCGGCCCGGCGCTCTTCACCATCGAGGATGGCGGCAGGGTCGAGCTGGTCGGACAGGTGGCCGAGCAGGATCTGTCGGCGCTGAAGGTCGGCCAGAGCGCCTCGGTACACCTGGTCGGTTATCCGCGCCCGTTTCCAGGCCACATCTGGCTGCTCGGCGCCACCATCGATACGCAAAACAGGCTGGGCCAGGTACGCATCACGCTCGACCCCAACCCAGCCTTGCGTCCCGGCGCATTCGCGCACGCCACGATCATGGTCAGCCGGGCCGAGCGCCCCGTGGTGCCGCAGACCGCAATCCAGTCCGACGGATCGCGCACCTATGTCTACATCGTGGCCCGCCATGACCGCGTCGAGCGGCGCGACGTGCAAGTGGGCAACGCCATTCCCTCCGGCGTCGTCATCGATCGAGGTTTGACTGGACGGGAGCGAGTGGTCAGCCTGGCGGGCGGATTCCTGCAGAGCGGGGAAAGGGTCGATGTCGCCGGCGCCAAGAGCGCGCAGTCATGAGAAAGCTCTCCGCGTGGGCGATCCGGCACCCACTGCCGCCGATCGTGCTTTTCGTCGTGCTGCTGCTCATCGGCGTGGTCGCCTTCATCCGACTGCCGGTGACGCAGAACCCGCACATCTCCTATCCCATCGTGTCGGTGACGGTCAGCCAGCCGGGTGCGGCGCCGGAGGAAGTGCAGACCCAAATCGTGCGCCGCATCGAAGGGGCGGTGGCAGGCATCGGCAACATCCGCCACATCCTCTCGAATGCCTACGAGGGCGGCGAGGAGACGGATGTCCAGTTTCAGATCGGCACGCCGATCGACCGCGCCGTGGAGGAGGTACGCGACGCCGTCTCCCAAGTTCAACCGGATCTGCCCGCCGACATCATGCCGCCGGTGGTTCAGCGGGTGAACGTATCGGGCGGACCGATCGCCTATTACGCGGTCAGCTCGACCACCATGAGCGCGCGGCAGCTGTCCTGGTTCGTCGACGACACGATTACCAAGACGCTGTTGACCATCCCGGGCGTCGCGCAGGTGTCCCGATACGGCGGCGTGGACCGGGAAATCCGCGTGGAGCTCGATCCGGCGCGCATGCAGGCGCTCGGTATCACCGCCGCGCAGGTCAACCAGCAGCTGAATACTCTCAACGTCGACCTGCCGGGCGGCCGTGCGGATCTCGGCGACGGCGAGCAGACGATCCGGGTCCTGGGCGGCGCTCATACCGCGCTGCAGCTGGCGCAGACTCAGATCGTATTGCCCGGCGGACGGTTCGCGCGCCTGGGCGACATCGCCGCCGTGACCGATGGCGCCGCCGAGGTGCGCGACATAGAGCTCTTCAACGGCCATCCGGCCATATCCTTCGGCGTGTCCCGCTCCCGAGGCTCCTCGGACGTGTCCGTGCTGCGGGACGTCCAGGCGCAGCTCGCCAGGATCCGCAAGACCTATCCCCGCGTTCATATCAACAGGACCTTCACCTCGGTCACCTACACCGAGGAGGAGTATCACTCCGCCATCACTGCGCTGATCGAGGGCTCGATCCTGGCGGTGCTGGTGGTGTGGCTCTTCCTGCGCGACACGCGCGCGACGCTGGTATCGGCGCTCGCCATCCCGCTGTCGGCGATTCCGACCTTCGCCTTGATGGAGTGGATGGGCTTCACGCTTAACTTCATCAGCCTGTTGGCGCTGTCGCTGGTCACCGGGGTTCTCGTGGACGACGCCATCGTCGAGATCGAGAACATCGTGCGGCACAAGAAAATGGGCAAGAGCTCGCTGCAGGCGTCACTGGACGCCGCCGACCAGATCGCGCTCGCAGTGGTCGCCACCTCCTGCACCATCATCGCGGTGTTCGTGCCGGTGAGCTTCATGGGCGGCCTCATTGGCCAGTTCTTCATCCAGTTCGGGCTGACCGTGGCCTCGGCGGTCTTCTTCTCGCTCATGGTGGCGCGCCTGTTGATACCGGTGATCGCCGCCTATACGTTGAAATCCAACGCGATTGCCGATCACGGCGACGGCCCCATCATGAGATGGTATCTGAGGGTGCTGCGCTGGTGCGCCATCCACCGCTGGAAGACCATCCTCGTCGGCGTGGTGTTTTTTCTCGCCTCCCTGGTCGGGCTGGCGCTCGTTCCCAAGACCTTCATCTCGCAGTCGGACCAGAGCAGCGCCGCGCTGCACATCGAGCTGCCGCCCGGCGTGCAGCTCGGCGATACGCTGAAGGTGGCGAACGCGGCCTACCACATCATCGCCCGCTCCCCGGACGCCACGGACATCTATGAGTCGGTGGGCGGCGGCGATGTCCGCAGCGCCGATCTTTACATCACCCTGGTGCCGCCGGACCGGCGCAAGCTGAGTCAGCAGCAGTGGCAGGACAAGATGATGACTCGGCTGCGCGCCATTCCCGACGCGCGCATCTATTTCCAGAATTTCAACGGCGGCAGCGACGGTCACGACATCACCATCGACCTGACCGGGGACAACCTGGCGCTGCTCGACCGCACGGCCCGCAAGGTGATGGCACAGATGGCGGGCCTGCACGACCTGCGCGGGGTCAGCTCGGAGGATGGGCTGCCGAGACCGGAGATCCGCATCCGGCCGCGCTTCGACCTCGCCGCGCAGCTCGGCGTCACGGTGGCGGACATCAGCCAGACCATCCGCATCGCCACCATGGGCGACCTGATGCAGAATGACGCCAAGTTCACTCTGCCCAACCGGCAGATCCCGGTCCTCGTGAGCCTGAGACGCTCGGCGCGCAGCGACCTGTCGACGCTCGAGAACCTGCCGGTGCCCACGGCCGCCGGCGGCTCCGTGCCGCTGAAGTCGGTGGCGACCTTCAGCTTCGGCGAGGGACCGACCTCGATCCACAGCCGCGATCAGCATCTGCGCATCGCCATCGACGCCGATCTCAACGGGGTGCAGCTCGGGGAGGCGATGAAGCAGATTCACGCCCTGCCGGCGCTACAGCACTTGCCCGCGGGGGTGCGGCTGGTGCAGACCGGCAATGCCCGGCTCATGAGCGAGCTCTTCGTCGACTTCGCCATCGCCATGGGGACCGGCATTCTCATGGTGTTCGCGGTGCTGGTGCTGCTGTTCGCGCGGGTGCTGCAACCCCTCACCATCCTCTCCTCGCTGCCGCTGTCCATCGGCGGGGCGGTGGGGGCGCTCTTCCTCACGCACAACCCGCTCTCGCTCGGAGTGATGATCGGCTTTCTCATGCTGATGGGCATCGTGGCGAAGAACTCCATCCTGCTCGTCGATTTCGCGATCGAGGAGATGCGCGCCGGCAAGGACCGCCTGACCGCTCTGCTCGAGGCGGGCCACAAGCGCGCGCGCCCGATCGTCATGACGACCGTCGCCATGATCGCGGGCATGCTGCCAGTGGCACTCGTGGTCGGCGATGCTTTCCGCGCGCCCATGGCCATTGCCGTGATCGGCGGTCTGATCGCTTCGACGGGCCTGACGCTGGTCGTCGTGCCGGCGGTTTTCACTGTGATCGACGACGTCGAGCGCTGGATCGGCCCGAAGCTGAGCCGCCTGCTCATTGCCGCGCCGGCAGCGTCGACGCCTCCGGAGCACCAACCGGCGGCCTGAGTCGACATCGAGTGCCGCTGACCGCCGCACCTCGCTTTGCCGCCGCGTAAGGGCTGCCCGGACCGGGATGTGTCACAATCCCGGTCCGGATTGCCGCGAGTGACCGCGATGACCAGCCAACCCGCACCGACGCCGTCCCCTCTTCTATCCCGCATCAACGAGCTGGCGGCCGGGATGCGAGAGGTGCGCCACGATCTGCACCGGCATCCGGAGCTCGCGTACGGCGAGAAACGGACCGCGGCGCTCGTCGCGAAACTGCTGCGGGAATGGGGCATCGAGGTCCACGAGGGCATCGGCAAGACCGGGGTGGTCGGCGTCATCGGCGCCGGCAGTGCGGACAGAGCCATCGGCCTGCGCGCCGACATGGACGCGCTGCCCATCCACGAGACCTCCGGCGCGCCATATGCCAGCGTTCACCCCGGCGTGGCCCACAGCTGCGGTCACGACGGGCACACGGCGATGTTGCTTTGCGCGGCGCGCTACCTCGCCGAGACGCGGCGCTTCGACGGCCGCGTGCACTTGCTCTTCCAACCGGCGGAAGAAGGACTGGCCGGCGCCAAGGCGATGATCGAGGACGGCCTCTTCGAGAGATTTCCCTGCGCCGAGGTCTACGCCCTGCACAACTGGCCGACACTGCCGGCGGGCACCATCGCCACCCGCGCGGGACCCATCATGGGAGCCTCCGACCGCTTCACCATCAGGGTGCGCGGGACGGGCGGCCATGCCGCGATGCCGCATCTCGCGTCCGACACCGTGCTCTGCGCTGCGCAGATCGTGACGGGCGCCCATACGCTCATCGCGCGGCGGATCGACCCCGCTGCGACCGCTGTGCTGTCGATCACCCGCATCGAGGGCGGCTCCTCGCACAATGTACTGCCCCCCGAAGTGCTGCTTGCCGGCACCGTCCGCAGCTTCGATCCGGCGGTGCAGGAGAAGATCGAAGCGACACTTCGGGAGTGGGTGGATCTCACCGCGAAGGCGGCCGGATGCAGCGCTTCGCTGGAGTACGTGCGCGTATATCCCGCGACCGTCAACGACCCGGCCTGCGCGCAGCACGCGCTCGATGCGGCGACGGCGCTTTTCGGGAAGGCGTTGCGGGTGGACTCGCCGACCGGGACCGCGGAGGACTTCTCCTTCATGCTGCAGCGGGTGCCGGGCGCCTACATCTGGGTGGGCAGCCGCAAGGGGCAGAGCAGCCCCTCGCTGCATCATCCCTCGTTCGACTTCAACGACGAGGCGCTGCCGGCGGGCGCCGCGCTGTTGGCAAGCTTGGCCGAGCGGCGTCTGGCGGCCTGAGCGCTGCAGTCGGCGGCACAGGCCGGCGCAGGGGGCGCTTTGGGCACGACCGGCCTCTCGAGCCGGAGTAATGGCCGCCCGCGCCCCGGCAGAGCGTAGCGGGCAAAGGGCCGCTCCCTTTGCCCGCGGAAAATGTGTAGGGTCTCGCTAAAAGCGCCGCAGGCGGCTTTTAGCCCATGAACGACAGTAATATGTTCACGGAACCTGGGGCGCCGGGCAGTGGTCAATCCGGCTCCGGGCGAAGCTGGATCGGAGCTGCGTTCCGGCGGCATCCGCGAAGCGCTCCACGATCCCCGAACGGACCCGGGCGTGCTACCGCTTCCTTGAACCCCAAGTGAGGACACCGACGATGACAGCTGGCCTGAGCCCCCTCGCCGCAAACCCTCCCCGCACGGGCAGCGCCGCCCATGCCGCCTTCCTGCGGCTGCGCGAATACCTGGGAACCCAGATCATCGGGCAGACGGTGCTGGTGCAGCGGCTGCTGATCGCCCTCCTCGCCGACGGGCATCTGCTGGTCGAGGGTCCCCCGGGCCTCGCCAAGACGCGCGCCGTGAAGGCGCTGGCGCATGCGCTCGAAGCCGACTTCCAGCGCCTGCAGTTCACACCCGACCTGCTGCCGGCCGACCTCACCGGCTCGGACATCTATCGGCCGGAGGAAGGGGTCTTCCGCTTCCAGCGCGGACCGCTCTTTCACAACCTGATCCTCGCCGACGAGGTCAACCGTGCTCCGGCCAAGGTGCAATCCGCGCTGCTCGAGGCCATGGCCGAGGGACAGATCAGCGTCGGAGCGGCGACCTACCCCCTGCCGCAGCTCTTCCTGGTGATGGCGACGCAGAACCCGATCGAGCAGGAAGGCACCTATCCGCTGCCCGAGGCGCAGCTCGACCGCTTCATGCTGCACACGCGCGTCGACTACCCGGACCGAGCCACCACGCTCGAGATCATGGCGCTCGCCCGGCGCGAGGCGATCGCGCGGCGGGAGCTGTCGCCGCCCGAGCACCGCATCTCGCAGGAGAGCGTGTTTGCGGCACGCCGGGAAGTGCTCGGCATCACCCTGTCGGAGCCGGTCGCCGACTACATCGCGGCGCTCGTCGATGCCACGCGGCGGCCGGAGCCCTACAGCGCGCAGCTGCGCGAATGGTTGCGCTGGGGCGCAAGCCCCCGGGCGGCGATCGCCATCGAGCGCGGCGCGCGGGCGCTGGCATGGCTCGATGCGCGCGAGTTCGTCACGCCGGAGGACGTGCAGGCGATCGCTCCCGATGCGTTCCGGCACCGCCTCCTGCTCGACTACACGGCGCAGGCCCGCGGCGTGACGGCCCAGGCCTGCATCGAGGAGCTGTTGAGTCGGGTTCCGGCCCCATGATCGTGCCCGATCTCGAGGAGTTGCTGGCGCTGCGGGGCGCCGCGCAGGGATTGTCGCTGCTGCACGGGCGCAAGGCCGCGCGCGCGACGCTGCTCGGCACACATACGAGCGGGCAACGCGGGCGCGGATTGGAGTTCCAGGAAGTGCGCCCATACGTGGCGGGCGATGATCCGCGCAACATCGACTGGCGGGTCACGGCCCGCCGCGGACGGCCTCACACCAAACTCTTTCGCGAGGAGCGGGAGCGGCCCGTGTGGCTGCTCGTCGACCTGCAGCCCGGGCTTTTCTTCGGCACGCGGCACCAGTTGAAATCGGCGCTCGCGGTGCGCGCGGCTGCGCTGCTCGCCTGGATTGCCTCGGTCGGCGGCGATCGCGTTGGCGCGGCCATAGCGCATGGCGCCGGGCAAACACGCATCCTGCCGGCGCGCGCCCGGCAGGCGGGGGTGTTGCCGTTGCTGGAAGCGCTCCTGCAATGTCAGCCCAAAGCCCCGGGACGACCCGCGCCGCTGGCGATGACAGAGGCGCTGCGCACGCTCGCGCCGCTGGTGCGCCCGGGCAACCAGATCCTGGCCATCAGCGATTTCGCCGGGCTGCGTGAGGAAGCGGGCAGCCACTGGACGGCGCTCGCCGCGCACAGCGACCTGCGGCTCTTCTGGGTCACCGATCCGCTGGAAGAGGAGGGCCTGCCGAACGGCCGCTTCCACGTCGGCCTGCCGGGCCGGCTGCGCATTCTGGAGGGCGCGCGCGTGCGGGACCGCTGGCGCCGGGCCTGGAGAGAACGCGAGGCGCGCGTAGCCGCGCTGTCGCAGAGCAGCGCAGCCCCGCTCGTGAGGCTCGATACGCGCGAGCCGGTCGAGCGCGTCCTTCGGCCGCTGCTGCGGCCCCGCCAATCGGCCGCTTGATGTCTTCTGCGATGAAATCGAACTGGACCTCACAACTCGCCCCGGCCCATGCGCCGCCGCCCGCGGGCTGGTGGCCGCCCGCTCCGGGCTGGTGGATCCTGGTTGCACTGCTGCTCGCGGCTTCGCTCGCCGGTGTGTGGTGGTGGCGGGACCCGTACCGCAGGAAGCGGCGCGCGGCATTGCGCGAGCTTCGCGCCATCCGCGCCGCGGACGCCGATCTCGTCGCCAGCGCGCGCGCCATCGAGAGCCTGTTGCGCCGTTTCGCGATCGCGGCGTTCGGCAGCGCGAAGGTCGCGCGCCTGACAGGCGATGCGTGGCTGACCTTCGTCGCCGCCCACGGGGGCGCCCGGCTCGAGGGACAGGCCGGGCGAACGTTGCTCGTGACCGCCTTCGGCGGCGGCGCGAGCGATGACCGCGAGAGTTGGATCGCGGGCGCCGACGCATTCGTTCGACAGGCACGGCGCAAGACCCGAGGCTCGCGTCCGGAGAAGCGCTGATGTTCCATCTCGCGTGGCCGTGGATGGCGCTCCTCCTGCCGCTGCCCTGGATCCTCTTGCGGCTCCGGCGCACCGCGGAGCCGGCCGGCTCGGCGCTGTATCTGCCGTTCGCCGAGTCCGTAGCCACCCCCGCCGCGACGGCGACGCTGCCGCGCGGCCTGGTGGCCCTGTTGGCCGCGGCCTGGGCGCTCCTCGTGCTGGCCGCCATGCGCCCGCAATGGCTGGGACAGCCGCTGCCGGTGCCGACGAAGGGCCGCCAGATCATGTTGGCGATCGACTGCTCGGGATCCATGGCCACTCAGGACATGGGCGGCGCGAGCCGCCTGGAAATCGTGCAGATCGTCGCCGGCCGATTCATCGATCGGCGGCAGGGCGATCAGATCGGACTCATTCTCTTCGGCACCCGTCCCTATCTGCAGGCGCCGCTCACGACGGACCTCGCGACGGTGCACCAGTTTCTCGACGAAGCCGTGGTCGGCATCGCAGGCCCGCAGACGGCGATCGGCGATGCCATCGGCCTCGCGATCAAGCAGCTGCGCCAGCGTGAGCACACGGGGGGCGCCTCGATGCATCAGTCGGTGCTGATTCTGCTCACCGACGGCGGCAACGACGCCGGTGTCATGCCGCCGCTGGAAGCCGCGCGGCTGGCGGCGCAGGTCGGCCTGCGCATCTTCACCATCGGGGTGGGAGCGGCGCCGCAGCAGTCCCTGTTCGGATTCACGACCGGCAACACCGATCTGAACGTGGGCCTGTTGAAGAAGATCGCGAGCATCACGGGGGGCGAGTATTTCCGCGCCACGAGTCCCGAGGCGCTGGAAGCGATCTATCGCAGGATCAACGAGCTCGAGCCGACCGCGGGGCACAAGCAGTGGCTGCGGCCCACGGCCGAATGGTTCACCTGGCCGCTCGCGCTAGCGTTGCTCCTCAGCGTACCGGCGGCATGGCTGATGGCGGAGCGCCTTTGACGCCATGAGCCGTTTGCATTTCCTGCATCCCTACTGGCTCCTGGCGCTGCCGCCGCTGGTCGGGCTCGCCGTCTGGCTGGCGCGCCGCCGCGGACGCGACGGCCCGTGGCCGCGGCTCCTCGATGGCGAGTTGCTGCCGCTCCTGCGGCTGAGCGAGGGCGGTGCGGGGCGCTCGCCCTGGCTTCTCTTCGGGCTCATCTGGACAGTGGCGGTCCTGGCGCTCGCCAGCCCCTCGTGGCAACGCCAGATCACACCGGCCTATCGCGCGCCCGCCGCCTGGGTCGTGGCGCTCGAGCTCTCGCCCTCGATGGATGCGGCCGACGTTGCGCCTAGCCGGATCGTGCGCGCGCGCTTCGCGGTCGAGGATCTGTTAGCGGCGGCTCACGATGCTCGCGTGGGGCTCCTTGCATTCGCCGCGGATGCCTACCCGGTCGCCCCGATCACGAGTGATGTCGCTACGGTTCGCAACCTTGCGCAGCCGTTGTCCCCGAGCCTGATGCCGGAGTCGGGCGACCGGCTCGCACCCGCTCTCAAGGAGGCGGGCCGCCTGCTGCACGCAGCGCCCGGAACGGACCGCCAGGTCATAGTGCTGACCGACGGGTTCACAGATCCCGCGCGCGCATTGCTCACGGCCCGAGAGCTGCACCATCAGGGAATCACCGTGAACATCGTGGGTGTCGGCACCGGCGGCGGAGCACCGGAACCGAACGGTAACGGCGGGTTCGTCCGCAACGCGCAAGGTCAGGTCGTACTGACACGTCTCGACGCAGGCCTCCTGCGGCGGGTCGCGGCAGCCGGTGGCGGCCACTACGTGCCGTTGAGCGGCCTGCCGGCGCTGATTGCCGACCTGCACGCCGCCGGCTCCCGGCAGATGAGCTCCGGTGTCGCCGCGCAGCACGTACGGCTCGCGAGCTGGCTCAATGACGGCGTGTGGCTCCTGCCCGCGCTCCTGCTGCTCGCCGCGCTCCTCGCCCGTCGAGGGTGGGTATGAAGACGTCGCGGGTTGGTTTGTGCGCAGCGGCCCTGCTCTGCTGCGCAGGCCTCGTGACCCGGCCGGCGCTGGCCGGCGACGCGTCGGCCGTGTGGTCCGATCTCTGGCGCACGCCAAACCAGCAGGGCCAGGCGCTGCTCGATGCCGGCAAGCCGGCCGCAGCGGCGGCTCGATTCGACGATCCACGGCGCCGCGCCTACGCCGACATCGAGGCCGGCGCGTACCCGCAGGCCGCGAAGCTGCTCGCTCCCTTCACCGATCCGGAGTCCGAATACAACCGCGGCAATGCGCTCGCCGAGAGCGGGCAGCTGCTGGCCGCCCTGAGGTCATACAATGCCGCGTTGAAGCAGGCGCCGGCGGACAAGGACATCCGTCACAACCGCGACGTCGTCGAGCGGGCGCTGCGGCAACAGCGCCAGTCGGCGCAGTCATCGGCGGGCAGCGGGCGGCAGGGCGCATCGGGGCAACAGCAGTCCCGGGGCGGACCAGGGAAAGGCTCCGGATCGCAGCAGTCGGGCGCCGGAGGCTCGCAATCCGCGAATCGCGGCCAGAGCGCTTCGAGCGGCTCGAGCGGCTCGAGCGGCTCTCAAGGTGGCGCCGGGCAATCGGGCAATTCCGGCCAACGGGCTGCCTCACCGCAGGCGGCCGGCGCCCATGGCGGCACCACCAAGGACTCGCCGGCACAAGCGCAGCGCGATGCGGCATTCGCGGCGGGTCTCGAGCGCCGGCAGCAACAGCAAGGCAAGGGCGGCAACACGAACCGGCAGCAGGGCTCGCGGCAGAACGGCACTTCCGGCGTTGGCCGCAAGAGCGCGGGCCAGGCGCCCGCTACGGGACGCCGGGTGGCGGGCGGCATGGAGAGCCCGAAGCAGAAGCCCGAGACCGAGCAGCAGCTGGCGCTCGAGCAGTGGCTGCGGCAGATCCCGGACAGTCCCGCGGGCCTTCTGCGGCGCAAGTTTCTCATTCAGCACATGATTAAGGAGCAGGACGGCGCAGGCCCAGGCCCGGTGGAGCCCACTCCATGAGAGGACGCGTTCCAGGCATCCTGCTGTTGCTCATCGGCTGCGCGGCGGCTGCGCAGGCACTCGCGGGCGTCACGGCCTCCCTCAATGCCTCTCGAGTGGCATCCGGCAATACCGTCCAGTTGACACTGGAGCACGACGGACGGACGAGCGGTCAACCCGACGTCACTCCGCTCGAGCGGGATTTCGACATCCTCGGCACCAGCAGCAGCACGACCTACGAGCTCTTCAACGGCAGCGCCTCCGAGAAGACGCAGTTCATCCTGACATTGGCTCCGAAGGCCACGGGGCGCCTGACCATACCCCCGCTTTCGTGGGACGGCGAGCACACCGGGCCCCTATCCCTGACTGTGACCGGTCCCGGCGGAGCTTCTCAGTCGGGCTCGTCCGCCGCGACGCCCGCCGCAAACGTGTTCATCGAAACCACGACATCGCCGGAGCGGCCCTACGTCGAGGCGGCCGTCAATCTGACGGTGCGTCTCTTCACATCCGAGCCTCTATACCGCGCCGACCTGGAGCTGCCCGACAACAGCAATTTCGTGGTGAAGCAGATCGGTCCGGACGAGGACGGCAGTGCCGAGCGCAATGGACGCAATTACCAGGTCGTCACTCGACGGTACCTCGTCTTTCCGCTGCACAGCGGCAGGCTGACGCTGCAAGGCCCGGTGCTCGACGCGGAGGTCCCGATCCGTCAATCTCGATCGCCCTTCGGCAACGATCCGTTCGGCGGCCGGATGTTCAGCGGATTTCTGCGCACCGTGCAGCCCGTGCGCGTGCATGGCAATCCCATCGTGCTTGCGGTGCAGCCGCGCCCAGCCGGCGCGGTGGGCAGCTATTGGCTGCCGGCCCGCAAGGTCACCTTGAGTGCCGCCTGGAACCCGGCGAAGCTCACCGCGCGCGCCGGGGATCCCGTGACGCTGGATCTCGACCTGCAGGCAACAGGGCTCACCGCAGCCCAACTCCCCGACCTCTCATCGCTCCTGAGCCTTCCTTCCGCACTGCAGGCGTATCCGGATCAGGCGAAGCTGCACGATTCCAGCCGCAACGGCCAGCTCATCGGCAGCCGCGACCAGACCATTGCGCTGATGGCCAGCTCTCCCGGGCACTACACGATTCCGGGGCTCACGGTCCGCTGGTGGGACACACGAGCCAACCAACCTCGCACGGCGACCCTGCCGGCGCAGGCGCTGACGATTCTGCCCGCGCCAAGCGCGGCGCTGCCGGCCGGCACGGCGACAGCGGCTTCTGCGCCCGCGGTGCAGCCCACTCCCGCTGCGGCTGCATCCCGACACGTGCCACCGGCTGCGACGGCGCGGAAACCCGCGCCCGCACGCTCTCCCTCCGAGTGGGAATGGATCAGCATCGGCCTTGCCGCAGTGTGGCTCGGGACGCTGGGCGCGTGGCTGTGGTCACGCCGCTCGCGGTCCGCTCCGCCGGCCCGCCCTGGCGGGAGCGCTCACGCCCCGACGGCACCGTCGAGCCCCAACCGGGCTCCATCGGATCCCGCCAGGGAGCGCTCGGCATTTCGCGCCGCGTGCCAGGCCAACGACGCACCGGCGGCCAGGGCGCATCTGCTCGCCTGGACCGGGGCGGTCTGGGGCGCAGCTCCGGCAGGCATCAACGCCATTGCGGCGAGGATCGGCGACACCACGATCGTCGAGTTGCTGCGCGACCTCGACCGCGCCTGCTACGCCGGCGGCTCCTGGCAGGGGGAGCCGCTCGCCGCGGCGCTCACGAAGTTGCTGCCCGCTGCGCAGAAGACCGCGCGGGCGCGCGACGGGCTCGCGCCTCTTTATCCGTGAGGCGCGGGCCGCCCAACTGCGCGCCTATCCGAATGGCGTGCAGCGAAGGACGATCGAGCGCGAGGGATGATGGCCGGCATCTTCCTGAACGGCGCGTAGAGCGGACTTTGCGACGGCCGCCGCGCCGCAGCCACGGATGCCGCAAGAGCGGCCGGCGGTGAGCGGGAGCGCAGGGTGGAGGAAGCCGACCGGCGCTATGCGGATCAAGCCCGGGTCTTTTCCGGAAGCGCCACGCTGAGCTCGAGCACCTCGTGGCCTTCTTCCTGCCCGAGATTGATCTGCACCGCCTCCGGATCGACGTTCACGTACTTGTGGATGACCTGCAGGATTTCCCGGCGCAGGAGCGGCAGGTAGTCAGGGCTGCCGCGCACGCTGCGTTCCTGCGCAACGATGATGCGCAGGCGCTCCTTGGCGACACTGGCCGAGGAAGGTGTGCGGCGAAAGAGAGCGAGCAGCCCCATGTCAGCCTCCGAAGATGCGGGCGAAGAAGCCTCGCTTCGGCTCCTCGAGGAACCGCATCGGCAGATCCTCGCCGAGGAGCCGGGCGACCGCGTCGTCGTAGGCGCGGGAGGCATCACTCTCGTCATTGAGAATCACCGGGACGCCCGCATTCGATGCCGCCAGCACGTCCGGGGATTCCGGCACCACCCCGATCACATCGAGCCCCAGAATCTCCTTCACATCGTCCACGCTCATCATCTCTCCGCTGGCGACCCGCCTCGGGTTATATCGCGTCAGCAGGAGATGTTCCTTCACGCCGCCGTTCCCCTGCTCCGCGCGCTGCGTCTTGCTGGCGAGAAGCCCCAGGATGCGATCGGAGTCGCGGACCGAGGAGACCTCGGGATTGACCACTACGACCGCGCGGTCGGCGTAGTACATCGCGAGATGCGCGCCCTTCTCGATGCCGGCGGGCGAGTCGCACAGGATGTAGTCGAAGCCGTCGGCGATGAGCTCATCCAGCACACGGCGGACACCTTCCGCGGTCAATGCATCCTTGTCTCGCGTCTGCGAAGCCGCGAGCACGTGCAGTGTCTCGATCCGCTTGTCCTTGATGAGGGCCTGCTTCAGGGTGCAGTCGCCCTGGATGACATTGACGAAGTCATAGACGACACGGCGCTCGCATCCCATGATGAGATCGAGATTGCGCAGGCCGATGTCGAAGTCGACCACCGCGACGCGCTTGCCGCGCCGGGCCAGCCCGCACGCCACACTGGCCGAGGTGGTCGTCTTGCCGACGCCGCCCTTGCCTGAAGTCACCACTATGATCTCGGTCAAGCCTGTCTCCTAATCTTTGCCGGCTCACTCACAGGCGCTTCGCCGTGCTGTTGGTCTGTATTCAAGAGGTCAGCGGCGCGAAACGCAAATCGTCGCCATCCAGCCACGCCTGTACCGGTTTGCCGGCCAGCTCCGGCGGCAGGGTCTCGAATACCCGGAACACGCCTGCGATCGATACCAGCTCGGCTCGAAATTCCTGACAGAACACCCGTGCGCTGATGTCCCCGCGCGCTCCAGCCAGTGCGCGTCCGCGCAACGAGCCGTATACGTGCACGCAACCGTCCGCGATCGCTTCCGCTCCGGCGCCGACGGTGGACGTCACCACGAGATCGCGGCTGCGCGCGTACACGCGCTGCCCTGAGCGCACCGGCTGGTGTTGCATCAGCGCCGGATTGGCAGCCTCGACCCGCTCCGCGGGCTGCACGACCGGTATCGTCTGCGTCTGCGGCCGAAACGGTGCGAGCACGGGCAAGTCCAGCGCCACCGACAAGGACTCCACCGCGCCCGAGCCGCCGACGAGGCCCACCGGCAACATGCCCGCGCGGCGCACCGCCTCCATGACCGCCCGCATCTCCTCGAGCTGCGGGTCTCTCCCGAGCGGACTCATGTCCAGGCACACCCCGGTGCGCTGGAAGAAAAGCGGCGCGCTCGCCACTTTGCCGGTCAGCTCGTCCAGGATCGCGCCCGGCTCGGTCGACCGGATCCGTACCTGGATCAGTCCTACCTGCCCGAAACGAATATCGATGGCCGGCGCCGGCGCGCCGGCCTCTACAGGCTTCGTCATCATTCGGTATTGCCGATCCGTCAGAACGCCTGCGGCTCTGTATCGAGCGCAGTGCGGGATGGACGCGCAGTGTACCGGCTTAATTTCGCCGTCGCACGCCTCTCACGGCCTGCGCCTCGAGGGGATTTTCCGGCCAGTAATGCTTCGGGTACCGGCCCCGCAGGTCCTTGCGGACCTCGGCGTACGCGCCGCGCCAGAAGCTGGCCAGATCGCGGGTCACCTGCACGGGCCGCTGCGCCGGTGAGAGCAGCTTGAAGGTGATAGGTACGCGCCCGCCGCCGATCCGCGGGGTCGCCGTGAGGCCGAAGACCTCCTGCAGGCGCACCGAGACCGCGGGCGCGCTGTCGTCGAGGTAATCGATGCGCACCCGCGAGCCGCTCGGGACCGTGAGATGGCTCGGCGCCAGCGCATCGACCTCGCGCCGCTCATCCCAACCGAGGCGGGAGAGCAGCGCATCGAGCAGCGGGATGCGCGCGAGGTGCTCGCGGCGGGTGATGCCATCGAGCCACAGCGGGAGCCAGTCGCTCACGGCCTCGGCGAGCGCCGTGTCGGAAAGATCCGGCCAGCGCTCATGCGCACCGTCCAGCCGCCGCACCAAGGCGACCCGCGCCTGCAGCTCGCGCGCTTCGCGGCTCCAAGGAAGCGCGCCAATCCCGAGCTGGCGGATTCCTTCCAGCATCGCGGCGCGCGCCGCCTCCGGCGGCACTTCGGGCAACGCGCTCTCCTCGAGCACCAGGGCATCCAGCCGCAGCACTCGCCGGGCGAGCACCGCCTGCTCGCGCGCATTCCACTGCACCGAGTCGCTGCGCTCGAGACGGGCGGCCATGAGCTCCTCGATCTCCTCGCGGCTCACCGGCGCCGCCAGGCGGATGCGCGCATCACGCTCGCGGTCATCGAGGTCCACCGCGACGATCAGCTCCTGTCGCGACAGCGCCTGCGGCTCGGCGAAATGTGCCCCCCGGCCATTGGTCAGAGTGAACCGCCCCTCCCCTGCCGCCCGCTGCCGCCCGATGCGGTCCGGGAAGGCCAGCGCGAGCAAGCCGCCGACCGAGTCGGCTGCGCGGCTCGCATGCGGATCGAAGGCCGCTGCGAGCTGCCGCAGCAGGTCGCGCGCAGCGCGGCGGGCTCTTTGCAGCGCTGCGCGGTCGATCGCGGCGCAATCGCTCTCGCCCCGCAGCGCCTCGATGCGGCCGCGGACGTCGGCATCGCGGGCGCCGGCGCTTGCGCGCAGGAGATCGCGCTCCGACAGCAGCGCCGCCAGATCGGCGGCGAGCGGCAGGGAGCCTCGCTCTCGCGCGCGAAGCAGCATGTGTGCGAGCCGCGGGTGGACGCCGAGCAGAGCCATCTCACGACCGTGGGCAGTGATGCGGCCGCCGCGGTCGAGGGCACCCAATCGTCCGAGCAGATCGCGGGCGCTCGCCAGCGTCGCGGCGGGCGGCGCATCGAGCCAGTTGAGCGCAGCCGCATCGCGCACCCCCCAGCTCGCCAGCTCCAGCGCCAAGGGCGTCAGGTCCGCCTCGACGATCTGCGCCGGACTGAAGGGAGCGAGGCTGCGCTGAGCACCCTCGCTCCAGGCGCGATAGCACACGCCCGCGGCCACGCGTCCCGCCCGCCCCTGGCGCTGCTCGGCCGAGGCGCGCGAGATGCGCTCGGTCTCGAGCCGGCTCATGCCCGTCGCGGGATCGAAGCGCAACCGGCGCACGAGCCCCGAGTCCACCACGACCCGAACCCCGGGGATGGTCAGGCTCGTCTCCGCGATGTTGGTCGCGAGCACGACCCGGCGGATGCCCGGCCCGCCAGGCATCAGCGCCGCCTGCTGCTCCTCGCCCGACAGCTCGCCGTAAAGCGGCAGAATCTCGAGCGCGCTGGCGCCGCCCGGGGCCGCGGCGGCAGATCCTTCGAGCAGCGCCCGCACCCGATGGATCTCCCGCGCGCCCGGGAGGAACACCAGCACGTCCCCACGCTCCTCTTCCAACGCCCGCCGGACGATCCTCGCGGTGAGCGCCTCCGGGCTCTCCTGCGCGCCGCGAGTCATCCCCCCCTCCGGCAGCGGCGGCGCTCCCTTCCCCGCATACCGCGTCTGCACCGGGAACGACCGGCCGTGCGCCGCCACGACCGGCGCATCGCCGAGCAGCCGCGAAACCGCCGCCCCCTCCAGCGTAGCCGACATGATCAGGATCCTGAGGTCCGGCGCCACGCTCTCGCGCGCATCGAGCACCAGCGCCAGCCCGAGATCCGCCTGCAGGCTGCGCTCGTGGTATTCGTCGAATACCACCGCCGCGACACCCTCGAGCGCCGGATCCGTCTGCAACATCCGTGTCAGCACCCCCTCCGTGACGACCTCGATCCGCGTCTCCCGCGACACCTTGGTGTCGAGCCGCATGCGATATCCCACCGTGCGCCCGACCGCCTCGCCCAACGTCTGCGCCATGCGCGCCGCCACCGCGCGCGCCGCCAGCCGCCGCGGCTCCAACATCAATATCCGCTTCCCCGCCGCCCAATCCTCCCCCATGAGCACGAGCGGCACCACCGTGCTCTTCCCAGCCCCCGGCGGCGCCGTCAACACCGCCGACGAATGCTCCCGCAGCGCCCGCCGCACCTGCGGCAGCACCTCATCGATCGGCAGCCCCGAATCTCGAATCGCCACACGCTCAGCCCCGCCAGACTCCATAAGCAAACATCACCCATCCCACGATCAGCGCCAACCCTCCGATCGGAGTCACGGCCCCGATCACCCTGGGCACCCCCAGCGTCAGCGCATACAAGCTCCCCGAGAACAAGACGACCCCGACGGCGACGAGCACCGCCGCCGCCCGTACCGGCGCCGCATCCACCCAGCGCAGCGTCAGCCCGATCGCAAGCAATCCCAACGAATGGTAAAACTGGTACCGCACCGCGGTGTCATAGACATCCAGCCGCTGCGCCCCCCAGTGACTCTTCAGCGTGTGAGCCCCCAACCCCAGCCACCTGGAGGCCGTCAACCCGGTGGTCGAGGGCCGGATGC
>JABBNZ010000004.1:0-10891 GCA_019352035.1 Pseudomonadota bacterium | reverse complement strand
GTTCGCGGCCCAAAGCTTTGTCCATTGTTGGGATAATACCATCCATAAACTCAATTACCGAAACTTTTGAACCCAAACGGGCATAAACCGACCCAAGCTCAAGCCCAATAACACCGTCGCCAGCGCCAGCAGAATGGCGCCCGCCGCCAGCACCCATCGCCCGTGGAACCCCGTCATAGCCCCTACACTCCCGCCACGCCGCGGCTCCGGGTCATCCCGCAGACGACGGTTGGCCTCTTTGATCGAACGATCGACCGCTCGAATCCCGCTCAGCCGCAGCCGGCCCCGCTTGTCCAGGGCGCGATGATAATGCAGCACCACCGGCTTCGAGTACGCGCCCCGCGGAACCCGCTTCGCGATGTTGGTGGGGAAGTTGTACTCCACCGGCAGCTCCTGGAACGGCAGCCGCAGCTTCAGCATCGCGAACGCCCAGCTCACCTGGTCGATGTGATTGACCCACTGCTCCAGCAGCTGACGGTGCTCCGTCAGCACCGTGGCGTACTCGAGCCACGCCTCGCCCAACGGCTTGACGAACTGCCGCGGGATCATCAGCACCCCGCCATTGCAGTTCATCGCATAGGTCTTCCCCGCCGGCGCGCACCCCGGCGCGGCCAGGGGCGGCTGTTGGGCGACACCCAGGAACTCCCGAATCCGCTCGAGCACCGCGAGCGGCGGATTTTCCTGATCCACGCGCTTCGCGCGTACGCGGTCCGCCTTCACCGCCTCATCGAGCGGCCGCAGGATCGCCAGATCCGTATCGCAGGCGATGAGCACATCGAAATCATCGTCGGCCCGGGTGAACAGCTGATTGATCTTGTTGCAGTACGCGCCGTCCGGCCCGAGCGGCAGATCGATGGCGCGCACGCCGAAGCTCCCGGCGAGGTCCTTGCCGGGCCGGCCGCTGCGGGCGGTGACTTGCGCGACGAGGTCGCGCGCCGGCACTCCGGCCCGCAGGATCGTGCGCAGATATATCCTGCTCTCGGCGAGAAAGCGGGGATTCTCGTCGATGACGAAGCTGTAGAGGACCCGCACGGGATGAGGGATCGCCCCCTCAGGCAGCCGGCGGCCCCGGCCGCTTCTGTCCCTCCAATGCCCCCATCAGCGGCCGTAAGAGATCGAGCGGCAGCGGAAACACGATGAGCGACGACTTGTCGTGCGAGATATCGGCCAGCGTCTGCAGATACCGCAGCTGCAGCGAGCTCGGCTGCTGCGCCAGCGCCTGGGCCGCCTCCACCAGCGTCTGCGCCGCCTGCTTCTCCCCTTCCGCATTGATGACCTTCGCGCGCCGGTTGCGCTCGGCCTCGGCCTGCCGCGCCATGGCGCGGATCATCGTCTCATCGAGATCGACGTCCTTGAGCTCCACGTTCGCGACCTTGATGCCCCATGCCTCGGTGGCCTGGTCGAGAATCCGCTGGATGTCGGAGTTCAGCTTGTCCCGCTGGGAGAGCAGATCGTCCATCTCATGCTGACCCAGCACCGAGCGCAGCGTCGTCTGCGCCACCTGGCTCGTGGCCTCCCAGGCGTTCGCCACCTGGATGATCGCCCGGCCCGCGTCGACGACCCGGAAGTAGACCACCGCGTTGACCTTGACCGACACGTTGTCGCGCGTGATCACGTCCTGCTTCGGCACGTTGAGCACGATGACCCGCAGGTCCACCTTGTTCATCCTCTGGATGATGGGCCACAGCAGGATGATGCCCGGTCCCCGGATGCCGGTGAAGCGTCCGAGCGTGAACATCACGGCTCGCTCGTACTCGTTGAGGACCCTTATGGAGCTGAACACCAGCAGGGCGAAGATGACGATGATGACGATGGCCGCGTAAGACATGGGCTTCTCCGGGCGCAGCCGGCGTTATCGCAACGGCTCCACCGACAATGTTAGACCTTCGACCTTCACCACGCGCGCCGCCTGTCCTGTCTTCAGAGGCGCCGTGCTGCGGGCATTCCACAGCTCACCGCCGTAATGCACGCGCCCCTGGACGGCGAAATCCTCTGCCGCCTCGACAGTGGCGCCGAGCATCGCCTGCGTACCCGTGACGACCGGCGTGCGCCGCGCGCGAACGGCAAGATACACGATCCCGAGGATGACCAGCCCCCCGATCGTCGCCAGCCCCCCGATGAACGGCCTCGCCACCTCCAGGCCCGATGCCGCCGGGAAGAGAATGAGCGAGCCGGCGACGAAGGCGATGAGGCCCCCGATCCCGAGGGAGCCGTAGGTCGGGAAGAAGAACTCCGCGGCCATCATGCCGGCGCCGATGGCGAGCAGCGCGAGTCCGGCGAAATTCGTCGGCAGCAGCTGAAAGGCGAAGAGCGCGATGAGGAGCGAAATCACACCGACCACTCCCGGCAACACCCCGCCGGGATGGAACCCCTCGAAGATGAGGCCCCAGATGCCGATCAACAGCAGTCCGTAGGCGATCTGCGGATTGGTGACGATGCCGAGCAGGCGCGTGCGCCAGTCCGGCTTCAGCCATTGGACCCGAACGCCGCGGGTGTCGAGCCGCACCGTCCGGCCATCGATCTGCGTCTCGCGGCCGTTCAGCTGGGCGAGCAGGCTCGTCATGTCGGGCGCGATGAAGTCTATGACGTGCTGCTGCAGCGCCTCGGTCGCGGGCAGGCTCGCGGCGCCGCGCACCGCCTCCTCGGCCCAGTCGGCGTTGCGGTCGCGCAGCTGCGCAAGGCCCCGGATGTAGGCGATCGAGTCGTTGAGGATCTTGCGCTGCTCCGCGCTCATCGGCGCACCCGGCGCCGGGGCGGGAGCGCTGCTGCCGGCCTTGGCATGCCGTCTCGCGGGCGGCGCCGGCTCGGACCCGCCGATCGATACCGGCGTCGCGGCGCCGAGATTGGTGGCCGGTGCCATGGCCGCGAAGTGACAGGCATAGAGGATATAGGTGCCGGCGCTCGCGGCCCGTGCCCCGGGCGGAGCGACATAGCCCACCACCGGCACGGACGATGCCAGGATGGCGCTGTTGATCTCGCGCATCGAGCTCTCCAGACCGCCCGGGGTATCGATCTCCAGGATGACGAAGGGGCTGCCGCGCCGCTGCGCGACCTCGAGCCCGTCGCGCACGTACTGCGCCATCGCGGGCCCGATCGCCCCGCGAATCTCGAGTCCGAGCGCTGAAGCCCGCGGCTTGTGTGGACTCGCCGCGATCGGGTCAGGGACCAGGCCGGCCGGGCTCGGCGCGGAGGTGCCGCTGAGGGCTGCGGCGGCGCGCGGCAGGTGCACGAAAGCCGCGAGGCCGAGCACCGTCAACCCCGCCACGGCGGCCGCTCCCAGGGCACGAATTGAAGTCCGCCTCTTCATCGGCAGCCCTCAGGTCACTTCCTCCCCGCGGTCCGCGGGTTGCGCGGCAAGCCGGTATGTTGCGTCCGGAAGGTCTGGGGCGCGCCGCGGCGCGCACGCCCCCCCTCTGCGCTCTCGCCGGTGCCGGCCGGCTGGTACGCCGGCACGAGCTGATGTCTGCCGTTACCGATGAGATCGGCCCGGCCCATGCGGCGCAGCGCCTCGCGCAACACCGGCCAGTTCTCGGGATCGTGATAACGCAGGAACGCCTTGTGCAGCCGGCGCACCTTGAGCCCTTTGGGTATCCGCACCTCGCCGCCCGTGCGGCTCAAGCGCTTCAGGGGATTCTTGCCGGAGTGATACATCGCCGTGGCCGTCGCCATCGGCGAAGGCAGAAAGGCCTGCACCTGATCGGCGCGAAAGCCGTTGCGCTTCAGCCAGAGGGCGAGCTCCAGCATGTCCTCATCGCTCGTGCCCGGATGGGCCGCGATGAAATACGGAATGAGGTACTGCTCCTTGCCGGCTTCGCGCGAGTAGCGGTCGAACAGGGCCTTGAAGCGGTCGTAGGCGCCGATGCCCGGCTTCATCATCATCGAGAGCGGCCCCTCGGAGATCGCTTCCGGCGCGATCTTGAGGTAGCCGCCCGTGTGATGTTGAGCCAGCTCCTTCACGTACTCAGGCGACTCCACTGCGAGGTCGTAACGCACGCCCGAGGCGATGAGCACCTTGCGGATGCCGGGGAGCTCGCGCGCCTTGCGGTACAGGCTGATGAGGGGCGCGTGATCGGTGTCGAGGTTGGGACAGATCCCGGGATGGACGCAGGAGGGCCGGCGACAAGCGCTCTCGATCTCACGGCTGCGGCAGGCGAGGCGATACATGTTGGCCGTCGGGCCCCCGAGGTCGGAGATCACGCCGGTGAAGCCCGGCACCTCGTCGCGGATGGCCTCCACCTCGCGCAGGATGGACGGCTCCGAGCGGCTCTGGATGATGCGTCCCTCGTGCTCCGTGATGGAGCAGAACGTGCACCCGCCGAAACAGCCGCGCTGGATGGCCACCGAGAAGCGGATCATCTTGTAGGCGGGAATGTTGGCATCGCCATAGCCCGGGTGCGGCCGGCGGCGGAAGGGCCGCTCGTAGACCCAGTCCATCTCCGCCGTGGTCAGCGGGATCGGCGGCGGATTCAGCCACACCTCGGTGTCGCCATGGCGCTGCACGAGCGCGCGGGCGTTGCCGGGGTTGGCCTCGAGGTGCAGGATGCGAGAGGCGTGCGCGTACAACACCGGGTCCGATGCCGCCTGCTCGTACGAGGGCATGCGGATGACGCTGCGGCTCCGATCGGCATTCTTCACGCGCCGCACGAAACGGACGACTTTCTCGGCTTCCGTACCCTCGGCAGCGGCTCGCGGCTCGTCGGCTGCGGCTTGCCGTGCTGCGGACGATGCCCGCTCGGAATCCATGGCGTAGGGATCGGGGTGTGGCGCGACCGGCCCCGGCGCATCGAGATGCGTCGAGTCGATCTCGATCCAGCCGCCCGGCAGCGACTTGCGCGCGAACGCGGTGCCGCGCACGTCCGTGATTTCTCGGATCGACTCCCCGGCCGCGAGGCGGTGGGCGATCTCGCAGATCTGACGCTCGCCGTTGCCGTAGATCAGAAGGTCGGCTTTCGCATCGAGCAGGATCGAGCGCCGCACCTTTTCCGACCAGTAATCGAAATGCGCGATGCGGCGCAGCGAGGCCTCGATGCCGCCGATGACGATGGGAACGTCCTTGAATGCCTCCCGCGCGCGTTGCGCGTAGACGATCACGGAGCGGTCGGGCCGCTTGCCGCCTACGCCTCCTGGCGTGTAGGCATCATCGCTGCGCAGCCGGCGATCGGCCGTGTAGCGGTTGACCATGGAGTCCATGTTGCCGGCAGTGATGCCGAAGAAGAGGTTGGGACGGCCCAGCCTCGCGAATGCATCGGCGCTGTGCCAATCCGGCTGCGCGATCATGCCGACCCGGAAGCCCTGCGCCTCGAGCACTCGCCCGACGATCGCCATGCCGAAGCTCGGATGGTCGACGTAGGCATCGCCGCTGACGATGATGATGTCGCAGCTGTCCCAGCCGAGCTCATCCATCTCGGCCCGGGACATGGGCAGGAAGGGCGCCGTCCCGAAACGGGCGGCCCAGTGCTTGCGATAGCCTGTGATGTCGCGGGCGGGTTCCATGGCTCAGTACAGGAGGAAGGCCTGGCGCTCGGCGCTCCAGGCGGCCTCGTCCTTCGCCGCGAGCGTCTCGAGATCCCCGGGCGCTGCCGCCGGATCGTCGACCCAGCGCCGCAGCCGCTCGCCGCCGTTGATCACATCGATCGCGAGGCGATCGCGCTCGTACTCGTAGGGGAAGTCCCGCCACAACGGATACTCGGGCGCGAGACGCCGCAGCGTCTTGAAGGCGAGCGCGATGAGCCGCCACGGGCGAAACGCCTCGTGGTCGTAATAAATGGCGTCCTCGACGTGCAACTGCACGCCGGCGCAGAGCTTGCCGGAGTGCTTGTGGAAGGTCGGCTCGAACCAGCACGGTCTGGCGCGGCAGCCGCGCATCCACGCCGGCGCCAGCTCACGCATGGCCGCGAGGAGAGCGGGCACGTCGAGATCGGGGGCACCGAACAGCTCGAGCGGACGCGTGGTCCCGCGCCCCTCCGAGAGCGTCGTTCCTTCCAACATCACCGTGCCCGGATAGCAGCGCGCCATCCACGGGGTCGGTGCGTTGGGACTCGGGTTGACCCAGGTCCGCCGGCCGAGCGGCCAGCCGTACCCCGGCGCCGCGTGAGGCTCCCAGCCCTCGAGCGCAATGACCTGGCAATCCACATCGAGCCTCAGCGTCGCGATGAACCAGCGCGCCAGCTCCCCCAGCGTGAGGCCGTGCCGCATCGGCATTGGGCCCGGCCCGACGAAACTCTCGGCGCCCGGCAGCAGCGACAGACCCTCCACCGGCCGGCCGATGGGATTGGGACGGTCGAGCACCCACACCGTCTTGCGCCGCTTCGCGGCTTCCTCCAAAACGTATCGGAGGGTCGTCACGAACGTATAGATGCGGCAGCCGAGGTCCTGCAGGTCGACCAGCAGGACATCGAAACTGTCCATCATGCGCTCCGTCGGACGCCTCACCGCCCCGTAGAGGCTGAATACGGGGATTCCATGCACGGGGTCGATGAAGTCGGCGGACTCCACCATGTTGTCCTGCTTGTCGCCGCGCAGCCCGTGCTGAGGCCCGAACGCAGCCGTCAGCCGGACATCACCGAGCGATGCCAGGGCATCCAGTGAATGCACCAGGTTGCGCGTCACGGAGGCGGGGTGGGCGAGGAGCGCCACGCGCCTGCCCGCGAGCGGCTTGCGCAGGTGCGGCTCCTCGAGCAGGCGATCGATGCCGAACTTCATGGGGCAGGGTTCCAGGGAAGGGCGAGCTCGAGCGTAAAGCTCTCGGGGTGATGAAAATCCGGCCGCCCGGCCGGGTGGCGCAGCGCCCAGTATGACAGCCCGCCGTCCCGATCCTCCACTACCGTACTGAGGGCGATCCGCAGGCCGCCGTTCCCGGCTCCCGCGCTCATGGCCGCGCCACCCAGCCCCGGCAGCACCCCTCGCAGATGGACCTCGGCCTCGAGCTCGAGGCGATCCTCATCGCCGCGCACCGCCAGCCGCGGAGGCTGCGGCAGCTCCACCGGCGCCATTGCCTGCCGATAGGATTCGAACCGGTACGCCGCCCATTCACCGGAGGGCGAGAAATTCAGCTCCAGGTAGTGCGGCGAATCGGCGCGGCCGATGAACGCCTCGAAGCAGGTGTGAGCCCACAGCCGGTCGGCTCTGCCTGCGCCCGGCGCGGGCGGCGGCAGGCGAACGCGTCCCAGGTCCGCCTCCAGCACGTACTGCAGCCGCAGTGAGCCCGGCTCAGCCGTCTCGGCCCGTGCGGCCAGCCGCCGCACCCCCGACCCCGGGGTATCCCGGTGCGGCAGCAGAGGCGCAAAGGCAGTGTTTCCGTCGAGCATGCTTCATCCGATCCTCGGCGCGGAGACCTCTTCCCAGGTTTCCCACGCTGTCGTCCTGCAGCGGGATCCGGACCTTCGCGCATCTTGGGATGCGCGAAGGTCAAAAGGCGGACTCTACCTCGCCGGGCAGATCCTGCACAAAGCCAAGACCCCGTATCGGGCGCCAACGCAGGCCTGGTCCCGCGCCGAGGCTAGAGCGCTCCTACCGCGTACGCCAGCTCGACCCGCGCCAGCCCCACATCCAGCACTGCGTTGTCGTGATTATTGGTCGCCTGGATCTCGAGCGTCACGGCCTCCAGCACCTGCGAATTGGAAGCGAGGCCCACCCCGTAGAGCTCGCGGGAGATGCGCAGGTTCTCCGCCGCCTGCGCCGTGGCCCGGCGCGAGGCGCTCACTCTGGCCTGCGCCGCCTTGACGGCAAGCCAGTCCTGCCGCACCTGCAGCTCGACCTGCCCCCGCAGGTCGGCGAGCCGGCTATCGGCGGCGCGGCTTGCGCTGCGCAGCGACTGCGCCTCGTTGCGAGCCACCCCACCATCGAAGAGCTTCCAGGTGAAGCCGACACCCACCATCGAGAAGTTCTGCCGGTCGAGAATCTGGTTGTCGAAATGCGTGTAGTCCCCGGTAAGGGCGACGTGCGGCAGCCGTGTGGCCGTGACCGCGCGGGCCTGGGCGGCGAGGGCGTTGGATTGCGCGGCCATCCCCTTGAGCTCGCTGCGCGAGGCGAGCGCCTGCCGCAGCAGCGCGCTCAGCGGCTCGCCGAGCAGCACGGGATCGACCCCGAGCTGCGCATCGAGACGCGGTGAGCGCCCCATCGGCTCGCCGAGCAGGCGGTTGTAGCCGGCGAGCGCATTCTGCACCGCGTTCGCGGCGCTGACCTGCGTCTCCTCGGCATTGGCCAGAGCCACCTCGGCGGCCAACTCGTCGCTCTTGGCCACCATCTGCCGTTGAAACATGCTCTTCACGTCGCCGACGTGGGCGCTCAGGCTCTTGACGCTGGCATTCGCCACCGCCAGCTGACTTCGTGCACGCAACACGCCCACGAAGGCCTCCGCCACCGCCAGCTTCAGATTCCCCAGGGTGGCCCGCTCCTGCGCCGATGCTCCGGTGAGCGCCTGACGGGCGGCATGCATGCCCGCGGTGATCTGTCCTCCCGCGTAGAGGGGCACCTTCACCTGCACCGTTGCGCTGACGTACTGATCGCTCTTGAAGATCGGTCCCGAGCGGAACGTAAACCCTGGAGTGACGACATCGAGCGCCGGCGAAGCATTCAACCGCATGTAGCCGGCGCTGGTATCCACAGTCGGCCAGCGGGCGTCCCCCGCCGCGCGCAGATTCGCCCGGGCGCCATTGACGTCAGCTGCGGCCGCGGCCAGCGTCTGGTTGTTGGCAATCGCCATCCGCCAGGCCTGCTCCAGGGTCTCCGCGCTGGCCTCGCGGGCGAGCAGGCCCGTGGCCGCCAGCGCGAGGCAGGCGGCGGTCCGGCGCAACGGCAGGCTCACCCTCATGAGTCCGTCCGCTTCAGCGACACGATGCCGAGAGCCTTGAGCACGTATTTCTCGTACACCGGCGTCACGGAGCCGGTTCGCACCTTGCGCAGGAAGTACTTCTCGAAGGCGATCTTGGCGAGATGCACCCACTTGCCGGTCTTCGCCCAGGTGACGTTGCGCGGCGGGATCTGCGGCAGCGCGACGAAGGCCGCGCCCGTGTCGCCGAAGTCGGCCAGGCAGATCGCATTCCAGGTCGCCTCGGCGGTCGCCGGCTTGCCGGCGAGCTCGGCGGCGATGTTCTCCGCGATCGCCGAGACCATCGACTCGATCATGTATCCGGTCTTCGGCGCCCCCGTCGGCACGGGTGTCGCCTCGACCGGCGGGATCGCGACGCACACCCCGGCGGAGTAGATGTTGGGATACTTCCTGGAGCGCTGGTGCTCGTCGACGAGCACGAATCCGCGCGGGTTGCAAAGCCCCGCGACCGCGGCGACGGCATCCACGCCCTTGAAGGCAGGCAGCACCATCGCGTACTTGAACGGCAGCGCGTGCTCCTTGCGCGGCTTTCCCTCATCGTCGTGCTCGGTTACGGCCATGGAGCCGTCCTCGACCCGCGTGACCTTCGCGTTGGTGATCCATTTGATGTGCCGTTGGCGCAGCTCCGCCTCCATGAGCCCCTTGCTGTCCCCGACGCCGCCCAGCCCCATGTGGCCGATGTAGGGCTCGCTCGTCACGAACGTCATGGGCACCCGGTCGCGCAACTTGCGCTTGCGCAGGTCCGCATCGAGGATCATCGCGAACTCGTAGGCCGGACCGAAGCAGCTCGCACCGGCTGCCGCGCCGATGACCACGGGCCCCGGGCTCGCGAGCAGCGCCTGGTATTTCTCGAACGCCCGCGCCGCGTGCTCCTGCGTGCAGACCGACTGCGTCCAGCCCTCCTCGGGCCCCAGTCCCGGTACTTCGTCGAAGGCGAGCTTCGGCCCCGTCGCGACGACCAGGAAGTCATAGGGCTCGACCCGGCCGCCGGCGAGGGTCAGGCTGTGGGCCTGCGGGTCGATCGCGGCCACCGGCTCGGCAATCCACTCGACGCCTTTCGCGCCGAGCGGGCCGCTCAGCGCGACGCGCGTCTGCTCGCGGTTGCGCCAGCCGACGCCGATCCACGGATTCGAGGGAGTAAATTCGTGATAGGGCGAGGAGCCGATGAGGGTGATGCGATGCGCCTTGCCGAGCCGCTTGCGCAGCTCGAACGCGCAGGGCACGCCTCCCAGCCCCGCTCCGATGATTATGACTCGTGCCATGACAGCCTCCGGGAGAGAAACTCTCTCCTGCGATTGACCGGCCCGACGGCGGCCGCGGGAATGTGCTCGTTACTCATGGACTAGCGCTCCCGCCACGCGCTCGGCGCGGGCCTCTTTCCGCTTGAGGTAGGCGTAGTAGAGGACCGGGATCACGAGCAACGTGAGCAGCGTCGAGACGAAAATGCCGAAGAGGAGCGACACGGCGAGCCCCTGGAAGATGGGGTCGTCGATGATGAAGAGGGCCCCGAGCATCGCCGCGACCGCGGTGAGCGCGATCGGCTTGGCGCGGATCGCGCCGGCGCGCACCACCGCCTCCTCGAGCGGGAAGCCCTCGCGCACCGCCCCGTCGATGAAATCGACGAGCAGGATGGAGTTGCGCACGATGATGCCGGCCAAGGCGATCATGCCGATCATCGAGGTCGCCGTGAATTGCGCCCCGAGCAGGGCGTGACCCGGCATCACGCCGATGATGGTGAGCGGAATGGGCGCCATGATGATGAAGGGCACGAAATACGAGCCGAACTGCCCGACGATCAGCAGGTAGATCAGAATGAGTCCGACCGAGTACGCGATTCCCATGTCGCGGAAGGTCTCGTAGGTGATCTGCCATTCCCCGCTCCATTTGATGGCGAAGGAGTTGGGATTGGTGGGTTCGCGGATGAAGTGTTGCGCGAGCGGCACGCCTCCCGGGGGCGAGTGGCGCAGCCGCGAGACGATCTCGAACATGCCGTAGAGCGGACTGTCGAGCCGCCCGGCCATGTCTCCGGTGACATAGGTCACCGGCAGCAGGTCCTTCTGG
>JABBNZ010000035.1:11041-35546 GCA_019352035.1 Pseudomonadota bacterium | reverse complement strand
GAGCGAAGCGGTGCTTCGCTGCAAGGCACCGCCTCGCCCTGCGGCGGCGGGGCACATTGCGCTGCGCAGTCCCTGCTCCGCGCACGCCCCGGGTCCAACCGGGTCTGCCCGGGGTGGCCATCCGTGCGACGCATGCGTCGCACCCCTGTGCCTGCCACATGGTCGTGCCGCTTCATGATTCGGGGTCGACCGCCGATCGATGGGGAACTAGACGGCGGGCGCCTTCGCGTGGGTCAGCGGGTCTCGGAGGGGCGAGATCCGACAAGGGGGTGCAGAGACCCCCTTCCCTCTCTCAAGACCACCGGCGGATCTACGGACAAGTCCACGACGGTGGTGGGCACGACACCGCAGTCTCCCCCATCGAGCACCGCATCGATGTCGTGCTCGAGGCGCGCCTGGATGTCGCTCCCTGACGTCAGGGGCTGCGGCTCATCCGGCAGCAGCAGCGTGGAGCTCATGAGCGGCTCCCCGAGCTCGCGCAGCAGCAGCTGCGGCACCGGGTGGGCCGGGATCCGCACGCCGATGGTACGACGCTTCTCGTGCTGCAGCCGGCGCGGGGTCTCGCGCGAGGCCCTGAGCAGGAAAGTATAGGGCCCCGGCAGGCAGGCCTTGAGGAGCCGGAACTGCCAGGTCTCGAGCCGCGCGAACCGGCCGACCTCGGCGAGATCGGCGCAGACCAGCGTGAAATGGTGGTGGCGATCCGCCCGGCGGATCCGGCGCACGCGCTCCAGGGCGCTCTTATCGCCGATGTGCCACCCGAATGCGTAGCAGGAATCGGTCGGATAGGCAATGACGCCCCCCGCACGCACGATGTCCGCCGCCTGGCGGATGAGGCGCACCTGGGGTGTGATGGGGTGAAGCTCGAAGTACTGGCTCAAGAGGACCCAAAATAACTATGATACGCGACCCTTTCAGCGCCATGCCCGATCACACGCACACTCCCACCCTCCCGGTCTTGCGGCCCACCGCCGGCGAGATTCGCGCCACCCTCGAGCAGGCACTCGCGCCGCTGTCCATCGAGGTGGTCGATGACAGCGCCCGGCACGCGGGTCATGCGGGTGCGCGCGAGGGGGGGCATTACCGGGTGACGCTGGTGGCGCCGGCGTTCGCCGGCCGCCCGCAACTGGAGCGGCACCGCATGGTCTACTGCGCGCTCGCGCCACTCATGGGGCACGGCATCCATGCGCTCAGCATCGTGGCGTACGCGCCCAGCGAGTCCCCTTCCCACTAACCTTTCGCCCGCCACACGGGCGCACTGTCGCACCTCATCGTCTGCAACCCAACGAGAGCTCTCAATGAAGAATGTAAGGATCCTCTGCCTCACCGCGGCCCTGGTGGCGCTCGCCGCCTGCCAACCGAAGTCCCCCACGGGCACCGCGAGCCAGAGCAGCCCCGCCTCCGCGGCGGTGGCGACCGTCGACGGCACGCCGATCAGCCGCAACCTCTATGAGTTCTACATCAAGGGGATCAGCGGCAAGGCCTCGAGCGATCTCGCCCCCGCGCAGCGCTCGCAGGCGCTCGACAATCTGATCCGCGCGCAGCTCGTCGCCGATCAGGCCGTGAAGGACGGTCTGGAGAAGCAGGACGATACCGCGCAGCTCCTGAAGCTCGAGCGGCTGAACGTGCTGCAGCAGGCGCTCTCGCAGAAGTATCTGGCGAACAAGCAGCCGACCGACGCGGAGCTGCAGGCGGAATACAACGCCGAAGTGGCGAAGATGCCGAAGATGGAGTACCACGCCCGGCACATCCTCGTCGCCAGCGAGCCCTTCGCCGAGAAGGTCATCCGCAAGCTGAAGGCCGGACAGAAGTTCTCCGAGCTCGCCAAGGCGTGGTCGATGGACTCCTCGAAGAACAACGGCGGCGACCTCGGCTGGTTCACGCTGAATCACATGGTGAAGCCGTTCGCCGATGCGGTCGCGAGCCTGAAGCCCGGGCAGTACACGACGACGCCGGTGCACACGCAGTATGGCTGGCACGTCATCCAGCTGCTCGGCACGCGGCCGCTCACCCCGCCGCCGTTCGATCAGGTGAAGCAGCGGCTGACGCAGATCGTCCAGGCCAAGAAGTTCCAGGCCTACGAGGATGAGCTGCTGAGCAAGGCAAAGGTGAAGACCTTCCTCGACCCGCAGACCAACGCCGAGACCACCGGCAAGAGCGGCGAGCCGACCGTCCCGGCGAGTGCGGCGGCGCCCGCGGCGCCGGCCTCCGCGGCCCCGTCCACCAACAGCGGAAGCTAGTCGCCTCGCTCGAATCCTCTCGCGGCCGTTTCCCGGGGCGTTCCCTCTCGCGCTGACGAATCCGAGAGGGAACGGCCCTGGGCCGCTCCTTTACTTGCCCTCGAGCGGACTCTCCCTGACAAGCTCGAGAAACGCGTCTTCCTCGAGCACCTGAACGCCCAGCTCCCGGGCTTTCTTCAGCTTCGAGCCGGCCTCCGCGCCGGCGACCACCAGGCTCGTCCGCTTCGATACGCTGCCGCTCACCGCGGCTCCCAGGCGCTCGGCGAGGGCCTTCGCCTCATCGCGGGTCATCCGCTCCAGCCGGCCCGTGAAGACGATGGTCTTGCCGGCGATCGCAGACTCGGCCGCGGGCCGCTGCGCCTCGAGGATCCGCACCTGCGCGGCGAGCCGGTCGACCATGCCCGCGTTGTGGGATTCGGAGAAGTACGCGCTCAGGCTGTCGATGACGGCATCGCCGATCTGGTCCATGGCATCGAGCTCCTGGCGCGCCTCCGCGTCTTCACCGGCGAGCCGGCGGCAGGCCTCGCGGAAGGCCGGGAAAGTGCCGTAGCCGCGCGCCAGCGAGCGCGCCGTGGTCTCGCCCACGTGGCGAATGCCCAGGGAGTAGATGAAGCGCTCGAGCGGGATGCTGCGGCGCGCTTCGATGGCGGCGAAGAGATTGCGGACGGAGAGCTCCCCGAAGCCTTCCTGCTGCTCGAGCTGGATCGCGGGGTTGCGGCGCCCGAGGGTGAAGATGTCGGCTGGCTCGGCGATCCAGCCGCGGTCGAAGAGGAGCGTGATCCGCTCTTCCCCGAGGCCTTCGATGTCGAAGGCGCGGCGGGAGACGTAGTGGCGCAGATGCTCGACGCGCTGGAACGGGCAGGCGAGCTCGCCGCTGCAGCGGGAGACGGCCCCTTCCCTGCCGGCGGCGGTCAGCTCCCGCACCACGGGCGTCCCGAGCGGGCAGGGGCAGGTCTTGGGGAACTCGAACGGCTGGCTGTGCCGCGGCCTGCGCTGCGGCACGATGCCGAGGACCTGCGGGATGACATCGCCCGCGCGCTGCACGGTCACCGTGTCGCCGATCCTGACATCGAGCTCGCGGATGTAGTCCTCGTTGTGAAGGGTGGCATTGGAGACGACGACGCCGCCGACGGTGACGGGCGCGAGCTTGGCGACAGGAGTGAGCGCGCCCGTGCGCCCGACCTGCAGCTCGATCGCATTCACGACGGTGGTGGCCTTCTGCGCGGGGAACTTGTGCGCGAGCGCCCAGCGCGGATCGCGGCCGACGAACCCGAGCCGCCGCTGCCAGTCGAGGCGATTCACCTTGTAGACGACGCCGTCGATGTCGTAATCGAGCCGCGCGCGCCCGAGCTCGATCTCCTGATGGAACGCGAGCAACTCCCCGGGGGAGTGACAGAGACGGCTCAGGGGATTGGTGGGAAAGCCGCGCTGCTTCAGCCAGTTCAGCATGTCCCACTGGCTCGCGGCGGGCATCTCGCTCATCTCGCCCCAGGCGTAGGCGAGGAAGCGCAGCGGACGGGACGCGGTCACTTGCGGATCGAGCTGGCGCAGCGAGCCCGCCGCGGAATTGCGCGGGTTGGCGAAGACGGTGCGGCCGGCCGCGGACTGCTCCTCGTTGAGCTTCAGGAACGCGGAGCGTGTCATGTAGACCTCGCCGCGGATCTCGCAGACCTCAGGCGCCGCGCGGCCGTGCATCTTCGCCGGAATGTCCTTGACGCGCTGGACGTTGGCGGTGACGTCCTCTCCCTCCGTACCGTCGCCGCGGGTCGCGCCACTTACCAACACGCCGCGCTCGTAGCGCAGCGACAGCGACAGGCCGTCGATCTTCGGCTCCGCGGTGAGCTCGAGCGGCTCGGCGGCATCGAGCTTCAAGAACCGCCGCACGCGCTCGATGAAGGCGGCGACGTCCTCGGCGGTGAAGCCGTTGGCGAGCGAGAGCATCGGCACGCTGTGGCGCACCTTGGCAAACTTGCCCGAGGGTGCCCCGCCGACGCGCTGGGTCGGAGACTCGGGAGTTAGGAGCTGCGGATGCTCGCGCTCGATGGCCCGCAGCTCGTCCATGAGCGCATCGTAATCGGCATCGGAGATCTGCGGCCGATCCAGCTCGTAATACAGCCGGTTGTGATGCGCGATCTGCGCGCGCAGCTGCGCCGCGCGCCCCGCCGCATCATGTTTCATGCTCGGCCGAGGCCGCAGCGTCTGGCGCCTCGGCCCTGAGGCTCTCGCGGATGCTCGAGACGCGCAGCACGGTCAGCGGTCCTCCGCGCTCATCCTGCAGCGCGCCCTGCAGCCGCTCGTTGAGATTGCGCGCCGTCGCGAGAAGCTCCTCGAACGCCTGCCCCGGCGTCTTCGGGCCCGGCAGGACGGCGAAGAGGCTGAGGCCCGCGTAGCGCTGCGAGTCCATGGTCTCCAGGTCGAAGGCGCCGGGGCGGGTGAGCGAGGCGGCGCTCAGCAGCGCGCGATTGGACTCATCGGGCTTGTGGAAGATCGAGAACTTGCCGAGAAGGAAGCCCTCGGCCGCCAGGGCGAGGCGCAAGGTGCGGCCCGCGAAGCGCTCCGGCGGCCCCGCGACGAGGCGCAGCGACACGATCCGGCGCGACTCCTCCGGCGGCCACTCGACGATGGGCTCGGTGCCGGCCGCGCCGCTGGCCGGCGCATGCGGCGGCTCGCCCTCCTCTGAGCCGGACTGCTCCGGGACGGGCTGCTCTGGTGCCGCAGCGTAAGCTGCGAAACGCTCCACGATCCTGACGGCGCCGACGCCCTCCGCGCCGGGGATCTCATCCCTCTGCGTCTCCACGGGCGAGCCCGGCTCTGGGTCGACCCGTTCAGGCTCGGGGGGGGCCTCGTCCCACCCGGCCTGCAGCTCCACCCGCTCTGCGCGATCGGGAATGATGAGCATCGGCAGTTCCCGCAGCGGCTCCGGCACGGACGGGTCGACATGCGCCCGCAGGGTGTCCTCGCCTCCAGGCTCCGACACGTCGGCGGCATCTTCCAGCGCCACATCCGACACAACAGCGTCGGATATCTCGGTGTCTCCTATCCAGGGCTCAGGCGGCCCGGCGGGGCGCCCCGGACTCGGGTCCCGCAGACGCGGGGCGAAGGCTTGGCGCGGCCGCCGCCGCTCCCACCAGGACAGCGCGGCGATGAACACCACTCCCAGGATGAGCAGTGTCCAGCGTAGTTCCGACATTGGCGGCACCGAATGATCAGACGGCTGCGAGCCGGACCGCCTCGTCGACGTCGACGGCCACGAGCCGCGAAACCCCGGGCTCGTGCATGGTCACGCCGAGAAGCTGGGACGCGAGCTCCATGGTCGTCTTGTTGTGGGTGATGAAGATGAACTGCACACGGGCCGACATCTCGCGCACGATATCGCAGAAGCGCCCGACATTGTGCTCATCGAGCGGCGCATCCACCTCATCGAGCAGGCAGAAGGGCGCCGGGTTCAGGTCGAAGATCGAGAAGACGAGCGCCACGGCGGTGAGGGCCTTCTCCCCGCCCGAGAGCAGGTGGATGCTGCTGTTCTTCTTGCCCGGCGGACGGGCCATGATCGCGATGCCCGCGCTCAACGGATCCTCGCCCACGAGCTCGAGATAGGCGTGACCGCCGCCGAAGAGCCGCGGGAAGCGCTCCTTGAGGCCGGAGTTGATGCGCTCGAAGGTCTCCTCGAAGCGGGCGCTCGTCTCCTTGTCGATGCGCCCCATCGCCTCCTCCAGGGTGTCGAGCGCGGAGGTCAGGTCGGTGAACTGGCGATCCAGATACTCCTTGCGCTCGGTCTGCTCCTTGAGCTCATCGATCGCGGCGAGGTTGACCTGGCCGAGCTTCTCGATGCCGGCCCGGGTCTCGGCGAGCCGCTCCTCCCAGGCCGGGATGGCGGCATCGGCCGCGAGACTCTGCTGCACCTCCCCGAGATCGAAGCGCGTCTCCCCGAACTGCTCGGCGAGCCCTTCGCGCCGCACCCGGTTCTCCTGTGCGGCGAACCGCGCCGCTTCCATCGCCTCGCGCGCCTCGTTGACCCGCCGCTCGGCGAGCAGGCGCTGCTCATCGAGCGCGCGCAGGGCCGTATCGGCCTCCTCCATCGCATGGCGCGCCGCGGCCAGCTGCGCCTCCACCTCGAGCCGGCCCGCGAGCGCTTCGTTGAGCCGCGACTCGAGCTCGAGGATCGGGCCGTCGCCGCCGGAGAGCTCCTCCTCCAGGTTCTGGCGTTGCCGCTCGAGCTGCGCGCGCTGCTCGACCATCCTGCCCAGGCTCACTCTCACCGAGGTTTCGGTCGAGCGGCGCGACTCGATGCGGATGAGGTGGTCGCGCGCGGCGACCTGCGTCGCCTGTGCGCGCGAGCGCGCGGCGGTGAGCGCCTCGCGGCGCATCTCCCGCTCGCCCTCGAGCTCCTCGCGCCGCAAGTTCAGATCGATTCCGACCGCGAGCCCCTGCTCCAGGGTCTCGCCCGCGCGGCCGAGGCCCTCTTGGGTGGCGGCGATCTCGCGCGCATGCTCGGCCGTCTCGGACTCGATGCGCTGGCGGCGCAGCGCCGTCTCCTTCGCGCGCGCGCGCGCGGCCTCGAGCTGGCCGGTGATGTCGGCATGGCGGCGGTGCACGGCCTGAATCCCGGCCTGGCTCTCATCCCGCTCGGCCTCCGCCTGGGAGAGGCTCTCGCGCACCGCGGCGAGCCGGTCCTCGGCCCCGCGCGCGCGCGCCTCGGCCGCCTCCACCGCCGCGCGCAGCGCCTTCAGCCGGTGCTCGCGCTCGATGACGCCGAGATGATGATCCACGCCGCGGCTGACACGCAGCCAGTCGCGGCCCAGCCACTCGCCCCCGCGGGTGATGACGGACTGGCCCGCCGCCAGCGCGCCGCGCCGCTGCAGCGCTTGCGTCAGCGACTCCGCCGTGAGCACGCCGGCGAGCTGCGCCAATACGGCCGCGGGGCCGGACACCTTCGAGGCGAGCGAGCCTTCGGGGCCTGCCGGCACCGCGCCGCCGCCCGTGCCCGCGCTCTCGATGAGCGCCACGCGCCCGCGGGCCAGCCTCTCGAGCGGCGCCGCGACCTCATCCAGGCTGTCGACGCACACGGCCTCGAGGTAATCGCCGAGCGCGGTCTCGACGGCAAGCTCCCAGCCCGGCTCCACCTCGAGCGTCTGGGCGATACGCGTGCGCCCCGCCAGCCCGACCTCGCCGAGCCATTCCGTCGCCTGGCCCGCACTCGCCGACAGCGCGGCCTTCTGCACGGCCTCGAGCGAAGTGCTCTCCGCGCGCGTGCGCTCGCGCTCCCCGCGCGCCGCCTCGAGCGCCTCTTCCGCGGCCCGCTGGCCGGCGCGCGCGCTCTGCACCCGCTCGAGCGCCACGCGCAGCGATGCGGCGAGCGAATCGCTCTCCTCCCGCGTCTGCGATTCCTGCTCGGTGAGCTCGGCGAGGAACTCGCTCGATTCCTGCGCCTCGAGCGCCTCGCGCTCGAGGGTGAGACGCTCGAGCTGGCCCTTCAGCCGCCGCAGCTGGTTCTCGAGCTGCTCGATGCGCGCCCGCTCCACCTGGGTGGTGCGGTCGGCGGCGCCGAGCGCCTGGTTCAATTGCTCCCAACGCTCCTGCCAGGCGGCGAGCTCGCGCTCGGCCGCTTCGAGCGCCGCGGCCGCGGCGGCCTCGGCGCTCTGCGCCTGCTCGAGCTGCGGCGCCGCCTGCGCGATCTCCTCGGCGAGCCCGGCGAGCTGCAGCTCGTCGCGCTCGATGTGCGCGCCGAGCTCGGTGAGCGTCGCGCCCGTCTTGGCGAGGTCGGCCCGCTGCCGCTCCCGCAGCTCCCGCGTATGTTGGATCGTCTGCTCGAGGCGCGAGATCTGCGCCCCGATCTCGTAGTAGCGGCCCTGGACGGCCGAGACACGCTCCGTGGCCACGCCATGGTGCGTGCGCTGGCTCTCGATGGACGCCTCGGCGGCGCGCTGATCGGCCAGCGCCGCCTGCATCTGAAGCTCCCGCGCGCGCGTGGCGCTGTCGTGGACCTGCGCGCCGCTGTCGAGCTCCTTCAGCCGAAGCGCGAGCAGCTCCGCCGTCAGGCGCCGCTCCTCCTCCTTCAGGCTCTGGTAGCGGCGCGCGGTCGCGGCCTGGCGCTGCAGGTGCCGGATCTGCTTCTCGATCTCATCGCGCACGTCCTGCAGGCGCTCGAGGTTCTCGCGCGTGTCGGCGATGCGGCTCTCGGTCTCCTTGCGCCGCTCCTTGTAGCGGGAGATGCCGGCGGCCTCCTCGACGAAGGCGCGCATGTCCTCGGCCTTGGCCTCGATGACGCGCGAGATCGTGCCCTGCTCGATGATGGCGTAGCTGCGCGAGCCCAGGCCCGTGCCGAGGAACAGCTGCGTGATGTCCTTGCGCCGGCAGCGCGCGCCGTTGATGTAATAGCCGGAGGAGCCGTCGCGCGCGACCTGGCGCTTGAGCGAGATCTCGTTGTAGCTCGCGTAGGCGCCGCCGATCTTGCCGTCGGAGTTGTCGAAGACGAGCTCCACCGAGGCGGCCCCGACGGGCTTGCGCGCCGAGGAGCCGTTGAAGATCACATCCGCCATGTTGTCGCCGCGCAGGTGCTTGGCCGAGAGCTCCCCCATGACCCAGCGCACCGCGTCGATGACGTTGGACTTGCCGCAGCCGTTCGGGCCGACGACACCGGTGAGATTGCTGGGGAAGCTGACTTGCGTGGGATCGACGAAGGATTTGAAGCCGGCGAGCTTGATCTTGGTCAGCCGCATCTATGCTGTCTTCCGAAACTCATGACCGCCCCGTGATTACACAGAATCCCGCGCTCAGGCACAGGAATGTGCCCCGCCGCCGAAGGGCGAGGCGGTGCCTTCCAGCGAAGCACTGCTTCGTCCGCCGAGCGCGCTTTGGGAAAAAACCACGCTTTTTTCCCAAAGCAGCGCTGGATCGGGCAGGAGCCCGGATCCAGCGCTCATGATAAAGTAATTCGTCATGCCCTCACAGCCCACGAGTGATCTGGAGAGCTTCGCCAATCCACGGCCGGAGCACGACTACACCATCCGCATGCGGATTCCGGAATTCACCTGTCTTTGCCCGAAGACCGGTCAGCCGGACTTCGCGACGCTCGAACTCGAATACGTGCCCGACCGCGCGTGCGTGGAGCTCAAGTCGCTGAAGCTCTACATCTGGTCGTTCCGCGACCGCGGCGCCTTCCACGAGGCGGTGACCAACGAGATCGCCGACCACCTCGCCCGGACGCTCTCGCCGCGATTCCTGCGCCTCGAGGCCCGCTTCAAGGTGCGCGGCGGCATCCATACCCGGGTGATCGTGGAGCGGCGGCAGCCGCACTGGCGGCCGGCCCCGCCGGTCACCCTTTCTTAAGAACTCCTTAGATCCCCTATTCCCTCACTGTACAGACTTCGGGACGCCGGTATAATCGCGCGTCCTTCACGAGGCTCATGCTTTTGAGGAGCGCCTGATGCCGGCCAAGAAACCCGCGCCTAAGACCGCGAAGGGTAAAAAGGCGGCAACCCCGAGGCCCGCGGCCAAGAAGCCAGCGGCGACTCGCCGGCCGCCGGAGCAGCGAGGCAGGAACCTCCAGCGCACCAAAGTGGCGGCCGCTCACGCTCACAAGACCGCGGCTGCGCCGGCTCGGGCGCACGCCCCTGCGGCGGCGACGCCGCCCATCACCCCCATGACTACGGAAGCAACCACCGAGATGCGCAAGGCCGCTCATTCGACATCCCAGGCGACCTCCCCGGCCGGGAAGACGCCCGAACAGGATTCCCGGGACGACATCCGCGCGCCCCATACCACGACCGCCTCATCATCCTCTCTCGAGGGCGACGAGCCCGAAGGCGCGGAGCCCGGAAGCCTCCTCGCAGGTCCGCGCAACGTCCAGCCTTATATCGCCAAGCGCGGCGAGCAGTACATGAGCAAGGAGCAGCTCGAGCACTTCCGCCAGATCCTCGACAGCTGGAAGCGTGATCTGATGGTCGAGGTCGACCGCACCGTCACTCACATGAAGGACGAGGCGGCCAACTTCCCCGATCCCAACGACCGCGCCACCCAGGAGGAGGAGTTCAGCCTGGAGCTGCGCACCCGCGATCGCGAGCGCAAGCTCATTCGCAAGATCGACGAGGCGCTGAAGCGGATCGAGGACGGCTCGTACGGCTACTGCCTGGAGACCGGCGAGGAGATCGGCATCAAGCGCCTGGAGGCGCGGCCGGTCGCCACCCTGAGCATCGAGGCCCAGGAGCGGCGCGAGCGGCGCGAACGGCAGTACGGCGACCGCGACGACCGCTATCGCTAGTCCGACAGCAAGTCACTGAGCGGCCCAGGGCGCGATCCCTGGGCCGCGCTCGCCCGACAAACATCGTCGGGACCACGGCGCAAGCCGGCCCGAAGGGCTCGACGCACCACGCGCCGGGCAACCGCCGCCAGGGGACTTCGGGCCAATGAGCTCACCGGCATACGTCGGCCGTTTCGCGCCCTCCCCCACGGGGTCATTGCACCTCGGCTCCCTGTTGGCTGCCGTCGGCAGCTTCCTCGATGCCCGCAGCCACGGCGGGCACTGGCTCGTGCGCATGGAGGACCTCGATCGCGCGCGCGTGGTCCCCGGCAGCGCCGATGCGATCCTGCGGACACTCGAGGCATTCGGACTGCCTTGGGATGGCGAGGTCGAATATCAGAGCCGGCGCACCCACCTGTATGCGCAGGCGCTCGAATCGCTGCGCTCGGCGGGCCGCACGTTCGAGTGCAGCTGCGCGCGCCGGGAGCTCGCCGCCGAAGATTCAGGCTATCCAGGCACCTGCCGCGAAGGACCGCGACGGCCTGGCGCTGCGGCGATACGCTTCAGGATCGATGAGCGGGAGACCATCGCCTTCGAGGACCGCTTCCAGGGCGCCATTGCGCTCGCCCTGGACAAGTTGGGAGATGTCATCGTGCGGCGCCGGGATGGGGTGTTCGCCTATCAGCTCGCGGTCGTCGTGGACGATGCGAGCCAAGGCATCACCGACGTCGTTCGCGGGGCGGATCTCCTGGAGAGCACCGGATGGCAGATCGCCCTGCGGCGCGCGCTGCGCCTGCGGATGCCTCGCCACGCGCATCTGCCGCTGCTGCTCGAGCGCAGCGGCGGGAAGCTCGCGAAATCACGCCGCGCCGCGGCGCTCGATGCGCGCCAGGCAGGCGCGGAGGTGTCGAAGGTTCTGCGGCTCCTCGGCCTGCCGCCGCCCGCGCAGCTCGCAGGCGCGCCGCCCGCGTCCCTGCTCGAATGGGCGGCCGGCCGTTGGAGTGAACGGCCGGCGCGCCTCCCGAGACAGATCGTGCTGGAAGCAGCGTGAGGCGCGCCGGGCCGGGCAGGAGCCCGGATCCAGCGCGTCAAACTAGGCACAGGGACGTGCCCCGCCGCCGAAGGTGGCGGAGCCTCGGGCAAAAAACCGCGCTTTTTGCCCGAGGCGCGCTGGGCCGGGCAGGAGCCCGGATCCAGCGCGTCAAACTAGCCAGCGTCGACGTCCCGCATCGACAGGCGGATTCTTCCCTGACGGTCGACTTCCAGGACCTTCACGCGGACGACGTCGCCTTCCTTCAGCTTGTCGCTCACGCGCTCCACCCGATCGTTGGAGATCTGGGAGATGTGCACCAGGCCGTCGCGGCCCGGCAGGATGGTCACGAAGGCGCCGAAGTCCATCAGACGGGCGACCTTGCCCTCATAGATGTGCCCGACCTCGACGTCGGCCGTGATCAGCTCGATGCGCCGCTGCGCCTCGCGGCCGGCGGTGCCGTTCACCGAGGCGATCTTCACGGTGCCGTCATTCTCGATGTCAATGGTAGTGCCGGTCTCCTCCGTGATCTGTCGGATCACCGCCCCGCCCTTGCCGATCACGTCGCGGATCTTCTCCGGGTCGATCTTCAGGGTGATGATGGACGGCGCCCACTCCGACATGCGCGCACGCGGCTCGCGGATGACCTTGCTCATCTCCCCGAGGATGTGCAGGCGTCCTTCGCGCGCCTGCTCCAGCGCGACCTTCATGATCTCGGGCGTGACGCCCTCGACCTTGATGTCCATCTGCAGCGCGGTCACGCCGTCCTTCGTGCCGGCAACCTTGAAGTCCATGTCGCCGAGGTGATCCTCATCGCCCAGAATGTCGGTGAGGACCTTGTAGCGGCCGCCCTCGAGCACCAGGCCCATCGCGACGCCCGCCACGGGCGCCTTGATCGGCACGCCCGCATCCATCAGCGCGAGCGAGCTGCCGCAGACGCTCGCCATGGAGCTCGAGCCGTTCGACTCCAGAATCTCGGAGACGACGCGGATGACATAGGGGAAGGCCGCCATGTCGGGCATCACCGCGAGGACGCCGCGGCGGGCGAGGTTGCCGTGGCCGATCTCGCGGCGCTTCGGGCCGGTCATCATGCCCGTCTCGCCGACGCAGAACGGCGGGAAGTTGTAATGCAGCATGAAGGGCTCGCGGCGCTCGCCCTCCAGCGCATCGATGATCTGCGCATCGCGGGTGGTGCCGAGCGTCGTGACGACGAGCGCCTGCGTCTCCCCGCGGGTGAAGAGCGCGGAGCCGTGGGTGCGGGGCAGCACCCCGACTTTTACCGTGATCGGCCGGACGGTGTTGCAATCGCGGCCGTCGATGCGCGGCTCTCCGTTGAGGATGCGCTGGCGCACGATGTTGCTCTCGAGCTTGAACAGCGCGTCGTCGATCTGGTCCTGGGTCCACTTGGCCGCGTCCCCGCCGGCGAGAGCGGCGAACGTCTGCGCCTTGACCTCGGAGATGCGCGCCTGACGCTGCTGCTTCTCCGTGACGGTGTAGGCCTGCGCAAGGGCGGCCTGGGCGTGCATCGCGACGGCGCTCGTGAGCTGCGCGTTCTCCGCGGTGCCCTGCCAATCCCAGCGCGGCTTGCCGGCCTCGGCGGCGAGCTCGCGGATGGCGCGGATGGCGGTCTGCATCTGCTCGTGGCCGAAGACCACCGAGCCCAGCATCACCTCCTCCGGCAGACCCTTGGCCTGCGACTCCACCATGAGCACGCCCTTCTCGGTGCCGGCGACGACCAGATGCAGCTGCGACTCGGTGAGCTGCGTGGCGGTCGGGTTGAGGATGTACTGGCCGTCCTTCCAACCCACGCGCGCGGCGCCGATCGGGCCGCTGAAGGGAATGCCGGAAATGGCGAGCGCCGCCGACGCGCCGAGGAGCGCGGGAATGTCGGCATCGACCTCCGGATCGAGCGACACCACCGTCGCGACCACCTGCACATCGTTATAGAAGCCGTCCGGGAAGAGCGGCCGGATGGGGCGGTCGATCAGGCGCGAAGTCAGCGTCTCCTTCTCGGTCGGGCGCCCCTCACGCTTGAAGAACCCGCCCGGGATGCGTCCCGCGGCGTAGGTCTTCTCGACGTAGTTGACGGTGAGGGGGAGGAAATCGCGGCCGGCGGCGGCCTTGCGTTGCGCACACGCGGTGACCAGCACCACGGTGTCCCCCATGGAGACGCGCACGGCGCCCTCTGCCTGGCGGGCCATCTCGCCCGTCTCTATCGTGACCGTGTGGGAACCGTACTGAAATGATTTGCTGACTGCGCTCAAGCGAGAGCCCTCGAAAAAAGAAAAATGAATCCTGCCAAACAACGAGGCCGCGCGAAGCGGCCCCGGGCTGGAGTGTTAGCGGCGAAGTCCCAGGCGCTCGACGAGCTCCTGGTACTTTGCGGGCTTCGTGTCCTTGAGATAGTCGAGGAGCTTGCGGCGTTGATTGACGAGCTTCACGAGGCCGCGGCGCGAGGAGTGATCGCGCTTGTGGGCGGTGAAATGCCCGCCGAGCCCGTTGATGCGCTCCGAGAGGAGCGCCACCTGGACTTCGGGAGAGCCGGTGTCGGCGGGACCGCGCTGATATTGCGTCAGAATGCCGCCTTTTTTCTCGCTGGAAAGAGCCATTGCGCCTGAATCCTAAGTGACTGTCTTAAGTGACCTTTTGGGAAGCGCGGAAGTTTACCCGTTGTAATGCCTGTAAGTCCATTGGCGCGAACCCGCCCGCGGCGCTCTGGGCCCGCTCAATCAATCGCTTTCGCACTGGGCGCCTGAAACAGGCGCCGCGGTCGCACCTCGCCGCGGCCGTCGGACTCGCCCAGCCCTAGAAAGCGCTTCGCGGCGTCGTAGAGCCGGACCCGTCCGGGCGCCGGGCTGCGCACCAGCATGACCGCCTGTCCGTGACCGATGCGATCGGCCTGCCAGGGCTCCAGGAGCACCGCGGGCAGATGCTCGAGCGGCCGGTCGGCGGGCAGGAGCCTGGCGCCGGCCACGCTCTCCAGGGTCTCCATCGGCTCGCGCTCGAAGGGCTCCACCCAGGTGCGCCGCAGCGCGGCGACGTGACCGCAGGTGCCGAGCGAGCGCGCGATGTCCTCGGCCAGGGTGCGCACATAGGTCCCCTTGGAGCAGAGTACGTCGAGCTCGAGCTGCTCGCCGGTCTGGGACACCGGCTCGAGCTCGAAGATCTCGATATCGCGCGGGGCACGCTCCACCGTGATCCCCGCCCGCGCCAGCTGGTAGAGCGGCCGCCCGCCCTGCTTCAGGGCCGAGTACATCGGCGGCACCTGCCGCCCGCAGCCGAGGAATGAGCTGAGCGCCGCATCCCGCCGCGCCTGCCAGTCGGCCGGCACCGGCGACTGCTCCACGACATCCCCTTCCCGATCCCCCGTGGCGGTGCGCACCCCGAGCGCGATCGTGAAGCGGTAGCGCTTGCGATTGGAGAGGATCTCGCCCGCGATCTTGGTCGCCTCCCCGAGACACAGCGGCAGCATCCCGGTCGCGAGAGGATCGAGACTGCCCGCATGTCCGGCCTTGCAGCCGCCGAGGAGCCGGCGCACGCGCTGCAGCGCCGCGTTCGAGGACATCCCGGCGGGCTTGTCGAGCAGCAGAATGCCGTGTGGGCTCAAGAGCGCTCGTCGTCCGGCCCAGCGTGAGCCGAATCGGCCGCGACGGCGCGGTCGATGATCCCGGTGAGGCGCGCGGCTTTCTCCGCGCTGTCATCGAACACGAAATCCAGGCGCGGGGCGTGGCGCAGCGCGAGCCGCCGGCCGACCTCCCCGCGCAGGAAGCCGGCGGCGTGGGCGAGGCCGCTCTGCACCTCCTCGGGCCGATGGGCCGAGGCGAACGGCGTGAAATAGACCCGCGCCAGACCCATGTCAGCCGCGAGGCTGACACCGGTGATGGTGACGTTGCCGACCCGCGGGTCCTTGACCTCGCGCGCGATCAGCTCCGCCAGCACGCGCTGCAGCTGCGCCTCGATCTTGCGCAGCCGCCCGCCCCCCGAGACCTGCTTACGCATGTGCCGGCGCCCCGGGAAACGGACCGTTCTTCACCTCGCCGCTACTGCAGGGTACGTGCGATCTCGAGACGCGCGAAGCACTCGATCTGATCGCCGGCCCGCACGTCCTGATAGTTCTTCACGCCGATGCCGCACTCGGTCCCGGCGCGCACCTCGCCGACGTCGTCCTTGAAGCGGCGCAGCGACTCGAGCGCGCCCTCGAAGATGACCACGTTGTCGCGCAGCACGCGGATCGGATTGTTGCGCCTGACATAACCTTCGATCACCAGGCAGCCGGCAACGACCCCGAACTTGCTGGAGCGGAACACATCCCGCACCTGCGCGGTACCCACGATCTGCTCCTTGATCTCCGGCCGCAGCATGCCGGTCATCATCTGCTTCACGTCATCGATGGCTTCGTAGATGATGCTGTAGTAACGAACCTCGACGCCCGTCTCCTTCATCGCCTCGCGGGCGCCGGAGTCGGCGCGGACGTTGAAGCCTATGATGAGCGCCTTGGAGGCGGATGCGAGCTGCACGTCCGAGACCGTGATGCCCCCGAGGCCGCTCGCGATGAGCTTCACCTGCACCTCATCGGTCGAGAGCTTGGTGAGCGACTCGCGCAGCGCCTCGATGCTGCCCTGCACATCGCCCTTGATGAGCACGGCGACGACCCCGGCCTTCTCCTCGCCGAGCTGGGAGAAGACATCCTCGGCGCGCGTCGCCTGGCGGGCGAGCTTCACGTCGCGGAACTTGCCCTGGCGGTAGAGCGCCACTTCGCGCGCCTTGCGCTCGCTCTCGACCGCGAGGAACTCATCGCCCGCATTCGGCGCCCCGGAGAGCCCGAGCACGACGACCGGCATGGAGGGCGTGGCCTCCTCGACCGGCCGGCCGTTCTCATCGAAGAGCGCCCGCACGCGGCCGAACTCGGACCCGGCGATGATCGGATCGCCGAGGCGCAACGTGCCCTTCTTCACCAGCACGGTGGCCACCACGCCGCGGCCCTTCTCGACGCTCGACTCGATCACGACGCCCGCGGCGAGCCCGGAGCGCGGAGCACGCAGCTCCAATACCTCGGCCTGCAGCAGCACGGCCTCGAGCAGCGCGTCTATCCCCGCGCCCGTGTGGGCCGAGACGTTGACGAACATGTTCTGACCGCCCCAGTCCTCGGGGATGACTTCCTGCTTGGCGAGCTCGGCACGCACCCGATCCGGGTCCGCCCCGCTCTTGTCGATCTTGTTGACTGCGACGACGATGGGCACGCCTGCGGCGCGGGCGTGTTGGATCGCCTCGACCGTCTGCGGCATGACGCCGTCGTCCGCCGCCACCACCAGGATGACGACGTCGGTCGCCTTGGCGCCGCGCGCGCGCATGGCCGTGAAGGCGGCGTGGCCCGGCGTGTCAAGGAAGGTCACGACGCCCTTGGGAGTCTCCACATGGTAGGCGCCGATGTGCTGCGTGATGCCCCCGGCCTCACCGGCCGCCACCTTGGCGCGGCGGATGTAGTCGAGGAGCGATGTCTTGCCATGGTCGACGTGCCCCATGACCGTGACGACCGGCGGACGGGGCGCGAGGTCCTCCGTCTCGGGCTGCGCGCCCTGCAGGTCGACCTCGATCTGATTCTCCTTGAGGACCTTCGGGGTATGCCCCATCTCCTCCACGACGACGACCGCCGTGTCCTGGTCGATCGGCTGATTGATGGTCGCCATGATGCCCATGTTCATGAGCACCTTGATGACCTCGTTCGCCTTGACCGCCATCTTCTGAGCCAGCTCCGCAACGGTCACCGTCTCGCCGACGCCGACCTCGCGCACGACGGGCGCGGTGGGCATCTCGAATCCGTGCCGGCCGTCACTGCCGCTGGGCAGCATGCGCGATTTGGCGCGCCGCTTCTTCTTGTAGCGGGAGCTGACATCCGTTGCGACGTGCAGCTCCTGTCTGCCGTAACGCGTATGGCGATCGTCCGTGCCCGGACGGTCCCTCGAGGGTGCAGAGGGCGCCGGCGCGCGCTCTCTCGCCGCGGGCGCAGCGGGCGCGCCGCGCGCTGGGGGCGCGCTGCGCGGCGCTGGGGGCGCGGGGCGTGCGGCGGGCGCGGCGCGGGCGGCGGGCGCGGCGCGGGCGGCGGCCTGCGGGGCCGCGGGGCGCGCGGTCTCCACCGGCGCGGGGGCGGCGGCGGCAGCCGGCTCGACGCCTCGCTCCTGAGCCTGACGCTGCTGCTCCTCGCGCTCGCGGTGCTGCTGCTCCTCGCGCTCGCGCTGCTCGGCGAGGCGGCGGACCTCATCCTGGGCGTGGCGGTGGGCGGCTTCCTCTTCCTCGATGCGGCGGCGGTTCTCGGCCTCCAGCCGCTCGCTCTCGCGCCGCTCGGCCTCGATGCGCTCGCTCTCGCGGTGAGCGACTTCCTCGGCCTCGCGCCGCTTCTGGTCGATCTCGTCCTGCTGCAGGCGCGCCTGCTCCTCGAGCACATCGCGCTTGATGTAAGTGCGCTTCTGGCGGACTTCGACGCTCACGGTGCGCGCCCGGCCCTGGGCGCTCGCGAGCTTCAGCTCGCTTTGCGTCTTGCGCTTGAGCGTGATGCGCCGCGGCGCGGCATCGCGCTCGCTTTCCGCGCCGTGGCTGCGCCGAAGGTGCGTCAGCAGCTCGAGCTTCGCATCGTCGCTGATGCGGTCATCGGGCCCGTTGACCTTGATACCGGCCTGATCGAGCTGCACGAGCAGCCGATCCACCGGTACCTTCAGCACCTCGGCAAACTGGGAAACCGTCACTTCCGCCATAGGTTCTCGTATCCTCCTCAGGCCTGATCCGCTTCGAACCAGTGGGCCCGGGCGGTCATGATGAGCTTGCCGGCCTCCTCGGCCGCCAGCCCCTCGATGTCCTTCAAATCCTCAACCGACTGCTCCGCGAGATCCTCGCGGGTGCGTACGCCGCGGCGCGCGAGCGCGAGCGCGAGATCCGGGCTCATTCCCTCGAGCAGCAGCAGATCATCCGCCGGCATCGACTGATCGAGCGTCTCCTCGCTCGCGATCGCCTGCGTCAGCAGGACATCGCGCGCGCGGTTGCGCAGCTCCTTGACGATCTCCTCGTCGAACTCCTCGATCGAGGCGATCTCCCCCTGCGGCACGTAGGCGATCTCCTCGATCGTGGAGAAGCCCTCCTGCGCGAGGATGGTGGCGACGTCCTCATCGACATCGAGCTGTTTCATGAACATCTGCACCAGCGATTTGGCCTCGGAGTCGCTCTTCGCCTCGGCGTCGGACTCGGTCATGACATTGAGCTCCCAGCCGGTGAGCTGGCTCGCGAGGCGGATGTTCTGTCCGCCGCGGCCGATCGCCTGCGAGAGCTTCTCCTCCGCGACCGCGATGTCCATGCTGTGGGAATCCTCATCCATCACGATCGACATGACTTCCGCCGGCGACATCGCGTTGATGACGAACTGCGCCGGATTCGCGTCGTGGGGAATGATGTCGACCCGCTCGCCGGCGATCTCGTTGGAGACCGCCTGCACGCGCGAGCCGCGCATGCCGACGCAGGCGCCCACCGGATCGATGCGCGGATCGTTGCTGCGCACCGCGATCTTGGCGCGCACGCCCGCATCGCGCGCGGCGCCCAGGATCTGGATGAGTCCCTGGCCGACCTCCGGCACCTCGAGCTTGAACAGCTCGATCAGGAACTCCGGCGCCGTGCGCGTCAGGAAAAGCTGCGGCCCGCGCAGCTCCGAGCGCACTTCCTTCAGGAACGCCTTGATGCGGTCCTGCGCCTTCACCTGCTCGCGCGGGATCATGTCGGTCCGGGGGATGAAGCCTTCCGCGTTGGAGCCGAGGTCGACGAAGATGCCGTTGCGGTCGACCCGCTTCACGACACCGCTGACGAGGGTCCCGATGCGATCCTGGTAGGCATCCACCACCTGCTGGCGCTCCGCCTCGCGCACCTTCTGCACGATGACCTGCTTGGCCTGCTGGGCGGCGATGCGGCCGAACTGCACCGACTCCATCGGCTGCTCGACGAAGCCGCCGACCTCGACCTTCGGGTCGATCTCGCGCGCATCCTCCAGGCGCAGCTCGTGCTCCGGCGCCTCGAGCTCCGTCGAGTCATCGGCAAACACCTTCCAGCGGCGGAAGGTCTCGTAGTCTCCGCTCCTGCGGTCGATGGCGACGCGCGCATCCCACTCCTCGCCGTATTTCTTGCGGGTAGCCGAGGCCAGAGCCGCCTCGAGCGCCTCGAAGATCACTTCCTTGTCGACGCCTTTCTCGTTGGAGACCGCGTCGACGACCATCAGGATTTCCTTGTTCACTACTGTCACCTCTCGCCAGCTTTGAGTGGCCGCCGCCAACCTGCGAGCCTCATTTTTCAACCTGGCCTGTCAGCCTGGCCTTACCCATCTCCGCAAAAGACATCGCAACGCGCTGCCCGTCGACCTCGAGCGCGATCCCGGCCTCGTCCGCCTCCAACAGGGTGCCGGTATAGCGGCGGCGCCCCTCGCGCGGCACCGCGAGCTCCACGGCCACACGCGAGCCGACGAAGCGCGCGAAATGCGCCGGCGTGCGCAGCACCCGGTCGAATCCCGGCGAGGAAACCTCGAGCCTATACGCGGTGGGTATCGGGTCCTCGACGTCGAGCAACGCCGAGACCTCGCGGCTCACCCGCTCGCAGTCCGTGAGCCCTATTCCTTCAGGGCGATCAATGAAGAGTCGCACGACGGCGCTGGCGCGGCCCGAGGATTGCTCGAGCTCCACGAGCTCGTAGCCGAGCCGCCCGAGGAGGGGCTCAATGAGGGCGATGAGCCGCTCTCGCAAGGTCGCCGGCATGGTCGTCATCACTCCGAAACGGCCTTGGCCACAAAAACAAAAGGGCCGCGAGGCCCATTACATTCCGTCCAAAAAAGAAAAAGCCCCTCGGGGGGCTTTTAGTCTTTCTCTGCGGCGGCCCGGTATCCGCTACCGGCCCGCTCCCCACGGCCGAGCCCGCAGGGGCGCGCATTGTACCCAAATGGCGCCGGTAGGGAAACCGTTTCCGACCCCGGCCGAGTTACCATTCGATATGGCCGACACCCTGCACCTCTGGCGCAATGCCCGGATAGCCGCCTGCGACCCCGCCATGACCCGCCTGGCGCAGGGCGCCCTGCTCACGCGCGGGTCCCGGATCGAATGGGTCGGGGCGGAGCGCGATCTGCCCGGGGAGTACCGGCCGGACGAGGCACACGACCTGCGCGGCGCCTGGGTGACCCCCGGCCTCATCGACTGCCACACCCACCTGGTGTTCTGCGGTAACCGCGCGGCCGAATACGCCGAGCGGCTGCGCGGACGCTCTTACGAGGAGATCGCTCGAAAGGGCGGGGGCATCCTCTCCACCATGCGCGCGGTGAGAGCCGCCTCCGAGCAGCAGCTGAGCGATGAGAGCCTGCCGCGGCTCGAGTCGCTGCTGGCGGAAGGCGTGACCACGGTCGAGATCAAGTCGGGGTACGGCCTCACCCTGAAGGATGAGGCCAAGATGCTGCGGGTCGCCAGATCGCTGGCGCATGCTCTGCCGGTCACGATCACCACGACTCTGCTTGCCGCACATACCCTCCCGCCGGAGTATGCGGGCGACCCGGACGCCTATATAAAAGATGTCGCAGAGCTATGGCTGCCGGCACTCCATGAGGAGGGTTTGATAGATGCGGTCGATATCTTCTGCGAAAAAATCGGCTTCAGCGTCGAACATGCCCGTAGACTCTACGACTCTGCAGGCCGTCTGGGTATCCCTGTAAAGATGCACGCGGAGCAACTCTCGAATCTCGGCGGCAGCCTGCTCGCGGCCAGCCGCGGGGCCCTCTCCTGCGATCACCTGGAGTACGCCGGCGCCCCGGAGGCAGAGGCGCTGGCCGCGGCCGGCACCGTGGCGGTGCTGTTGCCGGTGGCATTCTTCTGCCTGGCGCAGGAGCGCAAGCCCCCGGTGGCCGCCCTGCGCCACGCGGGCGCGGAGGTGGCCATCGCCACGGACTGCAACCCGGGCTCTGCTCCCGGCAGCTCGCTGCTCCTCGCGATGAGCATGGCCACGCGGCTCTTCGGCCTCACCTGTGAGGAGGCGCTCGCGGGCGTGACCCGGCACGCCGCCCGCGCGCTCGGGATGCAGGGCGAGCGCGGTATGCTCACGGCCGGCAAAGCCGCCGACTTCGTCGTCTGGAGCATCGGCGAGCCGGAAGAGCTAGGCTACTGGAGCGGTTTCAACCCGTGCCGCTCGGTGATCAAGGCCGGGCGGCGGGTCTCGTGAGTCCCATGGGCCATCCCGACAATGCTGACGACACCGATGCGTCCGAGAGCGGACCGGGAGCGGCGCGCATCGACCGCTGGCTCTTCGGCGTGCGCCTCTTCAAGTCGCGCTCGCTGGCCGCGCAGGCCGCGAGCGGCGGCAAGGTGCACGTCAACGGCGCCCGGGTGCGCCCCTCGCACTGTGTGCGGCCGGGCGACCTCGTGACGTTCACTCGGGACGCCGTGGAGTTCGAATGCGGGGTGGCCGCGATTCCGGTGCGCCGCGGCCCCGCAAAGGAGGCGGCGGCCTGTTACACGGAAACAGAGCCCAGCCGCGCGCGGCGTGAGCAGCACGTGCAGCGCATGCGTCTTGCGGATGCCATGGCGCCCCGCCCGCAAGAGCGTCCAGACAAGCATCAACGCCGAGAGCTGCGGCGGCTTCGCGGAAGAGTTTGACCAGAGGTTCAACAATGTCTTTGAGCGTGTTCGATATCTTCAAGATCGGCATCGGGCCGTCGAGCTCCCACACCATGGGACCGATGCGCGCGGCGCACGAGTTCGTCCTGGGGCTGGAGCGCGATGGCCTTCTGGCCACTACGCAACGGGTGAGGGTGCGCCTCTACGGCTCACTCGCTCTGACGGGCCTCGGTCACGGAACGGACCGCGCGGTGCTGATCGGCCTGGAGGGCGGCGACCCCGAGACGGTCGAGCCCGACAGCATCGAGCCGACACTGCAGCGCATCCGCACGAGCCACCGCATCCGTCTGCTCGGCCGGCAGGAGATCGACTTCGATGAGAAGTCGGACCTTCTGCTGCTGCGCAGCGAGCGCCTGCCCGGGCATCCCAACGGTATGCGGTTCGCGGCCGTTGCGGCCGACGGCACCGCGCTTCGCGAGGAAGAGTACTACTCGATCGGGGGCGGGTTCATCGTCCGGGGAGGCGAGAGCCACGCCCGCGAGGCGAGCGAGAGGCCGCGCCCACCCTACCCTTTCACCTCGGCGGCCGAGCTGCTCTCCCTGTGCCGCGAGAACGGCCTCGAGCTCTACGAGCTGGTGCTCGCCAACGAGCGGACCTGGGCGAGCGAGCAGCAGGTGCGCGCGGGAGTGCTGCAGCTCTGGAATGTCATGCAAGGCTGTGTCGAGCGCGGCTTCCACCAGACCGGCGTGCTGCCCGGGCCGATGAAGGTGCGCCGCCGCGCGCCGAAGCTCTACCGCGTGCTGTCCGAGAGCGGCGCGCCGACCCCGCTCGACATCATGGATTGGGTCAATGCCTTCGCGCTCGCGGTCAACGAGGAGAACGCCGCCGGCGGGCGCGTGGTCACGGCTCCGACCAACGGCGCCGCGGGCATCGTGCCGGCGGTGCTGCACTTCTATCGCCGCTTCGAGCCCGGAGCGAGCGATGAGGGCGTCATCCGCTTCCTCCTGAGCGCCGCCGCCATCGGCATGCTCTACAAGCGCAACGCCTCCATCTCGGGCGCGGAGATGGGCTGCCAGGGCGAGGTCGGCGTCGCCTGCTCCATGGCGGCCGCGGGACTGGTCGCGGCGCTGCAGGGGAGCAATGAGCAGATCGAGAACGCCGCCGAGATCGGCATGGAGCACAACCTGGGTCTCACCTGCGATCCGGTGGGGGGCCTGGTGCAGATCCCCTGCATCGAGCGCAACGCCATGGGGGCGGTGAAGGCGATCAACGCGGCGCGCCTCGCGATGCGCGGCGATGGCTCGCACAAGGTCTCGCTCGATCACGTGATCGCGACCATGCGCCAGACCGGCGCCGACATGTCGACGATCTACAAGGAGACCTCGCAGGGAGGCCTGGCGGTGAACGTGACGGAGTGCTAATTCATGGCGCGGGATCCGGGCTCCTGCCCGGACCCGCGCGCCTCGAGCAAAAAGCGTGGTTTTTGCTCGAGCCTCCGCCACCTGCGGCGGCGGGGCACAGTGCGCCAGGCTATCCTGCTTCGCGCACGTCCCAGGTCAAACCGGGCCTGCCCGGGGTGTCCATCCATGGACACCCGCTCGGCGCGGCGAAGCAAGGCTTCGCCGAAAGGTACCGCCTCGCCCCTGTGCCTGGCTGGTTTTGCCGTCGGGGCTAGCGTCTACGGGCGTGCGGCGCTGTCGGACGATGGCCGCGGCCAAGGATCGTGCCACTGACCATCCCTGGAGGCAGGCCCCCCTGCCCGGACATCGTATCCGGGCGCTCACCGCTTCGCGGCTCGCCCATGAGCTCCCTCTTGCGCTCCTCGAGCTGCTCGCCCAGGGCTTGCAGGTCGAGCGAGGTGCGCTCGAGCCGGGGGAAGATCTCGGTCTCCTCCTCCTCGACGTGGTGCTTCACGTATTCGCCGAGGACTTGCACCTTGGCCTCGTACTGCTCATCGAGCTGCTCGCGATCCTCGATCTGGTGGACGAGGTCCTTGACCGACGCATGCTCGACACGGGCCTCCGCGATGAGATGCGACTCGCCGGAACCGAGCGCCTCGCGGGCGGCCGGATAGAGCAGCTCCTCCTCGATCTGCGAGTGCACGGTGAGCATCTTGCAGATGTGCCGGGCGATCGCCTGCTTCTCCTCGCGCTTGGCGGACGCGAACTCCTCGAGCGCGTGCGCGACGGCGCGGTGATCCTGTTTCAACAGCTTCACCGCGTACGATGCGGAAGAGTCGGAGCGCCGCGAGCGGCCGGCGGAGCTGGTGGCGCGACCCGCCTGCGAGCCGCGGCGCCCGGATGCCGCGCCGCGCGCGGGTGCGGCGCGGCGGGTGTTGCTTTCCTTGCGGCGGCTGGCGCTCAGCGAGCGGGAGGGCGAG
>JABBNZ010000035.1:0-11031 GCA_019352035.1 Pseudomonadota bacterium | reverse complement strand
CGCAGCCGCCGCGACCGGCGCTCTTGCTGCCGCGGCCGCCTCGTGTGCGGCTGGCGGAGCGGGAGCCGGTCTTCGACTGTCGTGGTGACATGAGTTTGCCCCTTGAATGACGATGGGTGGGGGCAATGAGCAATTCATGTACCGGGAGGCAGCGCGATGCGGTTGCGGCCCGCCTCCTTGGCGTCATACAGCGCTTCATCGGCGCGGTGGCGCAGCGACTCGAGAGTATCGGCGGGCTCCCCGACAGCCACGCCGATGGAGAGGGTCACGGCGCCGACGTACTGCATTCCATCGGCGCGGGTGATCACCGCGCGGGCGGCGGTGGCGCGGATGCTCTCGGCGAGCGCGGCGGCGGCGGCCAGCGTTTTGCCGGGCAGGATGATCGAGAACTCATCGCCGCCCACTCGCGCGGCCAAGTCCTCGTCCGTCAGATGCTCGCGCAGGATCTGCGCGATCTTGGCCAGTACCTTGTCGCCGATGACGTGCCCGTGGGTGTCGTTGATGCTCTTGAAGTGATCGACGTCGGCGGTGAGGAAGGCGACGCCGGCGAGCTCCGAGCGCTCGCGCGCCTCGATGGCGCGACGCAGGGCATGTAGGTTCTTCAGGCCGGTGAGCGGATCGCGCAGCGGCTCGTTCTGGGCGCGATCGAGCTGCTCCATCACCTGATCGAGCTCCTGGCGCTGCGCGGCGAGCTGCTGGTGCAGCGCGCCGAGAACACTCTGCAGCTGGGAGGCTTCCGCGAGCACCCGCGTCAGCATTTCAGCGAAGCCGCCGGCCCCCTCCCCGTAACGGCCCGCGTCCCGGAGGGCATCGTCCAGATTGACGCCGAAGCGCTTGATCGTCCTCTCCGCGTGGATGGCCTGCTTCTCCGATTCGCCGAGCACCTCACGCAGCTGGCTCTGCGCGAGCTCGAACGCCTGCACGTCGCGCCCGGCGATGTGCAGAGCGTGCAGCCTGCCGATATCCGCATCGCTGAGCGGGGCGTCGGCGGCAAGGAGCTTGCCGAGCTCCTGGGACAGGGCCGGATTGAGCTCAGCGGCGTGCTCGTACCATACGGCGTAGCTGACCGGATGGTAGCCAGCCTGGTGGGGAGACATGAGCTGCAGCGCCCGGCGCAGAATCTCGGCGCTCTCTTCCCTCGAGTGCTGGTAGCGCATCGTTATCGTTATCGCCTCTCACGCGGCGGGTTTTACATAGCGTAACACCCGGGGTCGCATGGGGCGAGAGAAACGCCACGACCGCCCTTGAGGTCGGCGCGTGGAGCGGGCCTGCAGGCGCGGGGAGGGCTGCCCCGGGGCCCCTCCCGGCGGGGGGCGCCCGAGGAATACCCCCTCAGGCGGGGGGCGGCGATGCGAACCCGTTCTGCTGCTGATCGCCAGTCTCGGCGGCGTGCTCTCTCTTGATGCGCTCGTAGATTTCCTCGCGGTGCACCGCGATGCTCTTCGGCGCATTGATGCCGACCCGCACCTGATTCCCCTTGACCCCGAGCACGGTGATGGTGACGTCGTCGCCGATCATCACGGTCTCACCCACGCGCCTTGTAAGAATCAACATACTGGTAGTCCTCTGTACTTAGTGATGGTCCAAAGCCCCGTTGTGCAACCGAAGCTCAGGGGGTTGCCGCCCCGTACTGCCGCGGGCCGGCAGGGCTCTGCCGGTAACCCAGGATGACCTCCCCGTCCTCGTGCGTGACGGTGACGGGAGCGATCCGGCTGAGCCGATCGAGCGTCCCGTTGATGTGGCGGATGCTGAACGCACCGCCGATTTTCTGAATGGCGGCCCGCGGATCGGCGATGACGATGCGCTCCGTCGTGTAGCGGCTCAGGTCACTGACGAAGGCCGACAGCGGCTCCCCTTGCGTCTCCAGCATCCCATGGCGCCAGCGAATGACGTTCGGCGCCACGACTTTGTGCACGTCGGCCACGAGCCCTACCGGTGAATACTCGATCTGCTGGCCCGTGGTGAGACGCCTGCTCCAGGAAGGCTCGGACTTGGAGCTGTCCTCCAACCCCTCGACGCCAACCGTACCGCTGATGACGCTGACACGGACGTCACCGTCCGCCATCTGATAGACGTCGAATCGCGTACCGAGCACCTGAACCTGGCTGTGCGCAAGCAGAATGCGGAAGGGCCGACTGGGGTCGTGCACGACCTGGAAGTAAGCCTCACCGCGAATCAGGCGCACCCGCCGATCGCTCGGGCTGCCGATCCACTCGAGCTCCGTCTGGGTATCGAGACCGACGACACTGCCGTCCGGAAGGACTACGTTGCGTATCTGTCCGGTAGCCGTCTCATACGTCCGCGGCAGATAGCCTTCGCTGCGCAGGGCCGACCACCCGGTCGCGACCGCCATGATGACGGCGGCGGCCGCTATGCCCGAGGCCCATACCGGCCCCGAGGCAAGCCAGGCGCGCCGACCCTGGCGGGGTAAGTGCGCGTCGGCCCCCGCGATGCTGTCCAGCACATCCGCGCGCGCCTGTCCGTTGAGCTCGCTCGTCACATCGAGCAAAGCGCGCTGGGCGTTGAACTCCCGGGCGTTCGCCGGCTGCGCGATCCATGCCTCGAATCTGGCGCGCTGCCCGGCCGTCACCCCGCGGCCGAGGCGAGTGTGCCAGGTGGCCGCCCGCTCGCGGACCCGCCGCTGCCGCCAGCCACCCCAGAGCCCCTTCATCGCTCGGCCCTCCTGGGCCTCGCCCCCGCTGCCGCGGATCGTCGTGATCTGCTCCAGGCAAATCATTCGACCTCCGCGAGGTCGATACCCTGCGAGGAGAGGCGCTCGCGGCAGGCCCGCAGCGCCTTGGTCATGCGCTTGTCGACCCGCTTCTCGGAGATCCCGAGCGCGGCGGCGATCTCCCTGCGGGGCTTGCCCTGGACGTGGGCCATTACGAACACGTTTCGAAGAGTTGGCCGCAATGCTTTGATTACATTCGTTAAATGTTTTCCGATCTCGTCCGCCATCGCTTGCCGGTCGGGACCCATGCGCTGCTCGTCGGGGACCTCCTCCATGCCCGCCGAGCCCGTGATCATGGCGTTCTCGAGTCGCCGCCGGCGCAGATGCATCAGCGCGAAGTTCGTGGCCACCTTGAAGAGCATGGCCCGCGGAAACATCACCTGCTCGGGCCGATATATCCGGTGCACCCTCTCGAAGGTGTCCTGCGCCACCTCCCGCGCGAGCTCCGGTCTGCCCAGCATTTGGGTGAGATAGGCCAGCAGTTGTGCCTCATGCGCTCGGCACAGCCGCTCGATGAACTCATCCGGCTTTCCGGGTCGAGGAAAGCGTTTGACCTCACCCATGTCGCTCGTTTCCAATCCCTATCCCTCTAGCTCATGAAATGCCCCGGCAGGGAAATCCCCCCCTGCGCGGCGCGCCACCCTAGGCGGCCGCGCGCCTGACGGTCGCTCCCCAGCGCCGCAGCCAGGCCTCGATCCCCGCATACTCGAGGACCTCGCCGGACCCGGCGGCGATGCGCGTGGCCCTGCCGGAGAGCACCTCCGCCAGCCGGCCGCGGTCGACGATACCCTCTCTCACCAGGGCCCCGTCCAACAGCAGCTCGCGCAGCAGCGGGCGATTGTGCTCCAGGGTGAGCCGCAGATGCTCCTCGATCCCGCCCTTGTGGCGGCGGTTGCGGATCTCGGGCGGCAGGTCCTCATAGAACGCCCGCCGGGCCACGGCGCGGTCCCAACCGCCGTGCGTCAGCACGTAGGTCGGGATGCGCAGGCACAGCTCCATGAGCGGCTGCGAGCAAAGCGGTGAGATCCGCTCCGCATCGCCGTTGCGGCCGATGGGATCGTAGAAGTCGAACGGCTGGCTGATCTGGTGGGCATGCCAGAGCTTGCCGCTCGGGGCGCCGCGCGGATGACGCAGCAGCGGATGCAGGAACCCCGCGCTTCGCCTCGCCTGCTCGATCGCCGCCGGCACCAGGAGCGGACGCATCCGTCCGGCATCCTGGAGCGGGCTCCAGCGCTGGTGCAGCAGATAGCTGGAAGCCGCCTCGCGCAACACGCGCCAGAGCGAGAGCCGATCCATCTGCGCGGCATCGAGCGCCACCCGCAGCACGCCGGGCCGCGGCCCGCGGCGGTGCAGGAAGTCCCCGGCCGCCCATTGCGCGCACTCCTGGTAGAAGAGCTGATCGCCGCCGAACCCGATGACCACCGCCGCGGCGCCGTGCTCGGCGGCAAGCTGCGCATCGAGCCGGCTGTGCTCGAGGAAGTACGGGTAGTTGGTCGGCTCCGGCGCCCGGTGAACGCTCAGCAGCGGCTGCAGGCTGAAGGCGCAGTCGCGCGGACGCTCGATCAGCTCCAGGCCCGCCTTCGCGGCGGCGGCGCGCGCGAAGGCGCGCTCATCGAGGTCCGCGCCGAGCGGGTAGTAGTGGAAACAGGTGATCCGCGGTTGCGAGGGAGCGTCCCGCAGGCAGGCGAGCACGATCGAGGAATCGAGGCCGCCCGAGAGCGACAGGAGCAGGTGGGTGTAGCGCGAGGCCCAGGCATGGATCACCTCGCGCACGCACCGGCGCATGGCCGCGGCGGCCTCGCGCGGGTCCTCGATCGTCTCGGTGTCGGCGATGCGCAGCGGATCCCAGTAGAAGAAACTCTTGGAGAGGCCGGCGCGAGTCTCCACACATTGTCCGGCGAGCACCTGCGTCACCTCGCGCAGGGCGGTTCCCGGGGAGTGCTCCCGCACGAAGCAGAGCGCCGCGAGGAGGTAGGGCCAGTTGACCTCGAGCGGCGCATCGAGCAGATCGATGACATCGTCGATCCAGGAGAAGTAGACATCGACGCCGCGGCAGCGCACGAGATAGCACGGCAGTCCCCCCGAGGGATCGCGCAACACCCAGGTCGCTCGCGCCCGCTCATCGTGGAGGAACGCGACGTAGCGTCCCCAGAAGCTCTCGATGAGATGGCGGCCGTTGGTATCGAGCATCGCGCGGCTGTCGGGCGCCTCCAGAGGCCGCGGCGCCGGCCTCGAGACGCCCTCCTGCGAGCGTGCGAAGAGATCCCCCAGCACGACACCCTCGCCGCCGGCGAGCGTGTACGCGCCGCAGGAGTCCACATCGGCTCTCGTGTAGCGCACCTCGACGCCCCGGCCGCGCAGCCCCGAGTGCCAGCCCTGCCCGGCCGCCGCCTGGCGCTGCAACAGGACTCGAGCGTATTCCCGTGCGGCGGGGTCCTGATCGTTCCACACGAGAGCCACGTAGCGGAACATGAGGCGCCTACACGACCAGAATGGGCGAGTACTGCCGCACGCGGTCGGGCAGATCGTTCAGCAGCATCTCGCCCTGCTGCACCCAACAGTGGGCATCGAAAGGCTCGGTCTTGACGCCGAAGACCCAATCGGGATGGATCCCCTCGGCGCTCAGAAAGTGCAGCAGCGTGAGGGAGTCGAGCAGGCACGCGGCGCGCAATGTGTAGAAAAGCGGCCGCAGGCGCGCGAACGCGGTCACCCGCGCGCGCAGGCGTACCGGGTCGGCCTGCCGCGGACCCTGCGCCGCGCGCCGCGCCTTGCGATCGCGCACGGCCTCGACGATGGACTGGATGGGCCGCAGCTTCAGGGAGAGCTGTGCCCGCAGGCAGCTGCCGGCGAGTCGCGCCAGATCACCGGCACCCGCCCGCGGGCGGGCATCGAGATCGAACTCCACGAGGCTCCGCTGCGGCCGGACGGTGGCGACGGGCACCGCGGGCTTGCCGACGTACGGATCGGTGACGAGCATGCCATGAGCGAGCATCTGAGGAATGAGGGCATCCGGATCGGGGCCCGGATCCTGATGCGAGCCGGCCTCCTGCACCGCCCCAACCGGCCAACCGCGCACCCAGCCGGCCAGCCGATGCGCGGGAGCGACGGCGATGTACTTATCGCGCTCGAGGTCCATGAGGACCACGTGTTGCCCACTGACGCACGGGTACACGTGCGGAGCGAGAAGATAAGGCTGCATCCAATCCCCCCGGCCCCGTTCCAAGGCCCCATGGACCGCCATTTTAACCGAATCGGGGGCCTGCCGGCGCCACCGGCCCGGTGATCGGGAGCGATGCCTCGGCGGCTCCTGTCCTGGGCAGCGCCACCGGCTGCTGCGGGTATCAGTGTTGCTACGGGCAGACGGCGTGACCATCGCTTGTCCTGAATGCGGAACTCTGGAGGAAATTCCGCGGCTGTTGCGGCACGACAGCGCCGTGTGCGTCCGCTGCCGCACCGACCTCGAGAAGACCACCGGGCGCAGCCTCGGTGCGGCCCTCGCCTGCGCGCTCGCCACCTTCCTGCTGCTCGTGCCCGTCAATGTCCTGCCGCTCCTGCGGATCGACATCTTCAACATACACTCGCAGAACGTGACCGCGGTCGGCATCGCCGATCTCTGGTCGCGCGGTTGGTTCCTGCTGGCGGGCCTGAGCGCGCTCTTCATCGTCATCGTGCCCTTCCTGCGCTTCGGGCTGCTCTCGGCGGTGCTCGGGGCGCTGCGGCTCGGACGGCGGCCGTCCTGGCTCGGGACCGCATTTCGCTGGTCGCTGTGGCTCGATCCGTGGGCGATGTTGGATGTGTACCTCCTCGCCGGCTGCATCGGCTACTACCGCCTGATCAACATCGATCAGGCGCACGTCAGCATCGAGCTGGGAGGCACCTGCTTCATCGCGGCGGCCTTCCTCACCATGCTCTCGCGCGCGTCGCTCGATGCGCGCGCGGTGTGGCGGTCGATCGGCGGGGAGACCCGGTTGCGGCCCGGTGAGCCGGCGCTCGGCTGCACGACCTGCGATCTCGTCCAGCCGCTCTCGCGGGAGGGCCAGCCCTGCCCGCGCTGCGGCGCGAAGCTGCGGGTGCGCAAGCTCGATGCCGTGGCGTGGACCGCGGCGCTGCTCATCGCGGCCCTGGTGCTGATCTTCCCGGCCAACCTCTATCCGATGAACATCTCCAACCACCTCGGGCAGCAGTCGCGCTACACGATCATGACGGGCGTGCAGATCCTCTTCAAGAGCGGACTGTGGCCGCTCGGAGTGCTCATCTTCTGCACCAGCGTCCTGACACCCGCGGCGAAGATCTTCGCGCTCGGCTGGTGCGTATTGTCCGTATGGCGCGGCTCCCGGCGGCACCTCGTCACCAAGACGAAGGTGCTGCGCGTGGTCGCGGAGATGGGGCGCTGGTCGAAGACCGATCCGTTCGCGATCGTCTTCTTCGTGCCCCTGGTCCATTTCGGCGCCCTCGGCTCCGAGAGCGCCGGTTGGGGCGCGACCGCCTTCATGATGATGACCTTCCTCACCATGGTGGCTTCGGTCACCTTCGATCCGCGCCTGATGTGGGACGTCGCGGGACGTCCCGTGGCGGGCGGCGGCCGCGAGGCGCAATGAGCGGCAGACCCGATGAGAGCGAGCACGGCGGCCCGGGGAGTCCCGAGCGCGTCCAGGCCGGCGTGCGCCACGGCTGGTGGCCGGGCTGGATCTGGGCGATTCCGATCGCCGCGCTCCTCCTCGTCATCTGGCTGGGCGCCCGCTACCTGCTCGCGGGAGGCACCGACATCACCATCCGCTTCACCGACGCGCACGGGATGAAGAGGCAGAATACGGACATCGTCCTGCGCGGCACGCGTGTCGGCCACGTCACGGGCATCAAGCTGACCGGCGACGGCACCGCGGTGATCCTGACGGCATCGATCGACGATGAGGGGGCGAAGTTCCTGCGGACCGGCACACGGTTCTGGCTGAAAGGCGCCGACCCTTCCCTGAGCAACCTGTCCTCCATCGGCTCGCTCCTCTCCGGCCCGAGCATCGTCATGTCCCCGGGGCCCGGGCGGAAATCGCGGCGCTTCATCGGGCTCGAGCGCAAGCCCATCGCCCCGTCCGCCAGCGAGCGGCCGATCCTCTACGAGATCTCCCTCGGCGGCGATGCGGGCTCGCTCTCGGGCGGCGCCCCGGTGGTGCTGCGCGGCTTCACCGTGGGCGAGGTGCGGGATGTCGGCTTCACCTATGACCCGACGACGGGCGCGATCTCGACCCCCGCCACCCTGGCGATCTATCCCTCGCTCTTTCATGTCAAAGGCATGCGCGCCGTTCCGACCGCCGCCCAGGTCTGCGGCGAGATCGAGCGTCTGATCGACCAAGGCATGCACGCGCGCCTCACGCGCAGTCCTCCGCTCATCGGCCGCTATGAGGTGAGCCTGCGGAGCCAGCCGGGCGCACCGCCCGCCGGGCCGCTGCGGGCGGCCGACGGGCTGCCGCAGATCCCGGTGGCCTCCGGCGGCGGCATCGCCAGCATCGTGAACCGGATCAAGAAGGTGCCCATCCAGCGCATCACGCAGAACGTCCTCGAGATCACCCAGCACGTCGCCGCATTGACCGCGTCGCCGAAATTGAAGGATGCCATCGTGCAGCTCGATGCCGCCCTGCGCCAGATCCATCAGACCACCGCCAAGGCCGGACCGCAGATCGGGCCGCTCATCGCGCGGCTGCGGCGCGCGGCGGGCGACCTCGAGAGCACGGCCAACTCGGCCAACCGCCTGATGAGCGGCACCGCCACCCAGACCGGGCTCACCAATACCGCCGAGCAGATCAGGCAGGCCGCGCGCGCGGTGCGCTCGCTCGCCAACTATCTCGACCGGCACCCGGCGGCCCTGATCCGGGGACGAGGAGGAGATGCGCCATGACATACCGCCTGCCCGCCGCGCGACTGATCCTGACATTGGGGGTCCTGACGCTGGGGGCCTGCGCCTCGAGCCCGCCCACGCAGTTCTTCACGCTCGATGCGGTGGCGCCGGGGGCCCCCGCCGGCGCGATCCGCGCTCACGCGCCGCTGAAGGTGGATGCGGTGCACATTCCGCCGGCGCTCGATCGCAGCTCGATGGTGCGCGGCCTGAGCGGCAACCGGCTCGAGATCTCCTCGCAGGACCGCTGGGCCGGAGATCTCGGGGAGACCATGCGCAGGGTGTTGACTCAGGATCTGGCGAGCCGCCTGCCCCCCGGCATGGTGATCGCGCCCGATGCGCCGGCACCGGCGAACGCCCGCGGCATCGTCGTCGATGTCCTCACGTTCCAGCCCCGGGGCGCCGGCCAGGTCGTGCTCGATGCCGACTGGACGTTGCTCCAGGGCTCGCAGTCCCATCCCGTGCTCAACCGCTCCGAGCACCTCACGGCCGCGGCCGCCCCCACGGCGCAGGGTGAGGCCGCCGCCATGAGTACGCTCCTCGGCGAGCTCGCCGACAGGATGGTGGCGGCGATCGGCGGCGCGGAGCCCGCCGCGGGCGGCTGAGGGGCGCCTCGTGAGCCGCCACGCGCCGCGGCTACAATGAGCGCATGTCCCCTCTCCATGACCTCAGGGCCGCGATGGCGCGGCCCTCGATGCGGATTGCGCTCATCGTCGCCTGCGCGCAGTTCATGCAGAACCTCGATGGCACGATCATCGTGACGGCGCTGCCCGCGATGGCGCAAAGCTTCGCGACCACGGCGAGCCGCATGAGCGAGGGCATCACCGCCTACGCCCTGGCGGCGGCGGTGTGCATTCCGGCGAGCGGCTGGCTGGCCGACCGCCTGGGCACGCGCAATCTCTTCTGCGCCGCGATCGCGCTCTTCACCGCCGCCTCGATGGCTTGCGGGCTCGCGGCGGGCTTCGCCGGATTCATCGCCTGGCGGCTGCTGCAGGGCGGCATGGCGGCGATGATGTCGCCGGTCGGGCGGATGATCGTGCTGCGCAACTCCGAGAAGCGCGAGCTCATGCAGACGCTCTCCATGCTGGTGTGGCCCTCGCTCCTCGCGCCGGTCATCGGACCGCCGCTCGGCGGATTCATCACGAGCGCCGTCTCCTGGCGCTGGATCTTCTACATCAACCTGCCGTTCGGCATCGTCGCCATCGCGCTCGCGCTCGCGGCCGTCCCCAATCATCGCACCGAGGAGCGAAGCTCGTTCGACCGCGCCGGCTTCCTGCTGTTGGCGGCCGCTGTTGGCTGCCTGACGTACGGCATCGACATCGCAAGCGCACGGCGGATCGACGTCCCGGCCGCGGTCGGGTTCCTCTGCGCGGCGGCCGTCGCCGGCATTCTCGCGATGCGCCACCTCGGGGCCGCGCGCGAGCCGGTGGTGAGTCTCGCTCCGCTGCGTCGGCACGCCTTCTTCGTCGCCTGCATCTCCGGCGGCGGTATCTCGCGCGCGGCGATCAGCGCCACCCCCTTCCTCCTGCCGCTCATGCTCCAGGTCGGCTTCGGCCTCTCGCCGCTCGACTCGGGACTGCTCCTGCTCGTTTACATGCTGGCCAACCTGCTGATGAAGGCCGTGACCAACCCGATCGTCAGGCGCTTCGGCATGAGGAAGGTCCTCATCGTCAACGGCGCGGTGACCGCGGCCGGCATCGGCGCATGCGCGCTCATCTCACCCGGCCTGCCCGCGCTGCTCACCGGCGCCATCCTCCTCTTCGCCGGCGGCAGCCGCTCGATGCAGCTCTCCGCGCTCACCTATACGGCCTTCGCCGAGATCGGCGCCGAGGAGCGCTCCTCGGCGAGCATCCTCTCCTCGCTCGCGCAGCAGGTCGCCAGCGGCCTGGGCGTCGCGGTCGCGGCGCTGCTGCTGAACTTCAGCCGGCTGCTGCGCCATGCGTCCCTGCTCGCGCCGTTCGACTTCCGCCTGGCGCTCGTCGCGATGGGCGTCCTCGGGGCGCTCGCCCTCTTCGCCTACGCGGGCCTGGCGGAGGATACCGGCGCGGAGGTCAGCGGCAGTGCTGTTGGCTGAGGCGGCGGGGCACACACATCCCCGTGCCTCAGGGAAAGGCGGTCAGTCCCGTGCGAGGCGGGAGATCCAGCGGTAGAGGAGCCACACGATCACGGCGAATACCGCGCCGCCCAGCCAGATCGAGGCCGGCGCGAAGCGATCGCCCACGAGGGCGATCGGCGCGGGGCTGCCCGAGAAGCCGATCAGGAAGGCGAAGATGACCCCGAGGAGGCCCTCGCCGACGATCAGCCCGGAGGCGAGCAGCACGCCGAGCTGCTGCTCGGCCTGCGGCTTCGGCCCGCGCGCGGCACGCGCTCGATTGGCTTAAGGAACATGACGTCGTGGTGGAAGATCCAGGCG
>JABBNZ010000143.1 GCA_019352035.1 Pseudomonadota bacterium | reverse complement strand
ATCTCCACCTCGCGGTCATCGAGCTCCCCGGCACGCAGCATGAGGCGAAACTTCTGCCGGGTCTCCGCGTCGCGGGGTTGGGCGGGCTCGTCGGTGGAGAAGCCCATCATGCGCGGCTTCGGCAGCAGGGCATCGAGCACGCGCTCCTCCGCCGCCTCGGCCGCACGCTCGCTGACCTTCTGCATCTCCTGCTCGCGTGTGATTTTCACGGCCACGTCCGCCAGCTCCTTGACGATGGAATCGACATCACGGCCGACATAACCCACCTCGGTGAACTTGGTCGCCTCGATCTTGACGAACGGCGCGTTGGCGAGCCGCGCCAGGCGGCGCGCGATCTCCGTCTTGCCCACGCCGGTGGGCCCGATCATGAGGATGTTCTTCGGCGTGATCTCCTGGCGCAGCGGCTCCGGCACCTGCATGCGCCGCCAGCGGTTGCGCAGCGCGATGGCGACGGCGCGCTTGGCGGCGTCCTGGCCGATGATGTGCTTGTCGAGCTCTTGGACGATCTCTCGGGGGGTCAGCGATGACATGGTGTTCCGTTGCGGTTCTTCAGGCCCTGGCGGCGGCGTCACACCCGAGCTCCTCGACGGTGAGATTCCGGTTGGTGTAGATGCAGATGTCGGCGGCGATGTTGAGGGCGCGCTCGGCAATGCTGCGGGCATCGAGCTCGGTCGTCTCCAGCATCGCGCGCGCGGCGGCGAGCGCGAACTGCCCGCCGGAGCCGATGGCGGCCGCATCGATGTCGGGCTCGATGACATCGCCATTGCCGGAGATCACGAGGAGCTTGCCCGGATCGCCGACCAACAGCAGCGCCTCGAGGCGCCGCAGATAACGGTCCGAGCGCCAGTCCTTCGCCAGCTCGATGGCGGCGCGGGTGAGATTGCCGTATTTCTCCAGCTTGCCCTCGAAGCGCTCGAAGAGCGTGAAGGCATCCGCCGTGCCTCCGGCGAAGCCGGCGATCACCTTGTCGTTGTAGAGCTTGCGCACCTTGCGCGCATTGCCCTTCATCACGGTGTTGCCGAGCGTCACCTGACCGTCTCCGGCCAGCGCCACGGCGCCGTTGCGCCGCACACCGAGAATGGTCGTCCCGTGCGGATCGAATCGCTGCGAATCGGTCATCAAGTCCTCGGTCCGGATCGACGCTATTTCGCGGGCGTCTTGGCCCGCCGCGCGCGTGGGTGGGTGGCGTCGTAGATGCGGGCGAGGTGCTGGAAGTCAAGGTGGGTGTAGATCTGGGTCGTGGCGATATCGGCGTGACCCAGGAGCTCCTGCACGCCGCGCAGCTCGGCGCCGGATTCGAGCAGGTGCGAAGCGAAGGAATGCCGGAACAGATGCGGATACACGTGCGCGGCGAGGCCTTGGCGGCGCGCCCAGTACGCGACCCGCAGCTCGACCGACCTGCGGCCGAGGCGGCGCCCCGAGCGGCCGACGAAGAGCGCCTGCTCGCCCGGGCGAGCCAGCGCGGCGCGCTCGGTGAGCCACTGCTCGAGCGCGCGAATCGCCACCCGACCCACCGGCACCCGCCGCCCCTTGCTGCCCTTGCCGAGCACATCGACCATGCGGTCGCGCAGATCGAGCGCTCCGAGATCGAGCCCGACGATCTCCGCGAGCCGCAGCCCGGAGGAGTAGAGCAGCTCCATGATCGCCCGGTCGCGGGCGGCGAAGGGCTCGCCGGCCGGGATCTCGAGCAGGCGCGCCATCTGGTCGGCATCGAGCGTCTGCGGCAGCCGCCGCGCCGCCTTGGGTGCCCGCACGTCTTTGCCCGGATTGCTGCGGATCGTCTCGACCTCGCGCCGCTCGCCGTCGGCAGCCGCAGTGGGATCCGGGGCTCGAGCGCTGCTTCGCGCCGCATGCCCCTCGCGCTGCAGGAATTCGTAGAAGCTGCGCACGGCCGAGAGCCGCCGCTGGATGCTGCGGGGCGCGAGTCCGCCGCCATGCAGCCGTGCGGCAAACGATCGCAAGTGTCCGCTGTCGAGGGCGGTCCAGCTATCGAGACCCGTGCGCTCGCAGTACGCCACCAGCGACTGAAGATCGCGGCCGTAGGCGGCCACCGTATGCGGTGAGCAGCGCCGCTCCTCCGCAAGAAACCGGCGAAAGCGCTCGATCCAGGCGACGGCGGCGGGCGTCATGCGGTGCGCACGCTCGGGCCGACAGAGAAGCCGGACAGCTAGCGCTCGCCCGCGGGCGTCACGCGCCCGCACCCACGCCGAGCGCGTCGACGATGAGATCCGCCATCCGTCCCAGGAACTCCGTGCTCATCCCGGGATGAAAGCGGTCGCGGTCGGCGCTGCCCAGCGCCAGCACGCCGAGCGGTCCGGCCGGGCCGGAGTGACCGGCTCCATTGCCCGAGCGCAGGAGCGGTACCAACGCCACGGAGCCGATGTCATTGGAATCCTGGCCGAACAGGAACTCGCGCTGAGTATCGCGCACCTGCCCGCACCGTGGCTTGCCGCTGGCAAACAGCGTCTCGAACGACTTCAATCCCGCATCGTCGCACGCGACAGTGCGCACGAAGCGCTGCGGCGCGAGGTCCGGGAACTTGCCAATGAGCACCAGCACGCAGTGGAAGGCGTCGAAGTCCTCCCGCAGGCTGGACTCGATCCGCGCGACGGCTTCCGCGCGCGCGCCCGCGCGCAGGAGCTTGCGCGTGAAGTGATGAAGCTTCTCGGCGAGCGCATCGTTGGCGCGCGCGACGCTCACCAGCTCCGTGAGCTTGCCCTCGAGAGCTGCGTGCCTCTCGCGCAGGACCTCGATCTGCCGCTCCACCAGCGAGATGGTGGAGCCGCCCCGCGCGTGCGGCACCCGCAACCGTGTGAGCAGCGCCTGATGGCGCTCGAAGAAATCGGGATTGTGCTGCAGATACGCAGCGATCGCGTCCTCCTCGTTTTCCTTGGGGGCCACTCCTCGGGCTTCTCGTGTCGTCATGCTCGCTAAACCTCTACGTGACCCGCGAAGGATACCTCGGCCGGTCCCGTCAGCCAGATGTTCTCTCCCGGACCGTTCCAGTTTACGCGCAACTCGCCGCCGCGCACGCTGACGTGCACGTCGCGGTCGAGCTCGCCCCAATGCCTTCCGACCGCGACTGCGGCACAGGCGCCCGTGCCGCAGGCCTGGGTCTCGCCGGCGCCGCGCTCGTACACCCGCAGACGGATGTGCGTGCGGTCGATGATCTGCATGAAGCCGGCGTTCACGCGCTTGGGAAAGCGCGGGTGGCGCTCGATCGCGGGACCGAAGCGCTCCACCGGCGCCGTATCGACCGACGCGACGGCGAGGATGGCGTGCGGATTGCCGATCGAGACCGCCCCGATCTCGATGCTGCCGCCGCCGGCCACTTCGAGCGGATAACGCTCAGCTTCCGCCGGCGCGTCGAATGGCAGGGCGCGCGGATCAAAGCGCACCGGCCCCATGTCCACGCAGACCAGCCCGCCCGGCACCGTGCGCGCCCGGATCAGGCCCGCGGGACTGTCCAGCGTGACCGCGCCCGCGGGCGCGAGCCCGCGGGCCGCAAGGAGTGCCGCGATGCACCGGGCGCCGTTGCCGCACTGCTCCACCTCCACGCCGTCCGCATTGAAGATGCGGTAGAACACGGCGCTGTCGGCGCGCCTGGGCGGCTCGAGCACGAGCGCCTGGTCGAAGCCGATGCCGGTATGGCGATCCGAGAGCTGCCGGATCAGCGCGCCGTCGACCGGCGCGGCGGCGGGGGCATCGAACACGGCGAAGTCATTGCCGAGCCCGTGCATCTTGGTGAACTCGAGGCGCATCACGGGAGGCAGCATATCTCATAATCTGAACCGCTCGCGCAGCTCGCCCGCCATGCGCCGGCTCACGGCGAGCGGCGCCTCGCAGCCTCGCAGCCGCACGAAGTACTGGCCATCGGCGTTGCGCTCGATGCGATCGAGGTGGCGCACGGCAACCAACGCGTTGCGGTGGATGCGCACGAAATCGGAAGTGAGCTCCTCCTCGAGCGCCCGCAGGGAGTCCTCGATCAGATCCTCGCCGCGCAGGTGCCGCACGGTCGTGTACTTCTGCTCGGCGAAGAAATACTGCACCTCTTCGACGGGAATGAGGCGCAGGCCCTCGCGATTGCGCGCGGCGATGTGCGTGCGGCGCTCGGCTCTCGCGGCGGCCGCGAGGCGCTGAAGCTGCGGGCGCGTGAGGCGTCCCGCCTGAATGAGGGCGGCGGCCAGCTTTTCCTTGCGGATGGGCTTGAGCAGATATCCCACGGCCCGCGTCTCGAAGGCGTTGACGGCGTATTGATCGTAGGCGGTGGTGAAGATGACCGCGGGCGGCTCCTCCAGAGTGCTCAGGTGCCTCGCCGCCTCGATGCCATCCATGCCGGGCATGCGAACGTCGAGCAGCACGACGTCAGGGGAGAGAGTCGTCGCCTGGATGAGCGCCTCGGTGCCGCTGCCGGCCTCGCCCACGATCTCGGTGTCGCCCATCTCCGCCAGGAGGCTGCGCAGACGCTCGCGCGCGGGCGGCTCGTCATCCACGATCAGGACCTTCAGCATCGAATCAGGCCTGTTGGCCGATTGGCTCAAAGCCGCCCGCGGCGCGTCGCTCGGCCCCTCCCGGGCCTCGCCCCTCGGGCGCCGGCATTCGCCGTCCAAAATCGCTCCCGGCGATCTTGTAAGCGGCCAGCCCATTCACACTGCTCGGTCCCGCCGGCAAAAGGCCGCTTTTGGCGGCTCCCTTACTTGCTGTTGGCGTCACGGGTGCTCACGTGGGGGAAGCGCAGGGTCACGATGTACTCATCCTCGAAGCGCCCCGCCTTCACCAGCGCGAGATCGCCGTACAGCAGGGCCAGCCGCTCGCGGATGTTGGCGAGCGCCAGGCGGTTGCCTTCGCGCTCGCTCTGGCGCTCCGCCACCGGATTGCGGACGATGACGGTGACCAGCTCGCCCGTGAGCTCGCCCACGACGCTCACCGTGCCGCCCTCGGGCCGCGGCTCGATGCCATGATAGATCGCGTTCTCGATCAGCGGCTGCAGCAGCAGGCCGGGGACCCGGGCATCGCGCGGCAGCCTGTCGATGTCCCAACTCACGCGCAGCCGCGGACCGAGGCGCAGCTCCTCGATGCGCTGATAGGTTCGCGCCACCTCGAGCTCCTCCTCGAGCGTGATGGTCTGGCGCTGATCGCTCAAGGAGGCGCGGAAGAGATCGGCCAGGTCCTGCACCGCCTGCTCGGCGAGCATCGGGTCGGAGCGGGTGAGCGAGGCGATGGTGTTCATGCTGTTGAAGAGGAAATGCGGGCGGATGCGCGCCTGCAGCGCGTGCACCCTGGCGGCCGCGCGCATCTCGATGTTACGGCGCCACTGGTGCGTCACGTAAAAGTACCGCAGCGCCACCGCGATGATCACGAAGCCGATCGCTACGTTGCGCAGCACGAAGGGACCGGCCGCGGACGGGAAGAACTCGGCCGTGCCCGCCACGGCGACGGCGTGGCTGCGCCCGATGAGATAGGCGGCGGCCGAGATGGCAGCAATGGCGGCCGTGAGCAGCAGCAGGACGGCTGCCGAGCCGCGCGCGACGGTCAGCCGCTCGAGCCGCCGGCGCGTCCAGCAAAGGAGCGCGGCGCAGACGAGGCCGGTCCAGAGAAGGAACAGCGAGGTTCGGGCGAGGTCCGCCCAGAACTCGAGCGCTCCGCGCGCTGGGCCGCCCTCGCGGGCCAGCGCGAGCACGATGGCCGTCAGCTCGACGATGAGCACGATCGCAAGGACGGCGCCCGAGGCGCAGAAATCCGGAAGGTAAAGGGACTCCGCGCCGCCGCGCAGCGCCTGCCGCGGCATCGCGCTTCGGGTCAGGCGGATGGAGCGGTTCCTCGCGAGGGCTCGAAGAGCTCCGCCTTCAGCCGGAAAGTGGCGGAGATGTCCTCATCGCCGTACCCACGGGAGATGAGCTCGGCGTACTCGGCCAACATCCGCTCGACCACCGGCAGCGCAACGCCGAAGCGCGCCGCCATGTCGCGGCAGATGGTCAGGTCCTTGGCGTGCAGCCTCACGCGAAAGCCCGCCGGGTAGCTGCCGCGCGCCATGTTGGGCGCGCGATGCACGAAGTACCAGCTCGAGCCCGCGCCTTTGCCGAGCGTCTCGATCAGCTTCTCCATGGGAAGGCCCTGGGCGCGCGCGAACGCCATCGCCTCCGAGACGGCCTCGATGATGCCGGCGCACATGATCTGATTGGTGGCCTTCGCGGCCTGGCCGCTGCCGATCGGCCCGAAATGGGTGATGGTCCGCCCCATGGCCTGCAGCACCGGCAGTGCACGCTCGAACGCCTGGGTGCTGCCGCCGGCCATGACGGCAAGGGTGGCATCCCGTGCTCCCTCGACGCCGCCGCTCACCGGGCAATCGAGGAATTCCACGCCCTGCTTGCCCAGAAGCTCCCCGGCCTTGCGCGCCGTATCGGCCGCGACGGTGGAGCAGTCGATGGTCAGGCTGCCCGCGGCCAGACCGGGCGCCAGAGCACGCACGATTTCCAGCACATCGTCGTCGGCCGAAACGCAGATGACGACCGCATCGACGCCAGCGGCCAGCTCTGCCGGGGTCTCAGGCGCCTTCACGCCGAGCTCCGCGGCCATCGCGCGAGCCTTCTCGGCGGTACGGTTCCACACCGCCGCGAGCAGACCGGCACGATGGAGGTTGCGGGCCATGTGAGTGCCCATCGCCCCCAAGCCCACGAATCCTGTTTTCATTGGCTAAAACCGGCCTCCGGCCGTTTTAGCGGCCAGTCGATTCATTTTTCGATCTCGCGGCCCCAGGTCGGCCTCGGCCGCTCAATCGCTTGCTTTGCACGGCGGGTCTCGATGACTCGTCGCACAGCCCTGCGGGCACCGTTCGCACGGCGCTCCCGCAGCCGCCACTATAGTGCCGGCGCGTCGTTTTCGGAACGAATCCGGGGCGGGAACGCGGTCAGGCTAGCCGCCGGCGCCGCAGTCGGCCTGTATGGCCTCGCGAGCCTTCACCCGGGCGGCTTCGGCAGCGGAATTGGACAGATACTGCCGCTGCCCGCTCTTGTCGAGA
>JABBNZ010000142.1 GCA_019352035.1 Pseudomonadota bacterium | reverse complement strand
GTCTTCCCGCCAAGCAACCGCATGCGCGGTTGAGTATCCCCTCGTCAGCTTGCTTCTTCTCAGCTCGCGCGGAGTATACCTAGGCCTTGAGTGGTTTGAAAACACAAAATTCATGTCGGATAAGGACTTCCGACACGTTTGTCTGGTGGATTCGTATAGGGGAATCGCCGCCAAGCCCTGGAATCAGCCTAGGCAAGCTTCGTGCTTGTGAGCGGTCCAGCCTTCCGTTACGCTGCCTGAACAATGCGTGTCACAATTTTCGGCTCCGGCTATGTCGGTTTAGTGACAGGAGCCTGCCTGGCGGATGCCGGCAACCATGTCGTCTGCGTCGATGTCGATGCGGGGAAGATCGAGCGGCTGAACCGGGGCGAGATCCCCATCCATGAGCCCGGGCTCGAGGCTCTGATCCGGCGGAATTCCGAAGCCGGCCGTATCGAATTCACCACAGATGCCGTTCACGGCGTGGAACACGGCCTGTTTCAGCTGATTGCGGTCGGTACGCCCCCGGATGAGGACGGTTCGGCGGATCTGCGCTACGTGCTGGGTGCCGCCCGCACCATTGGCAGCCACATGAACCGCTACTGCGTGGTGGTCACCAAGTCCACGGTCCCGGTCGGGACGGCGGACAAGGTGCGCCGGGAGATCGAGCAGACCCTCAAGGCCCGGGGCGCGCCGGGCGAGTTCGACGTGGTCTCGAACCCGGAATTCCTCAAGGAGGGCGCGGCGATCCAGGATTTCATGAAGCCGGACCGGGTGGTGGTCGGCACGGACAATCCCCGGACAACGGAGCTCATGCGCGCCCTCTACGAGCCGTTCACGCGCAACCATGACCGCCTGATCGTCATGGACATCCGCTCCTCGGAGCTCACCAAGTACGCGGCGAATGCCATGCTCGCCACCAAGATCAGCTTCATGAACGAGCTGGCGAACCTCTCGGAGCGGCTGGGCGCGGACATCGAGAAAGTCCGGGTCGGCATCGGCTCCGATCCCCGCATTGGCTACAGCTTCATCTACCCCGGGACGGGCTACGGCGGCTCCTGCTTCCCCAAGGACGTCCAGGCCCTCATTCGCTCGGCCCGCGAGGTCGAGCACGAGCCACAGATTCTCGCCGCCGTGGAGGCGGTGAACGCCCGGCAGAAAGAGGTTCTGGTCGCGAAAATACGCCAGCACTTCGGCGAGCAGCTGAAGGGGCGCACCTTTGCCCTCTGGGGGCTCGCCTTCAAGCCCAATACCGACGACATGCGGGAGGCGCCCGCGCGGACCATCATCGACCGCCTGCTCGAGGCGGGGGCCCGGGTACGCGCCTATGACCCTGTGGCCGCCGCCGAGGCGAAGCGCATCTATGACGGCAACGAGAGCTTCGAGCTGGCCCGGAACGCCTATGAGGCGGTGGAGGGCGCGGATGCTCTGGCCATCGTGACGGAGTGGCAGGAATTTCGCAGCCCCGATTTCGAGCGACTGCGGCAATTGCTCAAAACGCCGCTCATCTTCGACGGCCGCAATCTCTATGACCCGGCGATGGTCGGTCGTTTCGGTCTGACCTATCACGCGATCGGGCGCGGCCGGCCGGTCGAAGGGCGGTAATCCCCATGCTCGTTCCAGTCATCCTCTCAGGCGGCGCCGGCACCCGTCTCTGGCCGCTCTCGCGCGAGCTCTACCCGAAGCAGCTCCTGGCCCTCACGGGCGAGCGCACCATGATCCAGCAGACGGTGCTGCGGCTCGAGGGCCTGGCGGCCGCGCCGCCGGTGGTGGTGTGCAACGAGGCGCATCGCTTCCTGGTGGCGGAGCAGCTGCGCCAGCTGGGCGTGGACCCGCAGGCCATCGTGCTCGAGCCGATGGGACGCAATACGGCGCCTGCCATCGCGCTCGCCGCCCACGCCGCGCTCAAGAAGGCGGGTCCGAAGGCGGCCGGTGATCCGCTGCTCCTCGTGCTTCCCGCGGACCACGTGATCCGTGATGTGCCGGCCTTCCACAAGGCCGTGCGCGCGGCCGTCGGTGCCGCGCAGGCGGGACAGCTCGTCACTTTCGGCATCGTGCCGACGACCCCGGAGACCGGCTACGGCTACATTCAGCGGGGCCCGGCGAGCGGTCCGGTGTATCGGATCGCGCGCTTCGTGGAGAAGCCGAACCCCGCCGCGGCGAAGGAATTCGTCGCCTCCGGGGAGTACTACTGGAACAGCGGCATGTTCCTCTTCGGGGCGCGGCGGTATCTCGAAGAGCTCGAGCGCCTGGCGCCGCAGATCGCGAGCGCCTGCGCCGAGGCTCTCGAGGCCGCGAAGGCGGACCTCGACTTCATGCGCATCGACAAGCAGCTCTTCCAGGCCTGCCCGGCGGATTCGATCGACTACGCGGTGATGGAGAAGACCTCCGACGCCGTCGTGGTGCCGCTCGCCGCGGGCTGGAGCGACGTCGGCTCCTGGGCGGCCCTGCACGAGGCCAGTGAGGCCGATGCGCACGGCAACGTTTCCCGCGGGGACGTGATCTGCGAGGACTCGGAGGGGTGCTATTTCTACTCCGAGAGCCGGCTGGTCTCGGCGGTGGGCCTGAAGGATCACGTGGTGGTGGAGACCAAGGATGCCGTGCTGGTCGCGCCGCGCAGCCGCGTGCAGGACGTGAAGAAGCTGGTGTTCAAGCTCAAGGAGCAGGGGCGATACGAGCATTCCCTGCACCGGGAGGTCTTCCGCCCCTGGGGCAGCTACGACAGCATCCAGAACGGCCCGCGCTTCCAGGTGAAGTGCCTGAAGGTCAAGCCGGGCGCCGTCCTCTCCCTGCAGCTGCATCATCACCGCGCGGAGCACTGGATCGTCGTGTCCGGCACGGCGCGGATCACCCGCGGCGATGAGGTTTTCCTGCTCGAGGAGAACCAGTCGACCTACATCCCGATCGGAGAGCGGCACCGGATCGAGAACCCCGGAAGGATCCCGCTTCACATCATCGAGGTGCAGTCGGGCTCGTACCTGGGGGAGGACGACATCGTGCGGCTCGAGGATCACTACGGCCGCCAGGGGACGACGACCTAGCTGTTCCTCCGCCGCTGAAACGGCCCGCAGATCTGTTTCAGCCAATGAACAAGGCGGAGAGATCGACCGAGGCTCCCGGCAGTCCTGGGAGGGACACTACTCCTGGAGCCTTTGTAGAGGTTTCATCGGTATACGCCTCACCGTAGAGTCCCCGGAAGAAATGCACCATCGAACGGGGCAGATCGACGATCCACACTTCCGGTATCCCATGACGGGCATAGAGCGGGACCTTTCTGTCCCGATCGTATCGCCAGGTCGTGTCGCTCACTTCGATCACGAGCAGCGTGTCCAAAGGGGCCGCATGCCCGCTGCGGTAGAAGTCCGCCCGCGGCCGCAGCACCGCTAGATCGGGCTGCGGCTGCGAGTATTCGCCGAGAACGATCGATCCCTGGCATAGGATCATGGCGCGGCTGCCCACCGTCTCGTGCAGCCTCTGATCCAGCATCATCACGGTTCCCCCGTGGAGAGGTCCTATCGGTGCCATGTCGATGATCTCGCCTTCGATCAGCTCGACGCGGGCATCCGGTGCGAGCAGGCCAACCTCCGCCATGCGGTGGTAATCCTGGACGGTGATGCGGTGCCGACGCGGCAGATCTTCCATTGGAACGGCGCTCATGAGCCTCTCGCGGTGGCTGAGTGTACTGCGCCGGCCCGCTGGGCTGCATCAGGGCCAGCCCCAGCATCGTGATCGCCTTTGCGAACCATGGACAGGGTATATTTCTGGCTGATTCGCGCAGCAATACGCGAAGGCGTCTAGCTTGGCGTCTGAACTCGCAGTTTCTGCATACCGACAGCACTCGACGGTTATCATGACGCGATGATCAATCTCAATTCCTTCAAGGCTTACGACGTCCGCGGCCGCATCCCGGACGAGATCAACGAGTCGCTGGCGTACGACATTGGCAGAGCCTTCGCCGCTCTGGTGAGACCTAAGCGCGTGGCGGTGGGACACGACATCCGGCTGTCGAGCCCACAGCTTGCCGCGGCGGTGAAGCGCGGATTGACCGACAGCGGGTCGGACGTGCTCGACATCGGGTTATGGGGCACGGAAGGGGCGTACTTCGCCACCTTCGCCGAGTCGCTCGACGGCGGCATCATGGTCACCGCCAGCCACAATCCGCCGGACTACAACGGCATGAAGTTCGTCCGGGAGCAGGCGCGGCCGGTGAGCAGCGACACCGGGCTCAACGAGATGCGCGCCATGATCGAGGCGGCTCGCTGGCCTGCGAAGGCGGCGAAGCCCGGGAGCGACCGTCCGCTCGACATCCATGCGAAATACCTCGAGCACTTGTTGGGGTATGTGGACCGCTCCAAGCTCCGTAAGCTCAAGGTCGTCGTCAATCCGGGCAACGGCGGCGCGGGGCTGGTCATCGATCAGCTCGAGCCGCACCTGCCGTTCGAGTTCATCAAGGTCAATCACACACCCGACGGCACCTTCCCGAACGGCGTTCCCAACCCGATGCTGGAGGAGAACCGCGCGGCCACGGCGGAAGTGGTGCGCCGCAGCGGCGCCGATGTCGGGCTCGCCTGGGACGGGGACTACGACCGCTGCTTCTTCTTCGACGAGCAGGGACGGTTCATCGAGGGCTACTACCTCGTCGGCCTGCTCGCGGAAGGCTTCCTGGCGCGCGAGCGGGGTGCGCGCATCGTCCATGATCCGCGCCTCATCTGGAACACCATCGATCTGGTGCGCAGTCACGGCGGCGAGCCCGTCCTCTGCAAGTCCGGACATGCCTTCATCAAGCAGAAGATGCGCGAAGTCGACGGCGTCTATGGCGGCGAGATGAGCGCGCACCACTATTTCCGCAGCTTCTCCTACTGCGACAGCGGCATGATTCCGTGGCTCATCGCGTTGCAGGTGATCGCCGAGCGGGGGCCGCTGTCGAAGCTCGTGGGCGAGCGCATGCGGCTCTTCCCGATCAGCGGCGAGATCAACCGGCATCTGAAATCGGACGCGAAGTCGATCCTGGCGCGGGTTCGGCAGCAGTATGAGAGCGGCGCCGCCAGCATCGACTTCACCGATGGACTCTCGATGGAATTTCCCGAGTGGCGGTTCAACCTGCGCGGCTCCAACACCGAGCCGCTGGTGCGCTTGAACGTCGAGACGCGCGGCAGCGAGACGCTGATGCGGGAGAAGACGGAGGAATTACTTCGGCTCATCGAGGACTGAGGCGCCGGGCATACGAATTGCTCAGAGCGCCCGGCCCATCCCTTCCGGCGGGGAGACCCTTTGCAGGAACAACAGCAACCGCTGCGAGTGCTCATCGCGGAGAACCACCGGGATCTCAGCGACATCATGAGCCAACTGATCGACACCGAGCCCGACATGCGCTGTGTCGGGCAGGTCGCCGAGGCCGCAGAGGTGCTGACGGCGGCAAAGCGCACCGCGGCCGATGCCCTCATCCTCGATCTGATGCTCCAGGGGGGGAGCGGCCTGCCGCTGATCGGTGAGCTGGCCCAGGCCCTGCCGTCGCTCAAGATCATCGTCTTCAGCGGGCTCGCCTTCAGCGAGGATATCGCGAGGGAGGCCAAGCGCCGCGGGGCCTGCGCCTTCGTCACCAAGGGAGCGGATTTTGACGTACTTCTCAAAGCCGTAAGGTGCGGGACGCAGGCCGCGTGACTCATACGAGCCACCTGCGGCGGCGGGGCACATCCCTGTGCCTGGGGCACCGCTCGGGGCGCCGCCGGGGGCTTGACGGCGGCTTGTCGGTGTGCAGAGACACTGGCTCTTGGCCTCGGCGACGAGTACCTTTCGACGCTCCTCACTACATATCTCATCGGGGGCCATTCATGGCGCTTTGGAAAGACTCGAACACTGGAACCGCTAGCCCTTCGGCAGGAGCCTCGCCAGGCTTCGGCGTCGCCCCGCCCCCGGCCGCACCGCCGGAAAAGAGCAACGTCGCCCCTCTTACCCCGGAAGCCTCCCGCCGTCCCGCCAAAGAGCAGCGCCTCGACATGAAAGAATCCGTCATTGCCTCGGACTTGACCATCGAGGGCAAGATCGCCGGCTCCGGCCACGTGCGCATCGCGGGCCGCTTCAAAGGTGACGTGCACGTCGATGGCAACGTGACCCTCGACTCGGGCGCGCACCTCGACGGCCAGGTCAAGGCCAGCGTGGTGGTGGTAGGCGGTGAGCTCGTCGGCAACATCGAGAACGCCAAGCGCGTGGAGCTCCTCGAAGGCGGCGTGATCAGCGGCGACGTCAAGGCCGGCTCCCTCACGGTGGCTGCGGGCTCGCGCATGCGCGGCCAGGTCGAGTTCGGCTGGGAAGGGGAGACCCGCTCCAAGGCCGAGGCGAAGGGATTCGGTAGCTGATGAGCGTCGCTTCTCGCCCGTCCCCGACGGGCAAGACGCGCACCTGCCCGCACTGCAAGGCGGTCATTCTCGAGAGCCTGAGCATCTGCCCGGGCTGCATGCACCACCTGCGCTTCGACTCGGAAGCGGCGAAGCGTCAGGTGGCCGCGACTTCGGCGCTCAAGGTGGAGGGGATCATCCGCCACCCGCCGGTCGAGGAGGTGTGGGAGTACTACATCACCCTCTCGATCCGCAACGATCGCGGCGAGGAGATCGACCGCCAGGTGGTCAATGTGGGCGCTCTACAAGGTGCGGAAAAGCGCACCTTCACCCTGTCGGTGGAGGTGTTGCCTCCGCATGCGCCGGAAGAGGAAAAGATCCCGCAGACGGCGGCAGCCCCGGTGCCCAAGCCGGCGGCGGCCGCCGCCAAGGCTTCCGGCATACCTGGAGCCGGTGCGGCGAAGCCTCCCCTCCCTGAGACGCCGAAGGCTCCGCCGGCCCGTCCCGCGCCCCCTCCCGGCGGCAGCGGCATCCGGCTGCCCGATGGCACCGTGCTGAGCCCACCGGGGCTCGGACCTAAGCGCAAGTAACGCGCACCCGGACGCCGGCTTAAAATTCCTGCTCGGTCTGCACCAGGAATTGCACGTGCTTGATGTTCGTGCCCCCATCGAACGGAAAGGCAAGGTCGATGTGAATCACGTTGCCGAGCCCCGTTCGGGCGTTGCCTAAGCGCAAGCCGAATCCCGCAT